>CAZBAJ010000001.1:0-240555 GCA_964490125.1 uncultured Candidatus Saccharibacteria bacterium
GGCGCTACCCAAAACAAGAAGAAAGGGGGTTTACACAGACCTCTTGACACTACCGAATGAATACGAGCAGGACGACTCTATTTTGGCGCTTTTGTTAGTTGGCGGTGTTGCTAGGGGCGATTACACCCCTACTTCCGATTTGGATTTAATCCTGATTACAAAAGATCCACAAGAAAAATATTACGAAGAGCGTGTTGACGACGGGATTGCGGTGGAAATTAAAAAGTCGGATCTTTCTGGTTTTATGGAAAAAATGAAAAGCCAGCCGATGGAAGTTTACCAATATTTAGAAGCAAAAACCTTGTTCGACAAGTCGGGCTGTCTACACAAACTTAAGGACTTGGCAAAAGAGGTTATTGAAAATTATACTTCCGATCATTCCCATCAACTTAAGAAATGGCTTACCAGTGTTAGGATAAAAATTATATCGGCTCAACAAGCTGGCGACAGGTTAAAGTTGGGATATCAGGTTTCCAATGTACTTTGGAAAATCGTCCAAGCGTTTTTTGAAATAAACAAAATGCCTGTACCAGCAAGTTCTTCTGCTTTACGACTTTTACCGACTTTAAATACTCTACCAAATGATTTTACAAAAAAGCTAGAACAGGCTTTAACCGGAGATTTGGGGTCCCGTACCCACGCCACTTTGAATCTAGTTGATTATTGTTTATTGAAGCTATGATATTTCCCAACAAATACTAAAACGCACCGGTTCCCGTCTCGCGATGTGATCGCGGTGAACCAGTGCGTTTGCTCGGTGTAGTGGCTATCCGGCCAACAGGCGTTCAGGGTAGTCACTACGGGCGTCCAGGAGCGTTTTCCATTCGGGGTTCAGGTCGCCGATGAAGACCTCCACTTCGTATCGACCCTCGAATGCGTCCCAGATCACCTTGGCCAGAGAAGCCGTAACATAGCGTGCGATCTCGCCAACCTCAGCTTTGTCGTGGAACACGGCTGTGTCAAGACGGGCATAGATGGTGTTTGCACCATCCACCGAACTCTCTGGGCCGTCTAGCAAGTCCGCCACGAAAAGTGGACGCACCCAGTTCTGTGGGACTTGCATCGTGTCCGATACGGTTTTTACGATGTTGCGTCGCAACCGTTCCAAAAGCCCGGTGCTTGTACCCCGAGGAATACCGTACACAGTTGGGAATGGCATACAGTCCTCCTGTTTACTCGTGTTCGTCCAGTAGCCTTACGAGGCCGTTTTTCAGGTTGACCCTGAAAGTAAAATACTCATAACCTCTCGGTCCCTGCACGCTAATTGTGGCATAGTGGTCTCCATCCTTTTCTTGGACCATGTAGGTTGCCGACAACAGCATCCCGCCCGTGAGGTAAGGACGGTTTTTACTTATCCAGCCTGTGCATGCTAAGACCGTTGCCGCGACATCCTCCTTGTTCGCTGATTTAGGCATGTCCCATATCCTCCTTGTCTAGTACTTGACCAGTGTGCTTCTCAGTGACGCACCACGATCCGGCCACGAAGCGGACCCAGAACTCGGCGTTCAGCCGGCTGTCTGTGTCTTTCGCCCAGTAGGCCACCAGCATGTCGCGCAGCGTATCCGCGTAGGTTTCCAGCCTCGGATTCGGGTTGGTTTCCACCCACACATCTACATCCGCGGAAGTCGGGTCGTCCAACAAGATGTCACACTTCAGAATGCGGACGATGATGTCTGTTTTGGGCACGCCAATACGCGTGTACGCAATCCTTGAGATCCGGCAGGAGTCTTGGTGCAAGTTCCACCAGTAGGGCTTCGGCCTTCGCGTTGTTCGGTTTCAAGGTAACGATAGGCATGGGAAAGCTCCTTTACTAGATTGTCAAAATTTATAGCCGATGTGCTATATGGGTCTATTTTACGCCAAGAAGCTAGATTTGTAAAACTATAGGTTGTGTAGTTAAAACAGGATCGTCCTGCGCACACCCGCTAAACACAGAGGAGTGCGACTTGTTTAAAGCAAGCCCAAATCCTTTGCGGACATCTCTTCACCGTGCATAAGTTTTTTAGCGCTTTGGGGATATTTTTCCAAGTAAAATTGCAGGTTTTTAGCCAAAGGTAGGGTTTGCAATTCATCATAAGAGACAAGTTTGATTTCTGAGCCTTCGTTTCCCAACTTAATCTCTCTGACTTCATCGTCATCGAGTTTTGCTGTGTAGCAATAGACTTCATGATCCCCAAAATCAAGTCGCCCCAAGTATCTTAGATTTCTTGGATTTAAATTTGACTCCTCTTTTATTTCTCTCCGAATGCCTTCTTCAACGCCTCCTCCAATAACACTCCATTTGTTTGGGTCAGTAATAGTTGGAATATTATCGCGATGGAGCATCAGTAGTTTGCTGTTATGAGTGATAAAAGCCGACACATTTCTGTACAACATTAACGAATTATACCCCATCCAAAAATTTAAGCTATAATGTTCCACATGGCAGAAAATCAAACCCAGTCAATTGTCGACGAAAAAAAGTTTCACAAGCTGGATCCTAAAAAGAAGCCGTTATATCTGTGTATCGCCGCCCTTGTCGTACTAATAGTTTTGCCCGCGCTTTTGTATTCCTATTATAATGTCGCACTGAACCGACCAGCCCAATGTACCCAAGAAAAGGTGTTTGTAATAGAAAAGGGCGAGGGTGTGTCGTCAATATCCCAAAGGCTGTATGACGAAGGCTTAATAAATTCCAAAACGCTGTTTAATGTCTACACACTTGTTAATAATTTGCAGGCAAAGTTGCAGGCGGGTACTTACAGAATTCCGGCGGGTTGTAGCGTTAAAAATCTTACGGTGCTTTTTCAGCAAGGGCGTGACGACATGAAAGTGACCTTTTTAGAGGGTTGGCGGGTGGAGGAGGTTGCCCAGGAAGCATCTAATAAATTTAATAATATTGGGTACGACAAGTTTTTGGAGCAGGCAAGGCAGTACGAGGGTAGACTTTTTCCGGACACTTACGAGTTTAACGCAAATGTGGACGAGGAAACTATGGTTGAGGCTATGCGAGATAATTTTGTAGCTAGAACGGCGGATGTGTTGACGGCAGAGAGGCTTGCTAAGGTTGGACTAAGTGAAGAGCAGGCGGTTATTTTAGCTTCCATTGTTGAGCGAGAAGTTCAGACGCTGGAGGATAGAGCAGTTGTAGCGGGGATTTTACTTAAGCGGTTTAAGGAAGATGGACTTATAGGGGCGGATGCGACCACACAATATGCAGTTGCGCCAAAGGTGGAAAATGGAGAAAAGACTTGGTGGCCAAAAGAGCTTACGGTGGACGATCTGGCAAGCGAGTCGCCCTACAACACCAGAAAGGTAGCGGGACTTCCTCCCACGCCAATTTGTAGCCCGGGGTTAAGCGCGATAGAGTCGGTGACAAATCCCAAGGTAACCAATTATTACTATTATCTTACGGATTCTGCTGGCGTTACACACTACGCGGTTACTTTAGATGAGCACAACAGGAATATTGCCAAATATTTGTAAAACGCTTGAAAAGCGCCAGAGTTTCTGCTAGACTCTCTCCCGTAAGATTATGACGATGAAAAGAGAAGATAAACAGGTTTTAATAAAAAAGAGTGCTTTGCATGAAAAAGACACCGGCTCGCCGGAGGTCCAAATAGCCTTGCTTACGCATAAAATCGACACTTTGTCGGAGCATTTAAAAGTCCACAAAAAAGATAATTCTTCTAGGCGGGGGCTTTTGCAAATGGTGGGTAAGAGGCGCAGGCTAATGACTTATTTAAAAAAGAAAGATGCTGACAGGTTTGAAAAAACCACCAAAAAGGGCAAAAAAGAACCCAAAAAATAAACGGGTGCAAGTGTCTTCCACAAAAGTATGACTAACATTATAAAAAAAGAAATTGACTTTGCGGGCAAAAAGCTTGTGTTAGAAACAGGTCAATTGGCTATTCAGGCTGACTTGGCGGTTAAGGCAAGTTTTGGCGACACAGTAGTTTTGGCAACCGCCGTTAGTGGCGCACCCAACCCGGATATAGATTTTTTCCCGCTCACTATTAATTACGAAGAAAAACTCTACGCCAGTGGACAAATAAAGTCTTCCAGGTTTGTAAAAAGGGACGGTAGACCCACGGATGACGCGGTAATTGTCAAGCGACTTATTGACCATGCCGTTCGTCCGCTTTTTCCCGGTGATTATATGGATGAGGTTCAGGTTACCTGTACCGTTTTATCTTTAGACCCACACAGCGACCCCGAGTTTTTAAGCATGATTGCCGTTTCTGCCTGTCTGCATGCGTCAAAGATTCCTTGGCGTGGTCCCATGACTTCTGCTCGGGTGGGTTTTGTGGACGGGGCTTATGTTTTGTGTCCGCCGGTGTATGAAACCAAACCGGATACCAAAATAGACATGATGGTTTCTTTTGCCGGTGAGGATAGAAAATACCTTGCCATGGAGGCAGAAATCGACATATTGCCGGAGGAAAAAGTTTTAGGCGCTATCGATTTTGCCCGCGATAATTTAGAACCTGTGGTTGCGCTAATTAACGACTTTGCTGAAGTGGTTAATCCAAACGGAGAAAAGTATGTTTATGTTTCCAAAAAGGTTGACCCAGAAATGCTTAACGAGGTTAAAGCCTTAATAAAGGATAGAGTGGCGGAAATGATGGATCAGGCATTTGACAAATTAAAGATAAAAGAGCGACAAGAATTGCTAAAAGCGGAGTTATTTGAAAAATTTGCGGGTAAGTATAAAAAGAGCGACTTGGCAAGAGCATTTGACGAGGTGGAGAAACACATCTTGCAAGAAACTATATTAGATAAAAATAAGCGCCCGGATGGTCGTGGACCTTTGGAAATTCGTCCGTTGGAGGCAAGCGTGGGCGTTTTACCAAGAACCCACGGGAGCGCGCTATTTTTTAGAGGTGTCACGCAAACTTTGACTGTGGCAACTTTAGGGTCAACTTCTTTAGAATTGTTTATTCAAAATATGTACGGCGAGCGCACAAAGAGGTTTATCCATTATTATAATTTTCCACCGTTTTCCGTTGGAGAAACTGGTAGGACGGGTAGTCCGGGTTCCAGGGAAATTGGTCATGGAATGCTGGCGGAAAAAGCTTTAAGACCGGTAATTCCGGAGCAGGATGAGTTTCCGTACATGATAATTTTAGTGTCAGAAACTTTGTCGTCCAGCGGATCCAGCTCTATGGCGTCAACCTGCAGTTCTACCTTAGCTTTAATGGATGCCGGCGTACCTATTAAAGACATTGTTGGTGGCGTAGGCGTAGGTCTTATTACCAACGATGATTTTACCAAGCATGTTATTTTAACGGACTTGGCTTATATGGAAGACGCGTTTGGGTTTTTGGACTTTAAGATGACAGGCACTCGCACAGGCGTTACAGCAATCCAAAGTGATATGAAGTTGCCAGGAATTCCTATGCACTTATTGCCAAAGATTTTTGAACAGTCGCGCGAGGCTAGGTTAAAAGTAATAGATTTATTGGAGCAGACCATTGCCAAACCACGGCAAGAAGTTAGCAAGTACGCTCCAAAAGTCATGTCGGTAAAAATTGACCCGGCAAAGATTGGTATGGTTATTGGTTCCGGTGGTAAGACTATAAAAGAGATTGAAGCAAAAACGGGTTGTGTTTTGGGTATTGAGGACGACGGTAACATTGCGGTTTCTGGTAATGATGAAGAAAAAGTAAAACTGGCTACAGAAATGATTTTAGGTATTGTTAAGGAGGTTGAGGTGGGAGAAATTTATGACGGCACGGTGCGGGAGGTTGTGGATTTTGGTGCCTTTGTAAACATTTTACCGGGTAAAGATGGTTTGTTACATGTTAGCGAGATGTCCGGCGAGTTTATAAGTGACCCCAGGTCGGTAATTAAAGAAGGCGATCCGGTTAAAGTTAAAGTTATTGGCGTTGGTATGGACGGTAAAATTTCTCTTTCCAAAAAAGCTCTAGAACCGGGTTATGTGCCAAGTGAGCGACCAAGCGGGGGCGGTCGCAGGTCTTCTTCCTTTACTAGATATCCTGATGACGGACGCAGGTCTACAAATAGACCTCCACGCGATTTTGGCGGTGACCGCGACCGCCCCCGTCGCCCAAGATCTTTTAGCAGGTAGGGACAGATTTACCCTTTGTGTTGTTATAAAGTAATCAGTCCTCTATAATCAAGTCATGCCAGAAATAAAATTAGCTAAGTCCGACAAAAGCGTTATGTTCGATAAGTCCATCCTCACAAGTCAGCCACAAAAATTTGAATTTGCAGAACTAGACGCGCTAGCCCAAAAAGTCGCCAAAGTTGAGGGCATGCCAAAAGAGTTACGGGAGCGCATAGACAAAATGCTGAATCGGCTTAACCGCATGGCGCAAACCGGTGGTTACGCGGAGCAGTTTGACAATATTTCTCGGTATGTGGACACCGTGTCGTCAATTCCTTGGGTGGTTACAACTAAAGATCAACTGGACTTGGCAGAAACAAAAAAGTTGTTGGACAAAAATCACTTTGGCATGGAAACTACCAAAGAAAGAATTTTAGAATATTTGGCGACGATGAAACTGATGCAACGCCAGGGGGAGGACGCGGTGGCGCGCTCGCCAATTTTGCTGTTTGTAGGGCTCCAGGGTATTGGTAAAACTACTTTGGCAATTTCCATTGCAGAGGCGATGGGTCGCAAGTTTGTGCGTATCGCTATGGGCGCTATAGGTTCCGTTTTGGAGTTGCGTGGACGAAGTAAAGTGTATCCGGAGGCAGAACCGGGGCAAATTATTAAAGCGCTTATTAAAACCCAAGTGAAAAATCCGCTAATTTTGCTTGACGAAATTGAAAAAGCTTCCGGCGAATCGGGTTTGCGGGCTGATGTTATGGCAACGCTTTTGGAAATTTTGGATCCCGCGCAAAACATCGAGTTTAGAGATCATTATGTGGACTTTCCCGTCGACCTTAGCGATGTCATGTTTATTTGTTCTGCTAACAATTTAGGTACACTCTCCACCGCGCTTATGGACAGGATGGAGATCATCAAGCTTACTTCGTACACCGATCCGGAAAAAATTGCTATCGCTAGGGATTATTTATTTCCTAAAGTCGTTGCTAAATCAGGGCTTCAACCGGAGGAGCTTAAAATTGACCCGGATTTGTGGCCAAATATTGTACGACCATTTGGGTTTGATTCCGGCATTAGAAGTTTAAATCGTACGCTTGACGCTATTTGTAGAAAAGTCGCCAAAGAGATTGTGGAAGGCAAGTCGACTAGTGTTACTATAAACGCGTCAAACCTAAAGGAATATTTGCCAAAATAGGCCCAGGTCGATTGGTAATTAAATCAATGGATAAAGAGTTTTTACTTAAAGAAATTGAGAAGAGTATTAAAAGTTGCACCAAGTGTCGACTTTATAAAACCGCCACAAATGCCGTACCCGGTGAGGGAAATCCCAA
The DNA here is from genome assembly GCA_964490125.1 of uncultured Candidatus Saccharibacteria bacterium. Lineage (GTDB taxonomy): Bacteria > Patescibacteriota > WWE3 > UBA101185 > UBA10185 > JBBAAW01. Next base: position 7,387 of record CAZBAJ010000001.1, read on the forward strand.
TAGCCAACTTGTATTTATAGGTGAGGCGCCAGGAGAAACCGAAGATCAAACCGGTCGACCTTTTGTGGGGCGGGCGGGGCGACTTTTGGAAACCTTACTTGCAAAAATCGGTTACAAGCGGGAAGATGTTTGGATTGGCAATATTATTAAGCACCGCCCGCCCCAAAACCGCGATCCGCTCCCCGACGAAATCCTAGCCTGTCAACCTTACCTTGCCGAGCAACTAAAAATCATGTCGCCCAAACTTATTGTTACACTTGGTCGCTTTGCCTTGTCACACTTTTATAGTGATGGTAAAATATCCCGTGATAAAGGAAATTTGATTCAAACTGCCAAGTTTAGCGTTTTTCCCGTTTATCACCCGGCGGCTGCTTTAAGAAGTCCACAAATGTATAAAGACCTAGAAAACGATTTTTTAAAAATTCCGGCGGTTTTGGCAAATTTAGCCCTTACAAAAAATCTAAAACAGGGTAAACTAAATATGTCGACAAATTTGGAGAAAGGGAACAAGCAACCGTACGACAACGAGAAAGACGGTCAACAAAGACTTATATAGCTATGCAATTATACGACTCTAATGCCGGCAAGCCCGCGCTTAAAATAATAACCTTAAGTGGTACAGAAAATGTCACCAAAAATTTAACCGTTTATGATTGTGGCGACGATATTATCGCGGTTGATTGTGGGATAGGCTTTCCCGATTCCGATATGCGTGGTGTGGATCTAGTTTTGCCGGATTTTACCTATCTAAAAGAAAACTCCCACCGATTTAAAGCGCTGTTTATAACCCACGGACATGAGGATCATTTGGGCGCGGTACCTTACCTATTGCAGGAAGTTAATGTACCAATTTATTCGTCCCAACTTGTTTTGGGTTTTCTAACGGACAGACTTAAAGAAAAATTTGACGAAAAACTTACCGGCATTTCTCTAAACACGCTTGACCCTACTACCAAAGATGTCCAGATTGGCAATTTTAAGGTGTCGGCTTTTAGAATTAACCACAGCGTTCCGCGTTCCATGGGTTTAGCTATTACTACGCCTCAAGGCACGGTTTTGCACATGGCGGACTATAAAATTGACTGGACGCCGGTATTAGACCAGCCTATTGACCTTGGAAAAATTGCCCGCTACGGGGATGACGGGGTTTTGTGTTTACTGTCTGACTGTTTGGGGGCGACTACGGAAGGCTACTCAAAGTCGGAACAAACTCTAAACGATACTTTTGGCGATCTTTTTGAAGAAAAAGAAGGCAGGCAAATGCTTATAACCACCATCTCGTCAAACATTTCCAGAATGCACCAAATTATTGTCGCTGCGCTAAAGCATAATCGTAAAATCGTTTTAGCAGGTCGGTCCATAGACCAAAGTATGCGGGTTGCTATGAATTTAGGTTATGTTAATTACGACAAGGATATTTTTGTGTCCGATAAAGACGCGTCAAGCTTTGCCAAAAATGAATTGGTATATATTATTGCCGGCTGTTACGGTCAACAGGGTTCCGCGTTGGATAGGGTAGCTCGTAATCAGCACGACAATATACAGTTGCAGAAAGATGCGGTGGTAATTTTTTCCGCTGACCCCAGTCCGCCAAGTGTAAGAGAAGATGTTGAGCGACTTATTGATACGCTGACTCTTGAAGGCGCGGAGGTTATTTACGGCGCTATTCAGGAAAATTTGCATGTTTCTGGTCATGGCCCGCGCGGGGATTTAATTACTGTTGCCAGTGTTGCCCGGCCAAAATATTTTATTCCTATTGGCGGAACCGTTTCTAAAATGCGTGCTTACACCAACATGGTAGAGGCCTTAGGTTACACAGAAAAATCGGTTTTTGAATCGCGTGAGGGCGAGTCCGTAATCTTTGAAAACGGTCAAGCTAAAAAAGGTCCCACAATAGAAACAGAGCTTATTATGGTAGGACAAAATGGGGAAGGTGAAATCCACGAAACTGTTGTAAAAGACCGCCAACGACTAGCTAACGACGGTGTTTTTGTGGTCATTCTGCCGGTGTCCAAAGATAAAAAGAAGTTGGTGGGCAAAGTAGAGGCGGTTACTAGAGGCTTTGTGTTTGTAAAGGAGTCTAAAGAACTTTTGGACAAGTCGACCCAGTTTGTAACAAAAGCCTTTGAAAAACACATAGCCAAAAGCGACGATTGGGGTCACTTGCGTTTTAAACTAGAGCGGGAAATCCAACAATATCTCCAAAAAGAAACCGGTGCCACACCATTGGTACTAGTCCACTCGATTGTGGTTTAGAGTTACTCCCAGAAAATGGTATTATATCCGTAATGCCTAGAGGACGAAAAAAGTCGTTAAAATTTAAGCTAAAAGCGGATACCTTTAAATCCATTGTAGGGATCTTTTTTATTTTCTTTTCCGCCCTATCGTATGTGGCGTTTGTTCTGCCCGACTACTCCGTCAACAGTACCATTAACGCCGTTTATCGAAGATTTTTTGGTTACAGCGCGTATTTAATTCCGCTCCTCTTTTTATTTTCCGGTTTATTATTAGTAGGTTTTAGGTGGCGACTTTTGCAGGCGCGGATTTTTATTGGCATTTTGGCGGTAGCAATTTCGTCGTCCGCCTTACTGCATGTATTTTATTCCGGCAAAGAGGCGTACAAGGTGGCAGTTAGGGGCGACGGTGGGGGACTTATCGGCTATAAACTTTCTCAAGGGCTTTCCGATGCCATTAGCACCTACGGCGCCTTTTTTGTTTTTGGCTTTATTTTGCTTGCCGGTGTGCTACTGCTTAGCGACATTTCCACCGAACGGGTAATTGAGTTTGTTAATAATCTGGTCGACAAAATAAAAGGTGTTAAAATGCCAAATTTAGGATTAAAGTTGCCCGCTTTAGCCAAAACCGCAATCTCCACCGTACCCGCTACTATTATAGAGGCCGACGCAGTGGTTATAAATGAGGAACCAAAATCAGTCGCGTCTAAAGAAGTCGCACAAGAAACAAGCCCAGTGGAGATTTTACCCCCGCCGTCCGAACCCGCGTCGCAAAAACTAAACGGAGCTTTAATAACAACGGACAAGGGTAAAACGGAGCTTACCACTTTAGCCCCAACGGAAAAAGATCCAAGCAGTCTGCCTTATTCCAATAAGGTTTGGGAATACCCGCCCCACGACCTGTTGGTAGAAGCGCCTCATACCACCTTTGACACCAACGAAGTCAAACGCCGACAAAAAACCATAGAGGAAACCCTAAAAAGTTTTGGCATTCGCGTGGATCAGGCAGGCTACAATGTTGGACCAACCGTTACCCAGTACGCCTACAGTGTTCCGCCAGGCACCCGGATTGCCAAAATTAACAATTTGCAGGTAGATCTTGCCATGGCGCTTGAGTCCCCAACTGGTTCCGTGCGGTTAGAAATTCCTATTCCCGGGCGCAATGCTATTGGTGTGGAAGTCCCTAATTTAATAAAAAGTTTTGTCTATTTTAAGGATATTTTGGACAGCGACCAAATGAAGGCCATGAAGTCCAAAATCTCCGTGGGCCTGGGCAAAGATGTTGGTGGTATGGTGCGTACTTACGACATAGCCAAAATGCCTCACTTGTTAGTGGCGGGTGCTACGGGTTCGGGCAAATCAGTATTTTTGCACTCTATTTTGTTTTCCATTTTGTATCGGGCTAGTCCGCAAGAAGTCAAATTTATTTTAATCGACCCCAAAAGAGTAGAGCTACTTAATTATAATGGTATTCCACATTTAATTTCCCCGGTCATTACCGACATGGAAAAAGCCCCCAGTGCCTTTAGATGGGCGGTTAACGAGATGACCCGGAGGTATCAATTGTTTGAAAAAGCCCGCGCCCGCAACATAGACTCCTATAATGAAAAATCGGGTTTTCAGGCGCTACCGCACATTATTATAATGGTAGACGAGCTGGCCGACTTAATGGTAGTAGATCCGGCATCGGTGGAGCACAGCATTGTGCGACTAAGTCAGCTTTCCCGCGCTACGGGTATTCATATGATTTTAACCGTCCAACGCCCGTCCACAGATATTTTAACAGGTGTTATTAAAGCTAATATTCCTTGTCGCGCTGCGTTTAATGTTACTTCCCAAGTAGACTCGCGGGTTATTATTGACCAAGCCGGCGCAGAAAAATTAGTGGGTAGAGGGGATATGCTTTTTGTTCCGCCCGATGTCGCAAAGCCTATTAGAATTCAGGGTTGTTGGATTAGCGATGGGGAAATTGGCAAACTGGTGGACTGGTTAAGAAATACCGGCTTTATTCCGGATTATAAAGAAGAAGTTTTGGATACTCCGGATGAAGAAAAAAAGTCCGGGGCTACAATAGACGGTAAAGAGGTAGACGAAAGATACGAAGAAGCTAAAGATGTGGTTATAACTACCGGCAAAGCGTCCACCTCCTTTTTACAACGCCGGCTGTCTCTTGGTTACGCTAGGGCTGCCAGAATTATGGATCAACTTCAGGAAAATGGCGTAATTTCCGCGCAGGAAGCGGGTAGAGATCGCCAAGTTTTAATATCGTCAAACGGAAATAACAGGGATTTAGATTTTATTGACAATCTACCCGAGTAATGAAATACTCAAACTACTGCCTATGGATATTCAACTTGCCTTTGTAATATTGGTCGCTTTGCTTACTGGTTCTGCCATTGTGGTTAGTGTGTATGTAATTTTTGTTTTAAAAGATTTCCGTTTAACTATTCAAAAAGCTAATTCAATTTTGGACGACGCCCAGCAGGTTACGGATTCCGTTAAACGCCCGGTTAGTAGCATTATGAGTTTGGTGGACGGGGCAGTGCGGGGAATTAAAGCAGCAAAGAGTGTTAAATCCATTGTTAGTTTGTGGGATAAGGAGGAAAAATAAATGTGTAACGACAATAAAAATTCATCGGCGGTTAGTTTTGGTTTGGGTGCTTTAATTGGGGCCGGTGCGGGAGTATTTTTGTCGACTAAAAAAGGCAGAAAAATGGTAAAACAGGCGTGGAAGCAAGTAGAGCCGTATGTTGGCGACGCGGTAGACACGGCAAAAGATGAGTTTGAGGAAGTAAAAGGCAAAGCTAAAATTAAAGTGGAAGAATTAAAAGTAAAAGCGGAAGATTTTAGACTAAAAGCAGAAGACACAGCGCAGGATTTAAAGCACAGGGCGGACGACGCACTTAGGGACTTTGAATCCAGAACGGAAAATTTTAAAGACCGCGCCGAGGATTTTAAATCTAAGGCGGAGGATGAAGTAGATAGAAAAATTTCCCAAATTAGGGACATTGCGGACGAAAAGTTACCACCTTCGTTCAAGAAACCCGTAAAACGAACCTTCTTCAAAGGTGTTTAAGAGTGGGTATTTCTAATTTTTATTTTATCAGTACATATTCCAAGACAGCTTTTCAGTGTGTATAATGTTCCCATGGAAATACCTACAAAGAAATTGAAGTGTGGTTTTGAAATGCCTGTTTACGGTTTGGGAACTTGGCAGATGGGCGGAAGAAAGGAAGCCGATCCACTAAACGACGATAAAGCCGACATCGATGCGATTAGATACGCAATAGATCGTGGGGTTACCCACTTGGATACGGCAGAAAATTACGCAGCGGGTCATTCGGAAGAATTGTTGGGGCAGGCAATAAAGGGTTACGACCGTGATAAATTGTTTATTGTTTCCAAAGTCGGTAGAACAAAACTTAAACACAACGATTTAATCCAGTCAGCTGAAGAAAGTTTAAAGAGAATAGGTACTGCTTACCTCGATCTTTTTTTGATCCACGCGCCTAGTTTGGAAATACCCATTCAGGAAAGTATGAAAGCTATGAATGAGTTGTTAAAAAGAGGCTTGGTTAGAAATATCGGCGTGAGCAATTTTACTGTAGAAAGATTTGTCGAAGCCCAAAAATGTTCCGAGTCTAAGATTGTAGCTAACCAGCTACATTTAAACCTTAAATATAGGGAAGCGGAAAGAAAGGGACTGTTGAGATATTGTCAGGAAAACGATGTTATGTTTATTGCGTGGAGACCTTTGCAGAAGGGGGTTCTTTTAGCTGAAACGCCCGCTATTTTGAAGGATATGTGCGACAAATACAATAAAACACCAAGTCAGATAGCCATAAATTGGCTAATTAGCCAGAACAATGTTGTGACTTTATCTAAGACAAGAGATAAAAGTCATCTGGACGAGAATCTTGGAGCTTTTGGTTGGGAGATGGATAAATCCGATGTTGAGAAATTAAGGACGGAGTTTCCGAATCAAGAGGATGTTTCCGACGCCGTCCCTCTGGTTTAGTACCCCACCCTTTTGGCACTTTCTGGTTTTTTGTCCAGCTGTTAACGCCGTTACAACAAGGTTAAACGCCCCTCTGGACAAATATAAAATTGGACTTTACATTTGTCCAAGTAAGGTATAAACTGCCAGTATGATAGCAAGAACCTTAGCTAAAGAACTTATAAACAAAGCAGAGAAGTACCCGGTGATTTCTGTAACAGGACCCAGACAGTCAGGCAAAACAACGCTAATTAAAAGCCTGTATCCGGGTTATTTGTATGCCAATTTAGAATATCCCGACATTAGGGAATTTGCCAAAACAGATCCCAGAAGATTTTTAAATCAGGCTAAAACCATGATTGTGGACGAAGTGCAGTATGTACCTGATTTACTTGCATACATGCAGGGAAATGTAGATGAGGACAAAGACAGACAGTATGTAATTTCCGGCTCCCAGAACCTATTACTTTCCGCAAAAGTCTCCGAGTCTCTTGCCGGTAGGGTGTTTGTAGCCAACCTGTTGCCACTTACGCTAAACGAGTTAGCAAGCGTGAACCTAACTGAACCCGATTTAGTGTCCCAGTTATTTAAAGGTTTCTACCCCAAGATTTACGACGAAAATTTGGACCCAGTGATGTGGTATCGAAATTATATTTTGACTTATTTGGAACGCGATGTTAGGGACATAAAGACTGTGGATAGCTTGTCCTCGTTTAGAAATTTTATGGCTTTGTTGGCAGGTAGAACGGGGCAGATTTTGAACATGGCTTCATTAGCAAGCGACGCTGGAATAAGTGCACCCACAGCAAAAGCGTGGATTTCTATACTGGAGGCAAGTTACATAATTAGGATACTTCCGCCATATTATAACAATTGGAATAAGAGGGTAGTTAAAGCACCCAAAGTCCATTTTGTTGATACCGGATTAGTATGCGCTCTGCTTGGCATAAAAAGCACCGTAGAATTGGCACACCACCCGCTAATCGGAAGTATTTTTGAATCCTATGTATTTTCTGAATATGTAAAACGAAAAGCCAATTTTGAACTAACCGCCGATCTATATTTTTGGAAAGACAAATCTAATAAAGAGGTTGATATATTGTTGGAAGCTGGAAATATAACAGAAGCTATTGAAGTAAAATACGGTCAGACCATAGCTTTGGAATATTTTGCTAACCTAGAAAGTTATAGATTTTTATCCGAGACGCCTGTGAAGACCAGCGTTGTGTACGGCGGGCAGGGAATACACGAACGAGGCAACCATGTAGTTTGCGGGTGGCGGGAATTTTAGAGGCGCCTTAATTTGTTTTCATGCTATTATTAAAAAATGCCGTTATTCAATAAATCCGTTACTTCCATTGGCGGGGATGCTAAAGCCGACAGTACTAAAAAGCAGGACCAAAGCGGGAAGAGCTTTTTTTTGGAAATGATGGAAACTTTGGTTAGCTCCGTCATTGTTATTCTTGTTATTTACTCTACAGTCGCCTTTCCGGAAATGGTGGTGGGTTCTAGTATGGAACCCAATTTTTACACCGGCGAGCGGATTTTGGTGGAAAAAGTCACGCGGTTTTTTAAGTCGTACAAAAGAGGCGACATTGTTGTACTTCACCCGCCCGGAAATGATAATATAGACTACATCAAGCGGATTGTGGGTATGCCCGGGGATGTGGTAAAAATTGTGGACTGTAAGGTATACATAAAATCCGGTGAGGAAAGTTTTTTGTACGAGGAAGATTATTTGTCCGACGGGATTTGTACCATAGGTGGGGTTAAAATAAAGGATGGGCGGTCGTTTAAGATTGAAGACGGCAATTATTTGGTTTTAGGTGACAACCGCGAGAAATCTTTGGACTCGCGGGCGTTTGGGTTGGTACCCAAAGAGAGGATTTTAGGCAAGGTGGTTTACAGGTTTTGGCCACCTGCAAAAGCGGGTTTTGTTAATGTTGACAGCAAAAATTAAGTATGATAAGCTACCCGCCAGCGCACGGGGAAGTCGTGCTTATTTCTTTTTAACTAAATAATAATGAGATACGATTTTTCAAAACGAAGAGAAGTTTTGCCTCTAAAAGATTTAACAGGTGTACAAACTAAATCTTACCAGTGGCTTTTGCAAGAAGGTTTGGACGAGGTTTTGAATGAAGTTGGCACTATTGAAGACTATTCCGGGCGGGGTTGGGTGTTGCAATTACACAGTCCTACCTTTGAAAAACCCAGTATCACTAAAGACAACGCCTTTTTTACCGGTCGCACTTACGACATGCCTTGGTATTTAAAGGCTACCCTAAAAGATACCATTGAGAAAAAAGAAAAAACCCAAAACATTTATATGGGCGACATTCCCGTAATGACCGAACGCGGTACTTTTATTATAAATGGTGTGGAGCGGGTAGTGGTCAGCCAGTTGACTAGATCGGAAGGTGTGTTGTTTACCAGTGAGGTTTCCCCCATTACCGGAGCGACGCTTGGGGGCGCCAAAGTTTTGCCTAAAAATGGCGTTTGGCTAGAAATTGAAACTTCCCGAACAGGCATTATTAGCGTAAAAATCGATAGGCGCAGAAAACTTGCCATTACTTCTTTACTCCGGATTTACGGTTTGACTACTAATGACCAAATTAAAGAGGCATTTAAAGATGTGGACAATGATCCGGAATTAAGCTACATAGACGCAACTTTAGCAAGAGATCCTTCCGGCGATTACGACCAAGCCTGCTTGGAGGTATATAAAAAGATGCGACCGGGTGAGCCGTTGGTGTTGGATAATGCTAAAGCTTTGGTCCACTCCATGTTTTTTAACCCGCGCAGATATTCGCTTGGTAAGGTAGGTCGGTTTAAATTTAACCAAAAACTTAATTTGGACACGCCCAATGACAACAAGCACTGGCTAATGTTCCAAGAGGACTTGCTTAAAATTATTGCTCGGGTAATTGAAATCAATAATGGGGTTGCGGTGTCGGACGACATTGACCACTTAGCCAATAGGAGGGTTAAGTCCATGGGAGAGCTTCTGCAAAATCAAATTAGAATTGGCTTTTTGCAACTTGAGCGCAATGTTAAGGAGCGTATGAGCCTGCATCCCAGGGACGAGATGCCGGAGCCGTCCGTGCTTATTTCTACTAGAATCGTAGCATCCAAAGTCCACAGTTTTTTTGCTACTGGTCAACTTTCCCAACAGCACGACCAACAAAATCCATTGACTTCATTGGATCACACCAGGCGTTTGTCATTAATGGGTCCCGGCGGACTTACTAAAGAGCGGGCAAGCATGGCGGTTAGAGATGTTCACTACACGCATTACGGCAAAATTTGCCCTGTTAGATCGCCGGAAGGTCCAAACATTGGACTTATTACTTATATGACGCAGTATGCGGTGGTTAACGACTATGGATTTTTGGAAACACCTTACAGAAAAGTTGTCAATGAAAACGGCAAAATGCGTGTGACGGATGAAGTTGTGTATTTGGCGGCCTATGACGAGGATAAAGTTAATATTGCTGACGCGTCCGCCACCCTGGATGAAAAAGGTTATGTTTTGGATGAGCGCGTATCTATGCGTAAAGGCGACAAGTTTTTAATTAGAGGCGTTGACAACATGGAGTACATGGATCTTATTCCAAGACAAATTGTAGGTATTTCCGCGGGGCTTATTCCCTTTTTGTCGCACGACGATGTGAACAGGTCTTTGGTGGCAACCCAGCAGATGTCTCAAGCCGTGCCGTTAGTAAAACCGGAGGCTCCTATTGTAGGTACGGGTACAGAGGAATCCGTTGCGCTAAATACCGGCTATGTTATTACTGCCGACGCAGATGGTGAGGTCACCTTTGCGGACGCTTCTAAAATCGTTGTTCAATACGGCAAAGATAAAAAATCAAAAGCGGAATATAAGTTGTCAAAATTTATAAAGTCCAATCAAGATACCTGCATTAACCAGACGGTAAAGGTGACAACCGGTCAAAAAGTTAAAAAAGGCGATGTTTTGGCGGAAGGACCTGGTATTGTGGACAAAGAAGTTGCCATTGGAACTAATGTAAAAGCCGCCTATATGATTTGGCGTGGTTATGAGTACGAAGACGGCATTGTAATTTCAGATCGGTTAGTGAAAGAGGATATTCTAACCTCAATTCACATTTCCGATTACAATGTGTCCGTTTTAGAAACTAAACTAGGACCGGAGGAAATTACCAGAGATATTCCAAATGTGTCGGAGGACGCTTTAAGAAATCTTGGGGAGGACGGAGTTGTGGCAATAGGTTCTAAAGTAAGGTCGGGTGACATTTTAGTAGGTAAAGTTGCTCCCAAAGGTGAAACCGACCTTTCTGCGGAAGAACGACTTTTGCGCGCTATTTTTGGTGAAAAAGCCAAAGAGGTTAGGGACAATTCCTTAAGCGTTCCTCATGGCGAGCGGGGTGTGGTAATAGGCATTAAGCGCGTCACCCGGGAAGATAATAAAGAGCTACCAAGTGGAGTAATAGAAGAAATTACCGTTTATGTTGCCCAGCAAAGAAAAATAGAAGTGGGCGACAAGTTGGCAGGCCGACATGGAAACAAGGGCGTAATTTCCGCCATTGTGCCGGAAATAGACATGCCACATATGGAAAACGGCGAGCCCGTGGATATAATTTTTGCTTCTGACACAGTGCTAAAAAGAATGAATGTGGGTCAGATTTTGGAAGCGCCGTTAGGTTACGCGGGCAGAGTGTTAGGTAAAAAATACACTGTGCCAGTTTTCCAAAGTCCTTCGGAAGAAGATTACCAAAAGGAGTTAACCGAAGCTGGTATTCCTCTAACTGGTAAGGTAAAACTCATTGATGGTCGGACTGGCGAATATTTTGAACATCCGGTATTGGTTGGTGAAACCTACATTTTAAAGCTGTATCACATGGCAGAAGATAAGATGCACGCGCGGTCTACTGGTCCGTACTCGCTTATTACGCAACAGCCGTTGGGAGGAAAAGCGCAATTTGGCGGACAGAGATTTGGAGAAATGGAAGTTTGGGCGTTGGAGGCTTACGGGGCTGCAAATGTCCTGCAGGAAATGCTTACCATTAAGTCGGACGACTTTGTAGGCAGAACTCAAGCTTACAGGTCTATTTTGCAGGGTATGTCTATTCCAACCTCTAACATTCCGGAGTCGTTTAAATTATTAGTACGAGAGTTAAACGGTTTAGGGTTGGGGCTTTTGCCCATTGGCGCGCAAAAACTGGAGACGCCAGAGGCAGAAAGCGTAGTCCCGCAAAATGCCGAGCTAGAAAAAGAAATTAAAGAACAAACCCAAAATTTTGTGGTGGAGGAGGACAACTAATGAGACAAATTGGAGATCTTGCTGATTTTTCGTCGCTAAAAATTTACCTGGCTTCTGCTAAAGACATTTTGGAATGGTCTTATGGCGAAGTTATAAAGCCGGAAACCATTAATTATAGAACCTTTAAGCCAGAAAAAGACGGTTTGTTTGACGAACGCATTTTTGGACCGTCAAAAGATTTTGAATGTTATTGCGGTAAATACAAACGAATTAGGTACAAAGGCGTAATTTGCGACAAATGCGGTGTGGAGGTTACTTCATCCAGAGTGCGACGGGAAAGAATGGGGCATATTAAACTGGCAAGTCCGGTTGCCCATGTGTGGTTTTTTAGGGGTATTCCGTCCAAAATGGCATTGGTGCTGGATATTTCACCCAGAAATATTGAATCCATTGTCTATTTTTCATCGTTTATTGTGACGGAGGTTTTAGACGAGAAAAAGGCTCACGCCATTGATAAAGTCGCAAAAGATTTAGAAAAAGCTAAAGAAGCAGTTTCCAAAGAATACGAGGAGCAAATTAAGGACTTGGAAAAAGACTTTGGTTCCAAGGTTCGTGACGGTAACAAAGGTTTTTCCGTAGAGGAAGCCGAGCATAAATTTAAAGATAAAGTCAACCATATTAGAGCTAAACAAGGAGAAAAGTTGGGCGAATTGGAGAGCGAGTACGGCATCATGCAACGCAAATTAGAAAGTATCGAATTGTTTAGCGTTTTGTCGGATAATGAATATGTTAATTTGGCTGACTATATAGACGACTTTTGTAAAGTAGACATTGGCGCCGAGGCTTTGCAAAAAATTTTAACCGACTTGGATTTAAACGCGTTGGCGCTTGAATTAAAAGAGATCGTTCAGAATTCCAAGGGTCAAAAAGCCCAAAAAGCTATAAAAAGACTACGCGCGGTAGAAGGTTTTAGACGGGCGACTCTTGAACCCTCACGGATGATTTTAAGCGTTTTGCCCGTAATTCCGCCGGATTTGCGACCTATGGTTCAGTTAGAAGGCGGGCGGTTTGCTACCTCCGATCTTAACGATTTGTACAGAAGAGTCATAAATAGAAACAACCGACTTAAAAGACTTTTGGACTTGGGCGCGCCGGAAATTATCGTTAGAAACGAAAAACGCATGTTGCAAGAGGCGGTTGACGCATTATTGGACTCCTCTAAACAGCGCTCAACTGTAAGAACGGCGGTAAAAGGTAATAAAAAGCAGTTAAGATCCTTGGCCGACATGTTAAAAGGCAAGCAAGGTCGCTTTAGACAAAACTTGTTGGGTAAGCGTGTAGACTATTCTGCAAGGTCAGTTATTGTTAACGGACCAGAACTTAAGCTTAACGAATGTGGTATTCCCAAAAACATGGCGTTGGAACTGTTTAAACCATTTGTTTTAAGGGAAGTTTTAGCCAGAGGTTTGGCGCCCAATGTCAAAAGCGCCAGGTATGTGTTGGAGCAAGAAGGCCCAGAAATTTGGGAAATTTTAGAAGGCTTGGTTAAAGATCACCCAGTACTATTAAATAGAGCCCCAACCTTGTGGCGACTTGGTATTCAGGCATTTTACCCCAAATTAGTGGAGGGTAATGCTATTAGACTGCACCTGTGCGTATGTCCTGGTTACAACGCCGACTTTGATGGCGACCAGATGGCTGTCCATTTGCCTCTTTCTGCCAAGGCGGTGGAGGAAGCCAAAACTCTAATGCTGTCCATTAACAATTTACGCCGTCCTGCGGACGGATCCCCGTCGTCCGTGCCAATTAAAATTATGTTGTTCGGCGTGTACTACATAACTTGTATAGATGAAAAATTGCCGATGCCGGAAAAAGTCTTTTCCAGTCCACAAGAAGTATTATTTTTGTTGGAATCTACGGGCGAGGTTGCCATGCGTCAAAAATTAAAAGTTAGAATAAACGGGGAAATTGTTGAAACTACGCCAGGCAGAATAATTTTTAACAACTATATTCCGGAACATTTTAGGTTTGTTAACGACACAATGGATAAAAAGAAGGTCCACGCCGTTTTGCAAAGATCTTTTGACAACGAGCCTTTAGAAGTTACCGCTAAACTAATTGACGACATAAAAGACATGGGTTTTAAATACGGCACCATGTTAGGTCACTCTACCGCTCTTTCCGATGTCGTCGTTCCACCGGCCAGAAAAACTTTAATAGACAGCGCCCAAGAAGAAGTTGTGGAAATAAACCATAACTACAGGCGTGGACTTATTACGGAAGCAGAAGCCAAAAGATTAAGGGAAGAAGTTTGGAATAGAACGACCTCGCAAATTGATGAGAAAGTTTGGGAGGGTTTAACCGAGGACAACCCGCTTAAAATGGAGATTGTTTCCGGTTCCAGCAGAGCCTCACGGGACCAAATTAAACAGGTTGGTGGTATCCGCGGGCTTATTGCCGATACTCAAAGCAGGATTGTGGATTTGCCGATTTTAGGCAATTATAAACTTGGACTTTCCGGCATGGAGTACTTTTTAAGCGGTCGGGGTGCAAGAAAAGGTTTGGTAGACAAGGCATTAAAGACTGCGGACGCGGGTTATATGACCAGAAGACTTGTAGATGTGGCACAAGATGTGGTAGTTAGACAGCTTGATTGCGGAACGACTAAAGGTAGAGAAGTGTTGGTGGGTGAAAAAACCTCGTTATCATCTTTTGCCGATAGGATGGCTGGTAGATATTTAGCGCAAACAATTAAAGTGGGCGACAAAGTCATTGCGGAGAAAGATGCTTATTTGGATAGAGATTTACTTAAAAAAATCGAGGACGCCAAAGTCGAAAAAATAATTATAAGAAGTCCTATGACTTGTGAAACCAAGCGGGGCGTGTGTCAACGATGCTACGGATTGGATGTGATGTCTGCAGAGTTAGTTAAGGTTGGTACGGCGGTTGGAGTGCAGGCGGCCCAGGCCATAGGAGAGCCGGGAACTCAGCTTACTATGAAGACCTTCCAGACTGGTGGTGTGGCAACGGTTAAAGATATTACCCAAGGTTTGCCCAGAGTAGAAGAAGTTTTTGAAGCCAGGGCGCCAAAGAACATGTCGCTTATGGCAGATATTACCGGTACGGTAAGTATTTCTAAGGCGGGAGATGAACGCAAGATTGTTATTTTGCCTGCCGACAAGGACGAGCTGGCCGCCGAGTACATGGTTGACCCCATGTCGGAAATTATTGTTAAGGACGGTCAATTAGTAGCAAAAGGGGAAAAGCTGACTTCCGGTCACCTTGATTTAACGGAGCTTATGCGGGCAACCGGTGTTGCGGCAACCAGAAAATATATTATTGACGAAATTCAAAAAGTCTACTCGTCTCAAGGCGTGGTTATTAACGATAAGCACATAGAAACCATTGCCAGGCAAATGTTTAACCATGTTCGTATTGATGATCCGGGGGACACAGCCTTTTTAGAAGGTGAGATAGCCACTAAAGCGGCTTTTGAAGAAGGTAACGAACGCGTTTTGGCAGAAGGCGGAACACCTGCAACAGCAAAGATTACCCTTTTGGGTATTACCAAGGCCAGCCTTAACACGGATAGCTTCCTTTCCGCGGCGTCGTTTATCCAAACCAGTAGCGTCTTGACCGATGCTGCAAGCTCTGGTAAGGTGGATAGGCTCATTGGACTGAAGGAGAATGTTATTATAGGTAGATTAATTCCCACAGGCGATAGAGCAAAAATGGAGGAATAAGCTATGCCAACGGTTAATCAGTTGTTAAGAAAAGGCAGAAAAACTAAATTAAAAAAGGCTAAAACACCGGCGCTTAAGGCGTTTTTTAACTCCAAGCGACGCGTTTCTACCCAGTTTCCGTCGCCCTTTAAAAAGGGTGTGTGTTTGCAAGTTAAAACGCAAACGCCAAAAAAGCCAAATTCTGCTTTGCGCAAGGTTGCCAGGGTGCGACTTTCTAATGGTCGCGAGCTTACTGCTTATATTCCTGGGGAAGGTCATTCTTTGCAGGAACACTCCGTAGTTTTAGTCCGAGGCGGTAGAGTTAAAGACTTACCTGGTATAAAATTTACTATTGTTAGGGGTAAGTACGACTTAATGGGAGTGGAAAAACGCAGTACATCAAGATCCATTTATGGTCGCAAAAAAGAACTTAAAGCAGGAGGCATGTTAAAGAAGTGATGATTATGAGGTCATCGGTTCTCAATTTAGTAAAATATGAGAACCTGCGGTCCTCTAATTAATAAATTATGAGATCAGGACCAATTAAAAAAATTCAAAAGCCGGGCGACTCTGTTTACAAGTCCAAACTTGTGGCTAGAGTTGTAAGCATTGTTATGCGTGCGGGTAAAAAAAGTACCGCAGAAGATATTGTGTACGGTGTTATTTCCAAGCTTAATGCCGACAAAAAACAAGCCTTGGAGATGTTTGAGACCGCTATTAAAAATGTCATGCCTAAACTGGAGGTTAGAAGCAGGCGGATGGGCGGAGCAACTTATCAGGTTCCGCAACCTGTACGGTACGAAAGATCCGAGGCATTAGCTGTAAGATGGCTTATTGGCGCCGCCAGGAAAAAGAAGGGTAAACCCATGGAAGAAAAATTGCTAGAAGAAATTAAAAACGCCCATCAGGGTATTGGCGATGCCATTAAAAAGCGCGACGATGTCCACAAAATGGCCGAAGCCAACAAAGCATTTTCTCATTTTAAATTTTAACTTGTCCTATGGCTGTAGATCCTACTATTAAAAAAGAATATCCGTTAGATAAGATAAGAAACATTGGGATTATTGCCCACATTGACGCGGGAAAGACCACTACTACCGAGCGGGTTTTGTATTACACCCACAAGTCGCACAAAATTGGTGAAGTGCATGAAGGCGTGGCTCAAATGGACTGGATGGCGCAGGAACGAGAGCGGGGAATTACCATTACCTCCGCCGCTACTACCTGTTTTTGGAACGACCACCGGATTAACATTATCGATACTCCAGGGCATGTGGATTTCACCGCGGAAGTAGAAAGATCCCTTAGAGTTTTGGACGGCGGTGTAATTTTGTTTGACGGTTCGCAGGGTGTTGAGCCCCAGTCAGAAACCGTCTACCGTCAAGCAGAAAAGTACCATGTACCCCTGCTCTTTTTTGTCAACAAGCTGGATAAAGTGGGTGGGGATTTTTACATGACTTTGGAGTCTATTTCCCAACGGTTAACTAATAAAGCGGTAGCGCTTCAACTCCCCATTGGAGTTGAAGGCGATTTTAAAGCCGTCATAGATTTATTGGAGAAAAAAGCTTACCAGTTTGCGGGAAAACTTGGGGAAGAGATTACAGAAGTACCAATTCCGCAGGACATGCAGGAAAAAGTAGAAAAATACCGCAAAATCTTGGTGGAAAAAGTGGCGGAGTCAAGTGACGCGTTAATGGAAAAATACCTTGGCGGAGAAGAGCTATCCGTGGAAGAAATTAAAACAGGCATTAGGATTCTTACTATTTCCTCCAACCTGTATCCTATTTTCGGCGGAGCGTCGCTTGCCAACATAGGTGTACAAAAACTGTTGGACGGGGTGGTAGCTTACCTTCCGTCGCCTCAAGATATAAAAACGGTAAATGCCCACAGCCTTACGGGTGAGGAGCAGAAGCTTGCTATTGACGAGTCAGGCGATTTTGCGTCGCTGGCATTTAAAGTCCAAACGGATCCGTATGTCGGTAGACTTACATATTTTAGAGTTTATTCAGGAAAGGTGATAGCGGGGTCGTACATCTATAACTCCACCAAAGGTAAAAAAGAGCGACTTAGCCGGATTTTGCTTATGCATGCTAACCATCGCGAGGAGGTTAAAGAGGTTAAAGCGGGAGAAATTGCCGCCGGTGTTGGACTTGCGGAAACGGTTACGGGCGATACTTTGTGCGACGAAAAAAGTCCGGTATTGTTGGAAGCCATAAGTTTTGCTGAACCCGTTATAGGTCTTGTGGTGGAACCTAAAACTAAAACCGACCGTGACAAGCTTGGCGAGTCGCTTAAAAAGTTTTTGGAGGAAGATCCCACGCTTAAACTTAAAACGGACGCAGAAACATCACAAACCGTATTATATGGTATGGGAGAGTTGCATTTAGAAATTATTGTCGACAGATTAAAACGCGAATTTGGCGTGGAAGTTAATACCGGCAAACCGCAAGTAGCCTACCGTGAAACTGTTAGAAAAACAGTGGAGAAAGAAGGTAAGTATATTAGACAATCGGGTGGACGCGGTCAATACGGGCATGTCTTTATTAAAATGGAGCCTATGGAGCGGGGTAACGGTGTGGAATTTGTTAATAAAATTGTAGGTGGTTCTATTCCTAGAGAGTACATTCCGGCGGTGGAAAAAGGTATTAAAGAGGCTTCGGAAACCGGTATTTTGGCAGGCTATCCGGTGGTAGACATCAGGGTTAGTTTGTTTGACGGATCTTTCCACGAGGTCGACTCGTCTGAAATTGCCTTTAAGATTGCGGCCAGTGAGGCTTTTAAAGACGCCCAGCGCGCTGCAGACCCTTATTTATTGGAGCCAATTATGAAGGTTGAAGTTATAACTTCGGAGGAATTTATGGGCGATGTTATAGGCAATTTATCCAGTAAGCGCGGGCAAATAGAAGGTAGTGAGATGCGTGGTAATGCTAGGGTAATAAGCGCGCAAGTGCCTCTTTCCGAAATGTTTGGTTACGCTACAGATTTGCGCGGTATGACGCAGGGTCGGGCAAGTTTCACCATGGAACCCAGCCACTACGCCGAGGTTCCCGCAAGCGTGGCCGCGTTAATTGTTAAGAAGCCTTAGTTCCCAAACCGTCTTGTCCACAGGACGAAAACACAGTATTTTTGTCCTACAAACCCGTTTTTGAGGACAAATTTGGTGAAAACCTACGGGGGTGTTGCTTTTTGTATAAGAATTTGCTTAACTATGCAAGCTAAAGTCAATAAAATTTTAAAGAAAGGACTTTTATGCCAGAATATGTAAGAACTAAACCACATGTAAATGTTGGAACCATGGGTCATGTTGACCATGGAAAAACCACTTTAACCGCAGCTATTACCAAGGTATTAGCTGGCAAGGGAGGCGCCCAGTTTAGAGCGTACGACTCTATTGATAGCGCGCCAGAAGAAAAAGCCAGAGGTATTACCATTAACATTGCTCATATTGAGTATGAGACAGAAAAGCGTCACTACGCGCATATTGACATGCCGGGTCATGCGGACTATATCAAGAACATGATTACCGGTGCCGCTCAAACCGACGGTGCTATTTTGGTAGTTTCCGCACCCGATGGTCCAATGCCTCAAACCAGAGAGCATATTTTGTTAGCCAAGCAGGTGGGTGTTCCCGCAATTGTCGTGTTTTTAAATAAGTGCGACATGGTGCAGGACAAGGAGATTTTGGACTTGGTAGAAATGGAAGTAAGAGAGCTATTAACCAAGTACGGTTTTGATGGTGATAAGGCGCCAGTTATTAAAGGTTCCGCGGCTAAAGCGCTGGAAGGCGATCCAGAATCTATAAAAGCCGTAGAAGAATTGATGAAAGCCGTTGACGAGTATGTACCTACATCGGTAAGGGAGATTGACAAGCCGTTCTTAATGCCCGTAGAGGATGTTTTCTCTATTAAGGGCAGAGGTACAGTAGCTACAGGGAAAATTGAGCGGGGTATTATTAAAGTAAACGAAGAGATTGAAATTGTAGGTATTAGAGAAACCAAAAAGACCGTAGTTACCGGAGTTGAAATGTTTAAGAAAAGTTTGGGAGAGGGTCAGGCGGGCGACAATGTTGGAATCTTGCTTAGAGGTATTGAGCGGGACGACATTGAACGCGGACAGGTATTAGCCAAGCCCGGTACGGTTAAACCTCACTATGAGTTTGAGGCCGAGTGCTTGATTCTAACCAAAGAAGAGGGCGGACGGCACAAGGCGTTCTTTACAGGTTATAGGCCGCAATTTTACTTAAGAACTACCGATGTGACTGGTGATATTACTTTGCCGGAAGGTGTGGAAATGGTTATGCCTGGTGACAACGCTAAGTTTAAAGTCAAACTTATTACCCCGGTAGCTATAGAAGAAGGTTTAAGGTTTGCTATTAGAGAAGGCGGACATACTGTGGGTGCAGGAGTTGTGACAAAGGTTATTGCTTAAGGATAAAATGGCCGTAAAAGAAGTTAAGAAACAGAATATTAAGATTCGTCTTAACTCGTACGACCATAGGATTATAGACTTAAGTTGTGGCAAGATTGTTGATGTGGCTGTAAGAACCGGGGCCCAAGTTACGGGACCGGTTCCTTTGCCCACTAGAATTGAAAAGTACACAGTTATCAGAGGGCCTCATATTGATAAAAGGTCAAGGGAGCAGTTTGAGATGAGGACTCACAAAAGGTTGCTGGAAGTGGTTGATCCCACGCCAGCCACCATAGATGCTTTGTCACACCTTAGCCTACCAGCCGGGGTGGGGATTAGCATTAAAGTTTAGTGAGTATTCTGTCCAAATACATGTTGACTAAGAAAACAACAAATCAAAGGTAGGTGAATCTGGGAAGAAGTCTAAAGGCGCCCAGAGGGCGCCTTTTTGTTATGTCTAGGATCAAAAATTGGAATTGACTGGAATTGATTAGTACAAAGCGCAAAAAAAACACAAAGATAATGAGGTAAAAAGAGAACAAATGATAAGAAAGAATGTAGATATGGTTAACACACTAACGGGAAAAAAACTAAATATGTCGCAAATGTTTGCAGGTAACGGTAAAGTGTTGCCTGTGACTTATGTAGCTTTGGATGAAGCTTTTAAGGACAAGTTGGAGGACGATTTTGTAGGCAAGTCGGTGGTAGTGGTTGGTTATTCTAAAGGCGGGGGTTTTGCCGGTGGAATGAAGCGTTGGGGTTTTAAAGGCGGACCGGCGACTAGAGGTCAATCTACTTCGCCTAGGCAAAGTGGTTCCATTGGTTCACAGACGCCGGGTAGAGTAAGAAAGGGCAAAAAAATGGCAGGTCATTTAGGTAACAAACAAGTAACGGTAAAAGGACTAAAAATTGTAGGATTGGAAAAAGAAGCTTTTAAAATAATGGTTTCCGGACCTGTTCCAGGTGCTAGAAACAGTAAAGTTAAAATAGGAGTGCTTTAATATGGCAATGGTGGTAAAAAAGACGGAGGAAAATAATGACAAAAAGATGGAGTCTAAAATTAAGGTCAGTAAAGAGGTAGCTAAAAAAACTCCTCGTAAACCAGAACCTAAGACTACAAATAATGAAAATAACAAAGGTACTAACAAGGGCAAAGTTGTAGGCAGTCAACCAAGTAAGGACAAAGACTCAAAGAATGTTGACAAAATCAACAAGGAAATTGCAGTAGGCTTGACACAAATTACCCAAACCGACTCTTTTGGTAAAGTTTTTAATGCTGACCCTAACCCCGCGCTACTTTCACAATATATTAGGGTTTATCAGTCCAACCAGAGGCAAGGCAATGCCAAAGCAAAAACCAGGGGGGAAGTTTCTGGCTCGGGTAAAAAGCCTTGGAAACAAAAAGGCACCGGTAGATCTAGGGTGGGAAGCATCAGAACCCCGGTTTGGCGACACGGCGGGGTTTCTCATGGTCCGGTGCCCAAAGATTGGGCGCTAAATTTGCCCAAAAAAATGAAATCACAAGCCTTTTTTGTCGCCCTCTCTCAAAAGGTTAGCAAGTCACAAGTTTATATGGTGGATAAAATTGACTTGCAAGAGGGCAGGACTAAAGAACTCTTGGCTCTAACTAAAGCTTGGAATTTTAAGGGAAGCGTATTAATAGTAATCGCTACGGCAAATTACCCCTTAGTTAGCGCGTCAGCCAATCTACAAACCATTAAAGTTACAACCTGGGATAATTTAAATGCGTATCAACTAGTCGCCCACAGCTATGTAATTTTTGAAAAAGAAGCTCTGGAAAAAGTAAAGGAAAAATATGCCAAGAATAACTAAAGTTTTGCAAAATTTAATATCGACGGAAAAGACGACCAAAGCAAAAGAAGGTCAAAATGTGTATGTGTTTAAGGTTTTAGGTAGCGCATCCCAGGGTTTAGTAGCAAAGGAAGTTGCTCAAAACTACAAAGTGGAAGTGGAAAATGTTAATTTAATGATTGTGCCTGGCAAAAAGCGTAGACTTAGAAAAACTCAAAGGTTTACTAGAACCCCAAAATGGAAAAAGGCGTTAGTGCAACTAAAAGAAGGTCAAAAAATTGAAGAAGTTAAGGATTCAAAAATCTCTAAGGAAGTTAAGGAAAGTAAAAATACTAAAGACACTAAAGATGCTAAGGATATTAAGAAAGACCAGACCGTAAAGGCAGATCAAGATAAGGAGGAGAGCAAATGATTAAAAGCTATAAACCCACAAGTGAAGGTATGCGAACCAGAAGGACGCTCATTAGCGATGTAACCAAAGCCCGTCCCCAAAAGTCGCTCATTAAAATTTTAACCGGACCCGCAGGTAGAAATAATGGCAGAATTTCTTCCCGCCACAGACAACGAGGTCACAAAAAGTTTTATAGAGTTGTTGACTTTAAACGCGGTAAATACGACATCCCCGCAACGGTTACAGCTTTAGAATATGACCCAAACAGAGGTCCTACCATAGCCTTACTATCTTACGCCGACGGTGAAAAAAGCTACATTTTAGCGCCGGAAGGCTTGCAGGTAGGGCAAAAAGTTATCTCTTCCAAAAATTCCGTGGAAATGCTACCGGGAAACGCCACCACGCTTGTGAATCTGCCGTTAAGCGCGGAAGTTCACAATGTAGAACTTAACATTGGCGCAGGCGGTCAACTTATAAGAGGAGCGGGTTCTTACGGCATAGTAATGGCAAAAGAAGGAAAATATGTTAATATTAAGCTCCCGAGCGGGGAAGTAAAAAAGTTTGCCCAGGATTGCATGGCTACAATTGGGGTATTATCTAACGGCGATTTGCGAAATAGGGTTTTAGGTAAGGCTGGAATTGGTAGACATTTAGGCATGCGACCTCATATTAGGGGTGTTGCTGTAGCTAATCCCACAGATCATCCTCACGGCGGTTCTTATAAAGATAAAGGTGTAGGTGCGCCTTCTCCAAAGTCGCCATGGGGTTGGAAGACCAAAGGTAAAAAGACCAGAAGCAGAACCGTAGGTTTAAAGTATTTAGTTAGCGGTAAAAAGGCAAAGTAAGTATGTCAAGATCACTAAAAAAAGGACCGTATTTGGATCCAAGATTAATGGAAAAAGTTAAAAAAGCAGTAGATGCGGGCGACAGAAAGCCCATTAAAACCTGGGCGCGTAGAAGTACTATCAGCCCGGAAATGGTGGGTTTAACTTTTGAAGTCCATAACGGCAAGCAATTTTTGCCGGTGCTTTGTAGCGAGTCCATGGTAGGTCATAAATTAGGGGAATTTTCCTTCACCAGAAGGTTCCCGGGTCATTCGTCCAAAAAAGGAAAGGAAACAAGTGCAAAAGAGAGTAAATAATCCAAAATGTGTTTATAAGTATGCCAAAATCTCACCAAAAAAGGTGATGCCGGTGTTGACTGCGGTAAGAAAAAAATCCGTTGCTGACGCGGTAAATTTCTTGACTTTTGATACTACTAAAGCTTCCAAAATGGTCTTAAAAGCATTATCTTCTGCCATAGCAAACGCCAAGCAAAAAGGATTAGCAGAAGAAGGATTAGTTATTCACAAAGCTACTGTTGATACAGCGCCAACCGCCAAAAGAGGTCACCCTGGTTCAAGGTCGCACTATTCTAGAATTTTAAAACGGAGTTCACATATTACCATGGAAGTTGGGCAAAAGGAGGGTAAGTAATGGGTCATAAAATAAATCCTACCGGTTTTAGAATGGGCATTAATAAGGACTGGACTTCCCGCTGGTATTTAAGCAAAAAAGCGGTTGCGCCCGCCTTACTAGAAGATTTTACTATCAGAAAATTTCTTACCAAGAGATTTGAAACGGCGGGAGTAAAGTGCATAGAAATTGACAGGTCATTAAACGATGTAGCGGTTACGGCAAGAGTTTCTAAACCTGGCGTGGTTATTGGTAGGGGTGGTGCAGGCGTGGACGAGGTTAGAGATGAGCTTAAAAAAATCACCAAAGTAAAAACCAGCTTGACGGTGGAAGAGGTAAAAAACGCTGAAACCGATGCTCAATTGGTGGCGGATTATATTACCAGACAATTAAAAAGAAGACTACCTTACAGACGGGTTATGACCTCCGCAATAAATTCTGCCATGGAACGCGGAGTTAAGGGGATTAAAATTAGGCTGGCCGGGTTGTTAGGCGGACCTATGAGTATCGCCAGAACAGAAACTTTGGCGCAAGGTTCTGTGCCGTCTCAAACTATAAGGGCAGACATTGATTTTGCAAAAATGGATTGTCTTATGCCGTACGGCAAAGTTGGCATAAAAGTTTGGATTTTTAAAGGACTAAAGGAGATTTAATTATGTTAATGCCTAAAAAAGTTAAATACCGTAAGCAAATGCGGGGCATAAACAAGGGCATGGCGCTTAGGGGTTTTACCATTGCGTACGGGGATTACGCCATAAAAGCTATGGACAGGGGTTTATTGACATCCAGACAGATTGAAGCGGCCAGAAAAGCCGTGTCTCACGCCACAAAAAGGGGCGGTAAGCTTTGGATAAGGGTTTTTCCCGATAAAGCCGTTGCCAAAAAAGCCAATGAAACCAGAATGGGAAGTGGAAAATCCCCCACCGATCATTACGCGTGTATTATAAAACCTGGCAAAATTATTTTTGAAATTGGCGGAACCACGCAAGAAGTCGCAGAAAAAGCTTTATGGACAGCAGGCAGAAAATTGCCAATTAGGACTAAATTTATTAAGGAGGGCGAGTAATGAGTGTTAAAAAATTTATAGGTCAAGTAGTGTCGACAAAAATGGTTGGTACGGTGGTAGTGGCGGTTGACGCGTCAAAAAGACACCCTGTCTACCGGAAAATGATTAAAATCACAAAAAGAATTAAAGCACACACTACTGACAAATATGCCGTGGGCGATTTAGTGGAAATACAGGAAACCAAACCGTTTTCTAAAGAAGTAGCATTTAAAGTTGTAGGAAAGGTTACAAAATAACAAATTATGTTGCAAAGAGGTAGCACACTTAAAGTGGCAGACAATAGCGGAGCCAAACTTCTAAAAGTTATTGGGACTTTGGGTAACTCCAGGCTTAAATTTATGGGTATTGGGGACACGGCAGTGTGCGCGGTAAAAGGTGCCAGTTCAACCGGCGTTGTAAAAGATCATTCAATAGTAAAAGCGTTAATTGTGCGGACTAAAAAAGAAATTAGGAGACAAGACGGTAGCTATGTAAGGTTTGATGATAACGCTGGAGTGGTAATTAATAACGACGACAACATGGTAGCCACAAGAATTTTTGGTCCTATTGCTAGGGAAATTAGGGACGCGGGTTATTTAAAAGTTGCTTCATTGGCTAAGGAGGTTTGGTAAGTTTGACAGGTTTGGTAAATAGACCGTAAAAAACTACCAATTAAGGTTAAATCTATGAAAATAAGAAAGGGCGACAAAGTAAAAGTTATAGTGGGAAAAGACGCCGGTAAACAAGGTAAGGTTTTACTTACCCTAAAAGATAGGGAAAAAATTGTGGTAGAAGGCGTAAATATTGTCAGCAGACATGTTAAACCGGGCAAAGTTTCTAAAGAAGGTGGCATTATTAAAATAGAAAAGCCCATTGCAGTAAGTGATGTCATGCTGGTTTGTCAAAAATGCGGAAAGCCGGTGCGGGTCGGGTTTTCTATTGCGGGTGAAAAAAAGTATCGGGTGTGTAAAAAGTGCGGGGAGGTCTTTACGTCATGAGCGATTTACATAAAAACTATACCGACAAAGTAGTCGGACAACTTAAAAAAGATTTACAGCTGGAAAATGCCATGCAGGTGCCGGCAGTAAAAAAGATAGTTATTAACGCCGGAATAGGTAGTATTAAGGACTCAAAAGAGGCGCTGGAAACTTTTGTAGCGGAACTTACCGCGTTAAGCGGACAAAAACCGTCGCCCAGAAAAGCCAGATTAAGCGAAGCGGGTTTTAAAATAAGAAAAGGGGAAACTGTGGCTTATACAGTTACTCTGCGGGGAAAAGCCATGTGGGCGTTTTTAGACAAGCTAAATAATGTGGTTTTGCCAAGAAGCAGGGGTTTTTGGGGATTAAATAAAGATGCTTTTGACGGTCAAGGGAATTATTCACTAGGTATTAAAGAGCATACGGTGTTTCCGGAAGTCAACCCTAATACTGTTAAAGCAATAAGATCCATGCAAGTTACCGTCTGTACAAATGCCAAAGATGACAACAAGGCTTACGCTCTGCTAAAATCTCTGGGCTTTCCGTTTAAGAAGGACTAATATGGCAAGAAAATCGTGGCTAGAAAGAATGAAACGAGAACCAAAATTTGGAGTCCAAACCTATAATAGGTGCGGTATTTGTGGCAAACCAAGGGCGTATATGCGCAAATTTGGGATTTGCAGAATTTGTTTTAGGGAACTTGCCCACAAGGGCGAAATTCCCGGAATAAGAAAGAGTAGCTGGTAATGAGTACAGATAATTTATCTAATTTATTAAGCACGGTAAAGAACGCCTCTATGGCGGGTCGACCGTTTTTTGAGACTGCCTATTTTAAACAGGGTAAAGAGATTTTGGAAGTTCTTAAAACTGCCGGACTTGTTGCGGATGTAAAAGTCTTTAAGCAGGAGGATACGGGTTTTAAGGGTTTGCATGTTGATATGGTTGTTGACGCCTCGGGATTGGTTAAGCGGTTGGAGATAGTAAGACTTTCTAAGCCGGGTCATAGAGTTTACCAAAGCTGCAAAAACTTTTTAAAGGTAAAAGCAGGACTTGGTATTTTAGTAGTTTCTACTTCCCGTGGAGTAATGGGTGGGGAAGAAGCTAAAAAAAGAAAGTTAGGTGGGGAACTTATTTGTAAGGCGTATTTTAATTAAGGTTTATTATGTCAAGAATTGGTAAAAGAACATTACTAGTACCGGAGGGCGTTGAGGTTAATGCTACCGGTAGAGATGTTAAAGTTAAGGGTCCAAAGGGTGAGCTTAGTGTAGTTTTGCCTATGGGCATTATGGTAAAGGTTGACGGGGGTTCGCTGACGACAAACTTAATGGACGAAAGCAAGGCTAAATTACTATCACCCTCCTGGGGATTAGCAAACGCTTTAGTTAATAACGCTTTGCAAGGAGTTAAAACCGGTTTTACTAAAAAG
This sequence comes from uncultured Candidatus Saccharibacteria bacterium, assembly GCA_964490125.1. Taxonomy (GTDB): domain Bacteria; phylum Patescibacteriota; class WWE3; order UBA101185; family UBA10185; genus JBBAAW01. The sequence continues at coordinate 34,091 of CAZBAJ010000001.1, forward strand.
TTAGAGCTAAGTGGAGTTGGTTACCGGGCTAAAAAGACTGACAAGGGAATTTCTATGACTTTGGGTTTTTCTCATCCGGTGGAGTTTGATTTGCCAAAAGGTATAGAGGTTAATGTAGAAGATAACACTCAACTTACGGTGTCCGGTATAGATAAGCAGTTGGTAGGGTTAGTTTCCGCCCAAATTAGAAAGCTTAAAAAGCCGGAGCCTTATAAAGGCAAAGGAATTAAGTATTCAACCGAGGTTGTTAGAAGAAAACCTGGTAAAGCAGGAAAGGCGCAAAAATGATCTCAAAAGTGATAGCCAGAAAATCAAATAGAGAGCGACGCAAAGTGCGGATCAGGAAAAAGATCCAAGGTACAGCTTTGTCGCCCAGACTTACACTTTTTAGGTCAAACAGGTATATTTATGGACAAATTATTGACGACACTGCGGGCAAAACATTAGTTGCCAACAGCGCGGAAGTCACGGATTTGCACAAGGGCGTAAAAAAATTGGACGCATCCAAAAAGTGCGGTCAAGCGTTGGCAGAAAAAGCCGTCAAAGCAAAAATTAAGAAAGTAGTGTTTGACAGAAATGGTTACATTTACACGGGTAGAGTAGCAAAATTTGCAGAAGGCGCCCGCGAGGGAGGTTTAGAATTTTAATATGAGACCACAATCAGACGGTTTTGAAGAAAAAATAATAGAGATTAAGCGGGTTTCCAAAAAAACTAAAGGTGGAAACAAAATCAGGTTTACTGCCTTGGCGGTGGTGGGCGACAAAATAGGCAAGGTGGGTTACGCAATGGCAAAAGCGCTAGATGTTACTACCGCAATTTCCAAAGCATTAGCACGGGCTAGGCGTGATGTTATTGCCATAACCTTAGCAGACAATACTATTCCGCACGAGGTTACCCAGTCGTACAAGTCGTCTTCGGTAAAAATGATGCCTGCACCCAAAGGTTCCGGTATTATTGCTGGTGGCGCGGTTAGAGAAGTTTTGGCGCTCTGTGGTGTTAAGGATGTGTCGGCAAAAATGCTTGGTTCTAACAATAAGCATGGTGCGGTAATTTGCACAGTCAACGCGCTCAAGAAGTTAGAAAAGAAGATTGTTAAAGTTTCTAATGTGGACAACAAAGCAGACGGGTCGACGGAAATTAAAAGTGCTAAGGAAGTTAAAGAAGTTAAAGTAAACCAAGGAGAAGGCGATGTTAAGTAGTTTACCAAAAATTTATGGGAATAAGTCCGCCAAAAAGCGCGTTGGACGGGGTGGTGGTAGTGGAAAAGGCTTTCACACTACGGGAACAGGTCATAAAGGTCAAAATGCTAGGCGTGGTCACGGGATTCCGGTGGGTTTTGAGGGCGGTCAGGTACCGTTGTACAAAAAACTACCTAAGATCCGGGGTTTTAAAAGGTCGTACAAACAAAAACCCGCAATAGTTAATCTTAACGCGCTTGGAGCCTTTAAAGCTGGGGATCAGGTAAACCCCCAAACGCTACTGGAGAAAAAACTTATCACAAAAAAAGATCTTACCAGAGAGATTAAAATTTTAGGTGAGGGAAGTTTAACAACCAAGCTTGAGTTTAGCGGAGTCAGTTTTTCCAAGTCGGCGCAAAAAACCATAGAAAATGCTTAAAAAGAAACTTATTTTTACCTTTTTTATTATTGTCCTGTTTAGGATTTTGGCAAACATTCCTGTACCGGGTGTTGATATTACAGCCATTAGGGCATATCTTTCTGGTAACGCGGTTTTTGGCATGTTAAACCTGTTTTCCGGCGGTGGCTTTTCTAACTTCTCCTTAATGACCCTAGGCCTTGGACCCTACATCAACGCCTCTATTATTATGCAGATTTTTACCGTCGTCATACCAAAATTAGAGGAACTTTCTAAAGAGGGTGAGTTTGGACGGGAAAAAATCAATCAGTATACTAAAATTTTAACCATTCCAATCTCGCTTTTGCAGTCGTACGGCATGTACTTTTTACTTATGAAACAAAACATTATTACTCCCTTGCCGGTATTAAATTTAATCGTATTTATGCTTACGCTTATGGGCGGAGCAATGCTGTTAGTTTGGCTGGGCGACTTACTAACAGAAAACGGCATTGGTAACGGAATTTCCATGCTTATTTTTGTAGGTATTGTAGAGCGACTTCCTGCCGGCCTTTCACAATTTTACCTCATGTTAAATCCCGACACCTTTTTAAGATCCTTACTCTTTTTGGCAGGTGCGATGGCGCTTATTTTAGGTATTGTTATGGTTAACGAGGCGGTAAGAAACATTCCGGTGGAATATGGTAGACGGGAAAGTTACAGCCAGAAAAATCCGGGGGGTGTGACTTCGTCGCTGCCTATTAAAGTCAACCAAGCGGGAGTTATACCAATAATTTTTGCAGTGTCCGTGGTTATGCTCCCGCAACTTATTGCCACACCTTTAGCTGCTTCCGGTAATGCTCTTGCAGTTCAGATTGGGAACTTTCTCCAATACAGTTTTACCACCACATCCTTTGCCTATAACGCATTTTATTTTCTTCTGGTACTTGGTTTTACCTATTTTTATACTTCTTTCCAGTTTGACCCGGTAAAAATTGCGGACGACATTAAAAAGCGTGGAGGTTTTATTCCCGGCGTGCGACCGGGCAAAAACACTACGGATTATCTCCGCAAGATTATTAACCGAATTACTTTGGGTGGCGCGGTTTTTCTTGGTTCCATAGCAATTTTGCCAAATTTAGCTGGTAGTTATTTTGGTTTTGGTAATTTAGCCATTGGCGGGAGTGGGCTTTTAATTGTAGTTTCAGTTGTGTTGGAGACCGCCCGTCAGATAAAATCTGTTAAAGCCACAAAGAGTTACGAAAACTTTTTAAATTAGTTTAAGAAAGGATATATGTTCGACAAATTAAAAGACCTTAACAATTTAAGAAAAGCCCAAGCGGAAATAAAAAAGGAGTTGGAGCAAATCTATGTAGAGGCAGAAAAAGCCGGTATTAAAATTTTGGTGCGGGGTGACAAGCGGGTAGAAAAGCTAGAAATTGACGGAGTTGAAAACAAAACCCTGCGCGATTTAATAAACGACACTATGAAGGATGTGGACAAAAAGGTAGAAAAGCAAATGCGTGGTCACATGGCGGATTTGGGTTTGGATATTTAACTTCTAAAACGAGATTTAGTTTATAATAGATACGCCATGTACAAGAAATCTCCTGTCATACCTTTGTTTGATGATGTCAAAATAGATCAATCGTGGTCTTTTTCTGAAAAAACAAGAAAAGAAACTGCCTATATTACCCACGGTTATCACAGATACCCTGCAAAATTTATCCCACAAATTGTTGCCAGGCTAGCGGAAGAATATACCAAATTGGACGACCTGATTGTTGACCCCTTTGGAGGTTGTGGGACAACGCTAGTGGAATCAAAAATCATGGGTAGAAATTCCATTGGAGTGGATATTAACCCCGTAGCAGTTTTAATTACCAAGGCAAAAATTACCCCACTAGAGCCAACAAAAATAGAGAAAGAGTTTTGTCTACTTAAAGATAAGATTGACGCATACAATTTGGAAAAAGAAGTAAAAGCTCCAGAACATGAGAGAATTGATTATTGGTTTAAGCCAGAGAATAAGCGCAAACTAGCCTTTATTTTTGCCACAATTACCAAAATAACTGATCAAGATGTCCGTGACTTTTTTATCTGTGCATTTTCTAATATATTAAAAAGTTGCTCTATTTGGTTACAAAAAAGCAATAAGCCAACACGAGACTTACACAAAAAACCTGTCGAACCTACTCTAACATTTTACAGGCAAGTTAAGGCTATGTTGCGCGGTAACGCTCGATTCTATGAACTATTGCAACAAACCAATCGTCTAGAAACATCCAGTAAGGTCTTTTGTACCGATGCCAGAACTATTCCTACCAAAGATGGAACCGTCGATCTAATTGTTACCTCCCCGCCCTATGTTACCTCTTATGAATACGCGGATCTTCATCAACTAACCGCTTTGTGGCTTGAACACACTAAGGATCTAAGCGATTTTAGAAAAAGATTTATTGGTACTTCTTACCATAATAAAAAGGATTTAGTTCTAAACAGTTCTATTGCGGAAAGTATCAGAACGGATTTATTAAAAAAGGACAGAAAAACTGCTGAAGAGGTGTCAACATATTTTAGCGAAATGAACCAAGTCTTTATTGAGATGAAACGAATTCTTAAAAAAGGTGGCAAAACTTGTATTGTGGTAGGTAATACGAGCCTTAAGGGTGTTGAGGTGCTAAACGCCGAAGTTTTTGCCGAACAATTACAAAACTTAGGGTTAAAAATTGTAGATATTATCAAGCGGGAGATCCCTTCAAAAAATCTTCCATCGGTTAGGGATGCGAATACTGGAAAATTTGCTAAAATAGGTCAAGAGAATAAAGTTTCCGCCTACCCAACTGAATTCATCCTAATAATGGAGAGATAAAACATGATTAATTATAGCCAAAATTTTCAAGAAATTGTGGTTCCACTCGTGAATCAATTTGCAGAAAAATACGGATACGATCAAGTGCATAAGTATTTTTTCGACATACTTGATGACACAAAAGATAGATATCAATTAGCTTGTCAAAAAGACAAAGGTCAAAGTTGGAGAAATGAAAGCGGAACAATGTTAGAAAATATGGTCATATATTTTATACAAGAAGAGGTTAAAAAAATGGGTTATGACTTAGTGTCCGACGAACAGATAAAAAAGGCGTCTCAAGGTGATGGAATAATGAGTAAGGTGTACCGTAATATAGTCGTCCGTTATGGGGATTACTTAGTTATTCCTGATGGAGATATTGTTATTTATAAACCTAGTGATGGGAATGTGGTAGCTATCATCTCTTGTAAAAACTCTTTGCGGGAGCGGTATGCTCAATCTCTATACTGGAAACTCAAACTTTCGCTAGATCCAATAACAAAACCAATCAAGATGTATTTTATAACGATAGACAAAGAGAAAGGCAAAAAACCTGAATTGGATATTAACAGCAAAAACGGTCGCCCTACAAAATCAAGAATTTTATTGGAACATGAGATGGACGGTGTCTATGTTGGTAGAGAGTTAAAGGATACCAGCGATAAAATAAAAGAATTCAATAAATTTATCGATGATTTGAGAAAGCTACTGAAATAAATCAATGGAGCAACTACTTTTACAACTTGGATTAGGGATTACCTCAAATGTTATCTACGATCTTATAAAGGATTTTTTCTCTAAAAATCCCAAAGCAGACAAATCGCAACTACAAAATAGATTAGCCTCTTTTCTTAATATTCAAAACGCCAATGTAGTGGCAGATAGCATCATTACCTTTTTAGCTAAGAATGGGGATATAAGAATTGAGGGAACAAGTATTTATGCGAACGACTCTATATCGATGTTTTCATCGCAAAATACAAAATTTACTTTCGGTAACACTAGCTCAAGTACAACAAAAAATACACGAATCGAAATTGGTGGTGGTGCCTTTATTCAAGGACAGTGCGGTGCGGGTGTGAAACAGAATAAGGATGGAAGTATGGTTTTTTATGCTTAATTATGGAAATTGAATCAACAACACTTTGGGATTTTCCCAAACAAAATTATGGAGGTATCCCTCATGGGGATAACAAATACAATGGGGTTACGCCTGCCCAGGTAATATGGAATTTACTGCAGAGATACACTAAAGAGGGTGATTTAGTTGTGGATCCTATGTGCGGGAGTGGTACAACCATCGATGTTGCTAAAGAATTAAATAGAAAGGTAATTGGTTACGATCTAAATGTTACAAGGTCCGATGTCATTAAAAACGACTCTCGTAAAATACCTCTTGAAAATAATTCCGTGGATTTTGTTTTTATTGATTCGCCTTATTCCGACAATATTAATTATTCCGCTAATAAAGAATGTATTGGCAAAATATCCTGTGAGAAAACGGAATTTTATGATGAATTAGAAAAAGTTGCTGAGGAAATCCATAGGATATTAAAGCCTGGGAAAGTAATGGGTTGGGTTATTGCAGATCAATGGGTTAAAAAGAAATTTACTCCCGTTGGATTTTTACTGTGGCAAAGGTTAGAAAAATATTTTGAACCAGTCGATCTGATTTGTTTAACAAGAAAGAACCAAACCTCTAATACACCTGTCTGGCATGAGAGGGCACGCTTATACAATTTTTATCTGCGTGGATTTAAATATCTGTTTATTATGAGAAAAGTAAAACAATGAAAATTTTATTACTAGGTCCACAAGGTTGCGGAAAAGGAACAATTGGGCAGATGCTTGCCGAGCGGATGGGGATTCCTTTGCTTTCTGTGGGGGAAATGTTGCGGTCGGTGGAGATGTCGTCCCAGTATTATCAAAAAGTCCAAGAAGACACTAAAAACGGCGTTTTGGTGGCGGAAGAAATTGTTGTCGCTCTGCTAAAAGAGGAGCTTGCTAAAGAAAAGTATAAAAATGGGGTTATTTTTGACGGATGGTGCAGGCGAATGAGTGATCTTGAGGCGTTTGATCCGGGTTTTGATTTTGTAATCGTGCTTGAACTGTCGCGCGAGACCTCTATTAAAAGAATCAGTGGGCGTAGGCTATGCCAGGTTGACGGAAAAACCTATAACATTTTAACTTTGCCCAAAGAGGAACTGGCAAAATGTCCAGGCAGGTTAATTCAGCGGGAGGACGACACGGAAGAAGCGGTAAAAAAGCGGTTAGAAATTTATTACACGCAGACGCAGGAAGTCGTGGATTATTTTGACAAGTTGGGCAGGACAATTCATATTAACGCCGAACCTTTGCCGGGTGTCATTTTTACGGATTTGATTAATAAATTAGGAGAATAACTTAACCTCTTGAAATCGACTATAAAAATTGGTATATTCCTTACCTATGGTAGTTGATATTAAGCTTTTTGACATATGGAATGTATTAAAGAAAAAGATACACCAAAGAATTGATGTTAGGTATTTTAGAGAAGGACAGATTTGGTGGTGCTACATTGGGCAGAATGTCGGATCCGAAACCTATGGTAAAGGTGATAAATTTATCCGCCCAGTGTTGATTTTTAGAAAACTATCTCCAAATCTATTTTTAGGAATACCCATTACTAGCAAAGATAGATCTGGTAGTTGGTATAGTTTGTTAACGAGTAAATCTACTAAACAGGTTGCTATGTTATATCAGGCAAGGGTGATGGATCGCAAAAGGCTTTCTAATCGAATGATGGAAATATCGGAAAAGGAAATGGAGAGGTTAGAGGTCGACCTTATTAGTCTTTGGTCCAGGGGGAAATATTCACCCCGCCTTACGGCGGGGATCAAAGGGTTACCCCTAAAGTAAGAATATTGTATGCTAAGTAGGTGTTTTTGTCAAAATAATTTATGATCCTTATTAAATCGTCACAAGAAATAGAGGCCATGTTAGAAAGTGGCAAAATTGCCAGAAAAGCCATAGACGAGGCGGTTAAGCAGGCACGGGTTGGAATGACGACTATGGAGCTTAACAATTTGGCGGAAAAAGTCATTGTAGACGCCGGGGGTAAGCCGTGTTTTAAAGGCTTTGAGGGCTTTCCCACCGCTACCTGTATAAATATTAACGAAGGCATTGTCCACGGTCTGCCGGGAAAATATCAAATGAAGTCTGGGGATATAGTAAGCGTAGATTTAGGCGTTTTATACAAAGGTATGTATAGCGATGTATCAGAGTCGTTTGAGCTAGAAACCAACCTCCAAAAACGGTTTCTCTACTTTGGTAGAAAAGCATTGGAACTTGCCATCGAGTCCTGCGTCATAGGCAACCACATTGGGGATATTTCCTACGCCATCCAGTCCACCTTAAAACACGCCGGTTACACAGTTACCAAAGATTTAGCAGGTCATGGCGTGGGTCGGGAGCTTCATGAGGATCCGTATGTAGAATGCTTTGGTCGACGCGGAAAGGGGCATGAAATCAAGGAAAACATGACTTTTGCTATAGAAGTTATCTACCAAAAAGGTCGACCAGAATTAAAGTTAGATAAGGACGGCTGGACATTAAAGACCGCGGATGGTAGTCTTGCAGGACTTTTTGAAAAGAGCGTGGCGGTAACAAGGCAAGGACCACTTGTTTTAACCTGATAAGTCTGGTAAAATCTTGCGGTTGCATGAGTAAAGAGCTAGTTACAAAGGACGGAATAGTTAGGGAAGCCCTTCAGGGCGGACTTTTCCGTGTAGAGTTGCAGGACGGGACCTTAATTTTAGCGGTACTTTCGGGCAAAACCCGCAAGTTTCACATAAGGATACTTCCAGGCGACAGAGTCAAAATGGAGTTTTCTCCTCACGACTTAACCAGAGGAAGGATTTCTTACCGACTTTAGAAGTCGACCAAAAGAATAAGTAGAGGAAAGAAACAAACTTGATATGAAAGTTAGAGCGTCAGTTAAAAAAATGTGTAGGGACTGCAAAGTTATAAAGCGCAAAGGCGTTATTAGGGTGGTATGTAAAAGAAACCCTAAGCATAAGCAGAGGCAAGGTTAATTATGGCACGACTTGTTGGGGTGGACATCCCAAATCAAAAGCGACTTGAGGCAAGTTTGCAGTATATTTACGGCGTAGGCGCAACTTTGGCTAAGAAGATTGTTGCCACCGCCCAAATGAGTCCGAATATTAGAGTGTCACAACTTACGGAAGCCGACTTAGCAAAGTTAAGAAACGCTATTACGGAATTAAAAATTCCAGTTGAGGGAGAGTTAAGGCGGGTAGTTGGTCAAAATGTTAGACGGCTTCAGGAAATTAAAAGTTACCGGGGCGATAGACATAAAAAGGGTTTGCCAGTAAGAGGTCAACGGACTAGAACTAACGCGAGAATTAGAAAAGGTAAAAAGAAGACGGTTGGCGGAATTAAGAAGAAATCGGCAGCCAAGACTTAACGATGTTAGCAATGATCTAAAAAACTATGGCAAGAAAAGCACAAAAAAAGCAAATACCGCAAAGTGGCAAAGCCTACATTGTAACGGGGTTTAATAACACTATTGTTACTTTAACGGATCTTAACGGCAACGCGCTTTTTTCCGGCAGTGCTGGAGGCGTAGGTTTTAAGGGGTCCAGAAAACCCACCCCGTACGCGGCTACCAAAGCAGTAGAAGAAACAGCCAAACGGGCTTATGATGCAGGTCTTAAAGAAGTTGCGGTTTTTGTAAAAGGCGCAGGAGCGGGACGGGTTGCCGGTATTAAAGCCTTAAAGACCGCGGGTTTGCGGGTAACGGCAATTTCCGACATTACGCCAGTACCGCACAATGGTTGTAGGCCAAAGCATAAGAGGAAGGTTTAAGTACTAAATATGTCAAGATACACAGAAGCAAAATGTAGACTATGTAGACGGGAGGGCGCCAAGCTCTACTTAAAGGGTATTAGGTGTGAAAGCGAAAAGTGCGCTTTTAATAAACGCCAGCAAGCTCCCGGTCAACACGGTACTTCCCGCAGAAGACTTTCCACCTACGGACTCCAGCTTAGAGAAAAACAAAAAGCCAAAAGAATTTACGGCATTTTAGAAAAACAATTTGCCAGTTATGTAGCCAAAGCTATGAAGACCAAGGGCGTAACCGGTGAAGAACTTTTACGCCTGTTAGAATTGCGCTTTGACAATATGGTTTACCGGGCGGGCTTTGCCGTATCACGGGCGCAGGCAAGACAGTATATCCGCAGGAACTTTTTTACAATTAACGGAAAAGTGTGTAATATTCCATCCGCGCAGTTAAAGTCAGGGTATACTATTAAGCCGGTCGACTTTAGTAAGCTGTCGCCCAGAGAAGGTTTTACCTTACCGGAGTGGCTAACTGCCGATCTTAAACAAAAGTCTATTACTTTAGCCAGACTTCCGGAAACAGAAGATCTGCCTAGCGATTTTAATGTCCAAATGATTGTTGAATTTTATTCCAGATAAGGAGGAATTTATGCTAACAGCAAATGATTTAAAAATAGTTAAAGTCCTAGAAGAAGGATCTAGCGGTGTTTTTACTTTTGAGCCGTTGCCACTTGGCTTTGGTAATACTTTAGGTAACACGCTCCGTAGAGTGTTGTATACCTCACTTGAGGGTGCAGCGTTAACTCAAGCAAAAATTACCGGTGTGGTCCATCAATTTTCCACAATTCCGGGTGTAAAAGAGGATGTGGTGGAAGTTTCCTTAAATCTAAAGCAGGTTAGGGTAAAACTGCACACTAAAAATCCGGTAATCGGGTCTATCAGCAAAAAAGGACCTGGGGTTGTTACAGCTGGCGACATTGATTTTCCGTCCGATGCTGAAGTTGTTAATAAAGACTTAGTTTTAGCCACGCTTTCCGATTCCAAAGCCAGATTTGAGGCAGAGGTTGTGGTTGAGCCGGGCGTGGGCTATTCTCCGGTAGAGGAACGGGAAACCTCTAAAGTAGGGGTAATTTTACTTGACTGCGTGTTCTCTCCTGTTGTTAGGGTTAGTTATTCCGTGGAGCCTGCCAGATTTGGCAAACGGGTAGATTTAGACAAATTGACGCTAAAAGTAGAGACTGACGGAACACTTTCCCCATGGGAAGCTGTTTCAAAATCCGCCGACCTGTTGACGGAGTTTTTTGGCTTTGTTGCTAAAGGTGGCATAGAGGTAGAAGATTCTACGGGAGAGGTGGTCGGCGGTTCAAAAGTCGACAAAAAAAGTCTTAATGTAGAGGATTTACCGGTTTCTAATAGGGCCATTAATGCGCTTAAAAAGTTTGGGCTTAAGACGCTAAAAGACATAGCGGACATGACAGACAGCCAAATTGCCGACATCAAAAACCTGGGCGAAAAATCGGTAACCGAGATCATGGAGTTACTTAAAAAGGAAGGTTTTAGATAAATGAGGCACCGTGTTCTGTCAAAAAGGCTAAAGCGGACAAGTGGGGAGTTAAAATCCTTGATGGTTAATCAGTCTAAGCAACTTTTTGACCGGGGATCTGTTACTACAACGCTGTCTAAAGCAAAGCTGTTGCGACCTTTTGCGGAAAAGCTGGTAACTTTGGCAAAAGACCAATCGTTTACTAATGTTAAGCGGGTAAAATCGGTGTTGGCGGACGACGGGGCAGTTAGAACGCTGTTTCAAAATGTCGCACCAAAGTTTTTGCAAAGACCGGGCGGTTATACCAGAATTATTAAATTAGGTAATCGCGGTGGGGATAACGCCCCCTTGGGTCGACTTGAATTTGTGGAGGATGTTAAGGTAAAAGCCCAAAAACTAGACAAAAAAGAGGCAAAAGCGGGCAAGTCCAAGGACAAAGTTAAGAAAGCGGTTGGTAAAAAATCCGCAGAAAAAGTAAAAAAAGATGCAAAAAACTAAGTTTGACACAATTAAAGAGCTTAAACCCGTGTGGCATTTAATTGACGCTAAAGATATGGTGTTGGGTAGACTTGCTAAGCAGGTGGCGGACATATTAAACGGAAAAAACAGCGCACATTATTCCCCCAACCAATATTGTCAAGCCAAAGTTGTAGTTATAAATTCCGACAAAGTTGCGGTAACGGGTAAAAAGTTAACCGACAAACAGTACATTTGGCATACGGGTTTTCCCAAGGGTTTGCGGTTCCAAAGTCTTAAAGACGCCATGACAAAAGATTCTACTAAAGTTATCGAACGCGCGGTTAAAGGAATGTTACCTAAAAACCGGTTGCAAAAAAATAAAATGGCGGGGTTGTTTGTGTTTAAGGACGAAAACCACACTCATCAGGCAAATTTTGGAAAGGCTAGTAAATGACTGCGGTAAAAACAAATAAAGACCAAAAAGATCAAGAAATTATTATTGCAACAGGTCGACGCAAGACAGCAGTTGCCTCCGTGTTTTTAAAAGTTGGTAAAGGCAAATTTACCGTAAACGATAAGCCAATTGATGAGTATTTTCCGCTTGAGCAAGATAAAAACAGGTGGTTAAAGCCGTTTTTTGTGGCGGGTATTTCTAACCCAGAGCAGTCCTACGGCGCTACTATAAAAGTATTTGGGTCCGGCGGTACTGGTCAAATTGGGGCGGTAAGTTTGGCTTTAGCAAAAGCGTTGTGCAAACTTATGCCGGAAATGCGGTCACCGTTAAGAAAACAAGATCTATTAACTAGGGATTCCAGGATGGTAGAAAGAAAAAAGCCCTACTTGCGTAAGGCTCGTAAAGCTCCTCAATATTCCAAGCGTTAATACTTAATGGTTGGTCTATCTTTAGAAAAACTACTTACAAGCTAATATTATAGCATTAAAAATCAAAATTCTAGACTTGTTTTTAGTTTAAAGCCTTTTATACTTTAATTCATGACCTACAAGGAAATATATTCCTTTGAAAATAAGGTGCTTAAAGGTTTTATAGGTAGCATAGAAGAATTTATTAAAAATGAGGCTTTTGAGTTAGATAACATCTTAAAACAATATGAGAAGGAGTTTAGAAAGGTGAATGAAGGCTGGAATAATGAGGATAGAGCAGAAGCCATCTATTTAGCGAACGAACTGTTAAGACGAAACCTGTTTCAAGCTCGAACTTCTTATCTAGGTGCATTACGCACTACTGAAAATTCGCCATATTTTGCTCACATAGATATACTACACCAACCATCAGGAATGTTGGAGACCTTTTATTTAGGTAAGGTCGCTTATACTTCAAAAGATAAGGAAATAGCTATTACTGATTGGCGAAGCCCCGTAGCCTCACTGTATTACACTTACGCTTTTCCTACCAAAAATGCAGAATACTCCGTTGTTGTAGATAAAGACCCCGTAGAGATAGAAAAATATGTCTGCGAGCTTGTGCTTAGAAGAGCAATAGACATTGAAAACAAAAGGCTTGTTAATGTTTTTGATAGTGGGAATAAATTTATGCTTTCTAAAATTGAACAAAAAGCAGGCGGTTTGCTCGAGGATATTATTGAAACCATCCAGCTAGATCAAGATCTGATTATTCGCCTACCTTTATATAATAATATTATTGTCCAAGGTGTTGCAGGAAGCGGTAAAACAACCCTAGCTTTACACAGAGTTTCGTATCTTTTTTATAACTATGCCCGTTTACTTAAACCACAAAACACCTTGTTTCTGTCATCCTCAAAAACGCTTATAAACTATTTAGCCAAAAGCCTTCCTGGAATGGGTATAACTGATATTAATTGTTATTCCTTACGAGACTTTTTACTTAAAACTTTAGTAGAAAACGGTATTAAAGTTAAACCTCGTGCTCAAATTCAGCCTATCGGAGACTTGGCTGAGTTTACAGATAAGTTTGATAACTTTTTGGATGCTACTGAGGTTAGATTGTTAGAAGATTTGGATTCAAGCTTATTTGATAGATTTGCACTTAAAACTTACAACCTGAAACGCGCAAGGTCCCGCCTGACTTCAAAATCTTATATGGAAAAACTTGATACACTATCCAATGATTTAGCCGAGATGAATAAAGAGTTAAGATTGTATGATGACCCTGCAACGCAGTACGATGAGGCACGCATTCACGGTGTTAAAAAAACCATTAAGGTACTTAAAAACCAGCTCGATCCTGCTAAATTGTACAGCAATTTTTGTCTTTACGATTTGAGTTTAAATCACTTGTCTGCCTTATATCTATTGGCGGATAGATTAGGCGCCATTTCTTATAAGGATTACGATTTGGTCTTTGTGGATGAAGCTCAAGATTTTAATCCTCTACATTTAAGATGTATAAAAACACTCTCATCTAGGAATGTCTTTAATTTTTTTGGCGACTTAAATCAGGCAATTTACAGTAAAGATCACATTAAATCGTGGGACTGCATTTCTGATATGTATGGTATCAATAAATTGCAACAATTTAGTCTTACCAGAAGCTACCGTTCAACTAAGAGCATAGTTTCTAAAGCCACGGATATATTAAGAGCAAAAGGAATTACTGATAATCTTCCTGAACCCGTTTCTCGTACCGGAGAACCGACAATTGAACAAAGATTTGATCGTTTAGATAGCATGATGGCGACTCTTGTCGATGCTGTAAAACAGGTAAGAAAACACAGAGCTAAGTCTATTGGCATCATCTGCTCGTCACAAAGTCAGGCTGATATTGTCAGCAGGCATTTTAGAGCTAAGGGGATGCAGTATTTTAGTATCACCGAAGGTTTCGACGATTACTCCAAATACGGCATTTTTATCGTAGCACCAAGCCTGGTTAAAGGGTTAGAATTTGACACCGTTTTTATTTTAGATGCCGGGGGCGGTGAGTTTGCTGATGTTGACGAGGGTCATTTTCGTAAATTTGTGGCAATGACGCGTGCAATGAGTAGCTTATACATATATAGCCTAAATTAACTAAACGCTTCTAATACAAAAGCCCTACTTGCGTAAGGCTCGTAAAGCGCCCCAATACTCCAAGCGTTAACACTTACCCAGATTTAAATTAGCTTTTGCGACGATAACATTCGCGTAAGCTCTTGTCTTAATTGGGAGAAACATTTTTCCAGCTCAATAACCCTTTGGTTGAGCAATATTCTATTGTCATTAGACATTTCCGTGAAACTGACATTAAACTCATTAGCAATCTGTGCTAAGACCCTAACTGTGGGAATAGCTCGACCTGTTTCGTACGCGGAAACGCTTTTTCCGGAGATGCCTACTTTTTGTCCAAAGCGCTCCTGCGATAAATTTAGACTACACCTTAAATACTTAAGTTGATCACAAACATGCATATTAACCTTTCCGGACAGGAAATTCTATTGAAACTAGATGTCAAGATGTTGTCACATCTCTTAGGATTAATTATATTGCATACACACTTGTTATTTCAATATGAAAGGAGGTGAAAAAATATGACAACCAGAAAATATGCAATAGGTCTTATGTCGTTAGCAATAGTGGCGGTTGGACTTATGGGTGTGGCGTATGCAGCTTTTACTGACCAGTCTAAGTTTACAGGTTCTAGGTTTAGCATAGCTAGTGCGGATATAAAGCTTCTCAACGACTTAGCAGGTGGTACAGGTGTGTCAAATCTTGTGGATACAAAACCGGTGCCTTCTTACGATAATATTTCTCCGGGTTGGGTTTCTGACTATCTTGTTAAGTTGTACAACAATGGGACGCAGGCGGTAACTCTTACATCTAGCATGGATTATCTTACGACAAATGATCCGTCAACCATTAGAGAGGTTTTGTATATGGAGCCGTATGACTGGAATGATGCAGATAACGACGGAGTGTTGGATGACGGGGAACAGGGTGTTTCTTGGGGCAGAAAGGCGTTTACGGCGTGGAAGACTACCGGGTTTAACTTTGGGCAACTAGACGCGGGAGTTGTTAAGCCGTTGATTATGAGATTTTCCGTGGGGAATGTTACTAACGCTAAGATGGGCGCGGTTGGAATCTTTGATTTTATGTTTGATTCGGTTGGCATTTAGTTTGGTAGTTGGAGGTTACGCAAGGCGAATAGTTGTTTCCGGAACAACCTCTGCAGAGGCAAAGTCGTCAATTTGCTTACGCAGACCTGCCCGCTTTGTTTTAAGCCCTGAAGCAATCTACAAATATGTCTAAATTGTTTTTAAAAACTTTTGTTGGATTAGTCGTATTGGGTGGATTGGTTTATTACAGCGTGCAAAATAATGTCCGACTATTTTTTGTTGTTACGGGTTCCATGGAACCTGTGATTCCTACAAAGTCGATTATTTTATCTAGAAAAATTTCTGGAGACACCGTAAAAGCAGGTGCGGTTATTGTTTTTAACGATCAAGCTACTAAACATGTTACGGCGCACAGAGTTAAGGAGGTTATAGCGGAAGGTTTTGTAACCAAAGGCGATGCCAACGAGTATCAGGATCGTAGTTTAGTCCAGCCAGCTGAATTGTTGGGGCGGGTATTTTTTGTCGTCCCTATTGTTGACGCTGTAAGCGTTTTCACCCAAGTCGGACTATTAATACTGATCTTTATGCTAGGTGTTTTAGTACGGAGATTTTTGGTATGCTTAAAGCATGGTTTTTCCTGTCCGACCGCAACACTTAACGCGCTTTTTAGACTTAGTGTTTTTAGGCGCCCCAAGGCGACTTTTTGTAATAGGTCGACGGGTTTTGGCGCTTACTAATTATGAGACTTCGTTTAGCCTGCATCTGCGGTTGATTTTAACGCCGTTGTACGGGGATTATACCAAAGCCGGTAGAGTCATTGGTTTGGTTTTTAGGTTGCTGGCAATTTTTTACGGCCTCTTTGTTTTATTGTTTTTGGGTTTGGTAGTTTTGGTGTCGCCGTTGCTTTGGTATTTTGCTTTGTTTGGCGTATTTTATGTATTTAGATTGTGGGCGGTACTGGGTTTTATAGCGTTTTTTGCCTTGTGGTGGAAGTATACGCAAAATAAACCGACAAAGTTGGGAGAATATCGTCCGTGGGTAGCTGATGTCGTCCAAAATATTAAAATTAGGGGGAATTTAGAGGTTAGGGATTTTATTACTTCCCCGGTGCTTGCGGACTTTTTTAGTCGGTTGGAACTTACCAAAACCGATTTTGCTAACGAGCTTACCAAACTTTACTCCTATGAGGAGTGCGTTAGACAAATATCTACTTGGGAAATTAAAGCCAAAGACTACTTACCAAAATTTGAGTCACTTTTTATAGAACCGGAGCAGGTGTTTTTGGCAGTTTTGTCGACCTTACCTAATTTAGAAAGATTTATGGCTAAGTACAATTTAATACTTAGCGACTTTGAAGGTTGCGCCAAGTGGTTAATAGAGCGGCGCGACGATAAGGAACGGGCGCATGTTTGGCAGGACTATTACAAACTGCCGGTAATGGGCGGAATTGGTAAGGGATTAACGGGCAGAGTAACGCCGGATCTGGACTCGGTGTCCACGGATTTTACCCAGTTAGTCAAAAAGGGTTTGGTAGAAAAAACCTATTGGCGTAAAGAGGAAATCAAGCGCGTAGCGGATCTTTTGGGTGGGTCTAACAGGAATGTGTTGATTGTAGGCGCACCCGGTGCCGGCAAAACCGGCATTGTTAAAGGCATTGCTTGGAGCGTAATTAGAGGAACGCAGTTTGACCAGTTAAAGTTTAAACGGATTGTAAGTTTAGAGGTCGGCAAGGTTCTGGCGGGAACAAAAAGCGCCGGAGATGTGGCGGACAAGCTTAAAAAAGCGGTGGAGGACGCTTTGGGCGCGGGTGATGTTATAATTTTTGTGGACGACATTCACACGCTTATTGCCGGTTCCGCGGTTGAGGATACCAAAACCAGCTCTGCCTACACTGTTCTTACTAATTATCTGGCGGATGGTCGGTTGCAATTTATTGGCGCCACCAACATAGAAAATTATCGTAAATATATAGAACCAAACGGTTCGTTTGCTCAGCTGTTTCAAATTGTCGAGGTCCCCCCGTCGTCCAAAGAAGAAACCTTAGAAATAATAAAAGTTAAAGCGGAAATTTTGGAGCAACAGTTTAAAGTCAAAACTTCCTTTACTGCGCTTACCAAAATTGTGGAGCTGGGTGACAAGCTAATTCACGAGCGGGTTTTTCCGGACAAAGCGGTGGAGATTTTAAATAGGTGCGTTTCGCAGGTTGCAAAAAGTACGCACTTTGTAACCGTCGATTTGGTTTTGCAAACGCTTTCAGAGATTACGCATATTCCGGTGTCGGCGGTTACTAACGATGAGTCGCAAAAACTGCTAAATATAGAAATGGAGATGAAAAAGCGGGTTATCGGCCAGGACGACGCCATAAACATGATAGGTTCGGCGCTTAAACGGGCGCGGGCGGGTATTAGAAACGATAAAAAACCCATGGCAAGCTTTTTGTTTGTGGGAACAACGGGCGTGGGAAAAACGGAAACGGCAAAAACCTTGGCGCGGGTGTATTTTGGTGACGAAAAGCTAATGATTCGGCTTGATATGAGTGAGTATCAGCAGGTTGACAGTATTGACAGGCTAATTGGCGCGCCCAACGGTTCCACTAAAGGTGTGTTGACGGAGGCGGTTAGAAGTCGCCCATTTGCCCTAATTCTGTTGGACGAAATTGAAAAGGCGCACCAAAACATACTGTTGGCTTTTTTGCAGGTGTTGGACGACGGCAGACTAACGGATTCTTCTGGCACAACGGTTGATTTTACCAATACCATTATAATAGCAACCAGCAATGTGGGGACCCGGTCAATTCAGGAGGTTTTTGGCAGAAACGGCACTTTTGAGGAAATGAAGGAAGTTGCTACAAAGGATGTCCGGGAGAAATTTGCCCCGGAGTTTTTAAATAGGTTTAACGGGATTATCGTATACAAGCCGCTTTCTATGGAATCGGTTCAAAAAATTGCGGACATCATGCTTGGTAGTGTAAGAAAAATGGCGGAGGAAAAAGGCATTAAAGTTAGTTTTAAACCGGAGCTTATGGGGGAACTTTTAAAGCGCGGTTATAGCCCGGAGTGGGGCGCCCGGCCCATGGCGCGGGTAATAGAAGAAAGCGTTATGAACTATCTGGCCATTAAAATTTTGGCAAAGGAGATTGTGGCAGGCGATTCGGTGGAGTCAGGGACGGAGGTTTTTAGCTAGTGTTTATTATATAATTACGACTATGGGGGACGAAGCCATGAATACAAAAAACTATATTGAGGAACTTAGAGCAGAAATCGACCAAATCCCCAACGAATCCATGCGACTTTGTATGCGGGATTATTTACAAGCGCGGGAGCAAACCAGAGATATTCTAGCATTGGTTCCGGAGGATTTGTTGGACTATAAAGTTGCGCCAGGTGAAGAAGTCCAATCCCTTAGGGAAAATTTTGCAGAACTTGCACGCGTGGAAGCTAGTTTAATTAGAGGTTTACAAAGTGGACGAAGGGTACACAGTGGCGGTCACAATGTCCTGCCCGAACTACCCAAGAAAGAAGAGATTTTAAACGCTTATGAAAAATTGGATCGTGAAATGTTTACTTTGCTAAAAAATCCAGCCTTTGATCCCAAAGATACCTTTATTTATGCTGGAGAAAATGGAACCGAGCAAACTCTTAGGAAAGGCGGATCAGTTTGGTATTTCTTTTATCACGAAATGAAGGAATTGGGGTCAATAAGGGCAAAGCTGGATGGTGTTGGAATAGAACCGCCAGAATCCTACAAAAAGGCTTGGGGTTAATACTACCCATGGATTATTCTAAACTTTCGGTTTGAGTTAAAAATTCTTACTAATTTTTCAAAATTTTCATCGGGGTTTTGCAGTAGGCGTGCTAGGTTGTCTATTTCTCGTAGGTCGTTTTCTTTTATTGTTGGGAATACTTTTAAAAAGGCCATATCTACGGTGTTAGTATAAATAGGCTCATTATTCATTAGGCAGTGAAAATCGTAAAAGAGTTCCCATGCTATGACGACTAGTCCTTGCGTACCTCCACTATTTTGAAAATAACCCGGATTAACTTTGCCGCTCCTTACCCTAAGCCAAGCATCAGCCGAGAAATCAAATAAGTCTTTAGGTAAGTCGTAGGGGTCGAATTTAATATAAGGTTCTATGCTGACATCGACATCTATAGATATCCAGCGGCTTTCAACAATATTCCAATACTGGGTTATCCAATGATCCCAACTGCACCCCTTCATATCTTCGTATTCGAAATAAGGAGCAAAACCCGATCTGACGCGAGCGGGAATCCCCCTTGTTTTTAGCATCGATGCCACAAGTATTGCTACATTTCTACAACTAACAATTAAGCTATTTTCTTCTGTACATTCTAAAGTTAGACCCCGTGGGTCTCTCCTAAAAAGCTCCGAAAGCATCGAAGATGTCGTTGTGAAAACATCGTCCTCTCTGCACCTGTACCAAGGTACTTTTGTCATATCGCCATAGCGCAGGTCTTTGTTGGTTTGGGTGTTTCCGATTTCCAGAGCGTGTGCGTCGATGACACTTTTTCTAATTAAGTATCCAATTTTCTCTATGTCACTCGTTGGCAAACTCTTTAGATAATCGGCATAACAGCCGGGAAAGGTTGCGTGCGAGTATTTTGTGTAGTAATCCAAGATAGTTTGATTCATGGGTGAATATTACAACCGAAAAATTTTAATTACAACTTCATTCAATCGGTAAGAAAATCTCAAAAACTTGTTGGGTTGTGTCTGCGTTTACTTTCCAATATATTTCAAAGTCGGAAACTTTATTTTTCACTTTGATTCTGTTGATCCTGCAATATTTTTCCAACTCTTTCCAAAACAGTGAAAGCATTTCTCCAGCACCACTGTGTTTATAAGAAATCACCTTTCCTGGGCTAAAGGTCATATGTCGTACAACATTCTTAAACTCCGGTTTTATGGCGATATCTTTGTCACTAAAAACGCATATTTTAATGTGGCAATTTTTTGGACGATAGCCCTGATCCTCAAAAACAGCCATTGTGGTTAAACCGTCGTGAGGTTTTTCGATCATATTTATTAGCTCGCTACAATACATGCCGATTTTTGAGTAGGCGCCTATTTTGTCGATGTAGTAAACGCTAAGAGGTTGAAATACCGAAATTTTAGGTTTGATCATGGTCCGATTTGTTTTAAGATTTTCCAAGAAATTATCAATATTTTTTAAGTTAAATTCTAGAGTACTCATTTCCTTTAGTATTGTCGGGCGTTTTTCCTTAAATAGTTCAACCAATTTTCCATGATTATTTAGATACTCCTTTATTTCTTTTAGAGAAATACCTAGCGTTGTGAGTAGTAAAACCATCTGATAATCTAAAATCTGTCTTTGGGAATAATACCGAAACCCCCGCAAGTCGATCCTTTCCGGTTTTAGGACACCTTTTTGGTCGTAGAATAAAATCGTTCGTTTTGTTGTACAGGCGAGTTTTGCGAACTCGCCCGGTGTTATAAAAGCGTCCATACTTGACTATAACCTCGCGTTACACCTTATTATAGCATCCATTATGTCTAATATAGTTATAAAAGGAGCGCGCGAGCACAACCTTAAAGGTGTTGATATAACGATACCTCGCAACAAGGTTGTGTGTTTTGTGGGTGTGTCGGGTAGCGGAAAGTCCACAATTGCCTTCGATATCGTCGCAAAAGAGGGGCAAAGGCAATATTTTGAAAGTTTGTCGGCTTATGCCCGCAGGTACTTGCAAAAGAGCAATCGTCCTGATATTGACGATATCAAGGGAATATCTTCCACAGTTATTATTAGTCAAGACAGGCTTACCAAGAATCCGCGTTCGACTGTTGGTACTGTGACTGAAACTTACACCTACCTTAGGTTGTTGTACTCTAGAGTAGGTTGGCCTCCAATGGACTCTTCCAACTATTCGTTTAATCATCCCGACGGTTTTTGTCCAAGATGTAAGGGTCTAGGTAGGGCCATGGATGTGGACATAAATAAATTAGTCGATGTGAGTTTATCTCTTAACGAGGGGGCTATAAAATATAGCAACTGGCGAGTGAATAGTATGTATTGGAAGATTGTTAGAGAAAGCGGATATTTTGATATGGACAAAAAGCTTAAAGATTTTAGTGAAAGCGAAATGAACAAGTTGCTCTATTCCAAGAAAGAGACACTGGATGACAGGGTAGGAAACGGTGTAATCCACCCAACCTATAAGGGTATAGTAACTCATCTGCTCGGGCGTGGTTCTAGTGCAGTTAGAAGTGTAAACGATGAGGAACTAAGCTATTTTAGTTATATAGATTGCCCTTTGTGTCACGGTTGGAGAATAAGTCAAAAAGCTTTGGAGGTTAAGTTAAATGGATTGAATATCGGCGAAGTCGGTAATTTGCCTATCTACGATTGTCTAAGTTTTGTGCAAAGTATTAAGCACCCGCATGCCGATGTAATTAAGCCCAGACTGGAACTCCAACTCCAGCATTTAATAAACGTGGGTGTAGGGTATTTATCACTAAACAGGACTACGGATACTCTGTCGGGTGGAGAGTCGCAAAGAATAAAAATGGCAAGACAGCTCGGTTCCGACTTGACAGAGACAATTTATGTTTTGGACGAGCCAACTGCGGGTCTGCATCCTCGCGATGTCGACAAGGTTATTGAGAACTTAAGAAAATTAAAGGACGGCGGAAACACTGTTTTAATAGTTGAGCATGATCCGGAGGTTATAAAGTCGGCTGACTACATCATTGAAGTTGGACCTGGCGGTGGAAAAAAGGGTGGAAACATTGTTGCAACGGGTTCTTTAACCGAGATTAAAGCCAATCCAACATCTATAACAGCCAAGTACATAAATGGCAGTGACAAGATACGGTTGCCTGAAGAATATAGAGAAAGAAACGGTAATATAAGTATTGCAAATGCTTCAACCCACAACCTAAAAAATATAAGCGTTGACATTCCGACAGGCGTGTTGGTGGCGTTAACCGGTGTTTCAGGTAGTGGGAAGAGCTCGTTGGTGGAGGAAATTTGTAGGCAGTACCAGCACAAAGTCACGCTTGTTGATCAGAGCGCTGTGGGTGCTAACCAAAGAGGCTGTATTGCTACCTATACGGGAACCTTTGACATTATCAGAAAGCTCTTTGCTCAAGAAAATAAAGTCAGCGTTAGTTTATTTAGCTACAACAGTAGCGGTGCTTGTGAAGACTGCAAAGGTTTAGGTCATATGGATGTTGATATGAATTTTTTAGGTGACATCAAGATTAAGTGTCCCAAGTGTAATGGGAAAAGGTATAAGCAGGAAGTATTGAAGTATTTATATAAAGGTAAGAGCATAGATCGGGTTTTAGAAAGTACAGTTGAGGAAGCGCTAGAGTTTTTTGATCAAAAAGAAATAAAAGTTAAGCTTGCAATGTTGGCAGAAGTCGGACTAGATTATATAGAAATTGGTCAGTCTTTGGACACCTTATCGGGCGGGGAATCTCAAAGATTAAAGTTAGCCAGTCGTTTGCAAGCAAAGGGTGAGTTTTATATCTTGGACGAGCCCACTTCCGGCCTTCACCTTGCTGATGTAGAAAAGTTACTCAAACTTTTGAATCGCCTGGTTGACAATGGGAACACTGTTTTGGTAGTCGAGCATAATTTAAAGATTATTGTGTCCAGCGATTGGGTTATCGATTTAGGACCCGATGGTGGCGATAAAGGCGGGGAACTGATCGTCCAAGGAACACCAAAAGATATTTTAAGTTGTGACCAGTCGTATACCGCAAAGTATTTAAGGGGAACGGTAAGTTTGGAAAATAAAGCTTAACCACTAGTTTCGTACTCTCAAAAACCCAGGTCACAATAATGATAAAATTATCTACACTAAGAAAAATTTGGCAGTAATTATGGTCCCAAAAATAACCGAACTCCAAGCCAAGTCGATTTTTACCAAATCCGGATTGCCTGGGTCGGATTGGGTAATTAATCCGTACAACGGTTGTTTATTTGGTTGCATGTATTGTTACGCGGCGCAAATTGCTAGGTGGAAACATCCTAATGAGCAGTGGGGTACCTATTTAGATGTCAAACTAAAAGCCCCGGAGTTGCTAAAACAAGAGCTTGCCAAGTTGGAAAAACGCCATAAAACCAAGGATTTTGGCTCGGTATTTTTTAGCTCTGTTACGGATCCGTATGTGGGCGTGGAGGCAAAATACCGGCTAACCCGGCAGTGTTTAGAGGTTTTGGCGGACTTTGGATACGCGGGTGCGGTTTCGGTTCAGACCAAGTCGCCCCTAGTTACGCGGGATATTGATATGCTTGCCCGCCTAAAAAATGCTTCTGTAGGTTTTACTATTACTTCTTTGGACGACAAAATCTCCGCTTTTTTGGAGGTAATGGCGCCACCTATAAGTCATCGGTTGGATGCGTTAAAAAAGTTGCACGACGCAGGGATTTCCACCTACGCATTTGTCGGTCCTATTTTGCCGCATTTTCTCGTCGACCAGCAGATTTTAAAGATACTGTTAGATGAGTTGCAGGAAGTTGGCGTGACCGAGGTTTGGTTTGAGCATATAAATTTAAGTCCAAAAATTAAGGAACGCCTGTACGACTATTTGCGTAAAAAGGCTCCGGAGTTGATTGAGGTTTTTGACCAAGCTAATACACAGGAGTATCGTAATCAGTTGGACGACTTTATTGTTGCGGAAATGAAATCCCGTGGGTTGACGCTAGGGCTTAACAAAGTGATCCACCACCGGAGTTTGCCAAAGAAAGACCTTATTAATCTTGCTTGATTTTTTCTAGGGGATTTGGTAACATACGGCAGATCGAAAGATTAAGAATTCGGTGGCTAAAGGGCTCCTTTACGGAGTCCTTTGTGCATCTTAAGGAGTTATTTCCTTTCTCCAACAGATAAAATCCTTAATATCGAAGATGTCGAAGATGAATAAACCCTCCTTTTTAAGCTCGTTTAGTTCGGCCGAAATTCTTCCAGCCGTCCCAAAAACTACAGCGTTTCTATTGCTTTTTAAGATTCTTCTAAGCGGGTCGTAAAAGTCGCTGTCTCCACTCCACAATATAAAATTTTGGGTTTTTCCTTTTTCGCTTTCCAAGAGCATGTCCACCGCCATCTCGACATCAAAGTTGCATTTTCTCTCCTCGATAAAATATTCTCCCCTTCTGTTCATATCTACAAAACAACCATTTAGGTATTTGATTGTTGGTGAGGTATATCTTCTAAGTAAGGCTGGGCTTATAAATTGGCGAAGTAACTCTGTTGAAGTCGGTACGATCCTTCTTGCGTCTATTTTTAATCTCATTATCTTTACGGGTTTTGTTTGCAATGTGTAACCCAGTCTATTTATGTCATATATTTCTTTTTGCGCGTTAGGGTCGTTTTTAAGGTAGCCGTTGTAAAGGCTAACCGATTTAACGGTATCGAAAGAGTCCAAGAACTGTTTTAGCCTCTTTAATTCAATATGCCAACCAAGCTTTGTACTCCAAGGTCTTACATTAGCATAGTCAATATAAACCGCGGTAGGTTGGGCAAACACGGCTTCTAGTTTTGTTATTACATTGGGATGTAAATTAGCAAGCACCTTTATTTTGTCGGTTTTTGGTGTAAACATAAATGCTCAGAAGTGTTCAGGTCATACTATCAATATTTGTCCAAAAGTCAATACATATTTATTGTTAGGTACCCATTTATTCGGGCGACTTGTGAACTAATGCCCTTTCCTTCAATTCAAATAAACGCCTTTCTCTAAACCGTTTTAGTACTATTTTAATGCGCTATATCCCTAGTCGTACTATAATACCCACATGTTAATAGAACTCTCCCCCGACCAAGATCTTGCCCGCAAGTTTATTATGGATTGGTACAACTCAAAAAGTCGCCCGCCGTACATTACTTTGGGAGGCTATGCGGGCACGGGCAAGACCACGCTCATTACTTATTTACGGCGCCAGCTCAAAGTCGACCATAAAAAGCTAAAAGTGGCGTTTTGTGCTTATACGGGCAAGGCCACGCAGGTTTTAAAACGCAAGCTGGCGGAGCATAACGCTGTGCATTTTGGCGACGAAGTGCGGACGATCCACTCGCTTATTTACAAAGCTATAACGGACGAACATGGGTTTATTATTGGTTGGCGACGGCGGGACAGCCTGGACACGGAGCCTAATTTACTAATTGTAGACGAAGCAAGTATGGTTGATCAGGAAATTTGGCAGGACTTACTTTCTTACCATGTACCTATTATAGCGGTGGGCGACCATGGTCAGCTTCCCCCCGTGTCGGGTGACTTTAACTTAATGCAAAACCCGCACTTGAAGTTGGAAAAAATCCATCGCCAGGCGGAGGAAAATCCAATTATTAAACTTTCTGTTATAGCACGGGAAACCGGTTTGATACCGCACGGTGACTACGGCGACCATGTTTTTAAAGCAACGCCTGCTGATGCGTCCACCATGCTAGAAAACATTTTTTGTAACTTTTCTTCCGACCAGTTAGTTTTATGCGGTTATAATTCAACCAGGGTTAAGCTAAACGCCACAATAAGGAACGCCTTGGGT
This sequence comes from uncultured Candidatus Saccharibacteria bacterium, assembly GCA_964490125.1. Classification (GTDB taxonomy): domain Bacteria; phylum Patescibacteriota; class WWE3; order UBA101185; family UBA10185; genus JBBAAW01. The sequence continues at coordinate 59,924 of CAZBAJ010000001.1, forward strand.
TTTGAAACGCCGGAACCGTACCCGGGTGACAGAGTGATTTGTCTGCGCAACAATAGGCAAAAAGAGGTTTACAACGGGATGTTGGGGTACCTAGAGTATATTAATAGGCTGTCTAAAAATAAATACCTAATTGAGGTCGCCATGGATTCTTATGAAGAAGGTCATACCTATTCCGGAGTTGTTTCCGCGGAGCAGTTTGGCGCGCAAAAAACACTAAATAACATTTTAGGGTACGCAAAAACTAAGGAGATGGACTTGTTTGACTTTGGGTACGCGCTTACAGTTCACAAAGCGCAGGGGAGTCAGGCAAAAAAGGTGGTGGTGTTTGAGGAGCGCTTTTCCCGCGACACTGAAGAGGACTGGCGCCGTTGGCTGTACACCGCTGTCACCCGCGCGGAGGAGGAACTTTTAATTGTAGGGAATTAAAACGCCTTCGGTTTAAATCCCGGTTTGTTTAGTATTTTTATACCGTTCCGTTTCTTGGTTATGGCAAATAATCCCTCTTTTTCAATTTCGCCCGCCCGAGCGTTTGTAAGTTTTTCGCTGGCTAAGGCGCCGTACACTTTGGTATTAATTAATAAATGGCTGTGAGAACTTTTAAAACGGGGGATGATATTTTCAACCAAGTCCACGACATCATTGTAGCTTGCTGTTTTTACTACTTTTATTACCACAGCATTGACTGGATTGTGCGCTACAACATCATAAATAAAACCGTCAATATCGGTGAGGTTTTTAATAATAATGTCAAACCTTGTCTTACGAAGTCTTTTCCTATGCTGGAGGTAAAAAATATAGACGGTCTTTAAAGCCAATCTCCTCATCGGGAAAATTCTCTTTGTACAGTTTTTGAAATTCTCTGTCGATTTGTCGCTCAAGTCGTTTTTCTTCACGGGTATCGGCGATAAGTTGCTTATACTTTGCAAATAACTCATCTTTGGTTAGATTCTCTATCTTCATTCGTAAATTTTAACAAAATTCTTGGAAGTTGGTCTATAATAAGGCTATGGAAAGTTTAGTCGACGAATTAAGGTTGGCGCGAACGGCTGTTATTGAGGCAGTTTCTAAAGTCGCCAGGAATAAACGAGAGGTTGTGTTTTTAGGCGACTGGACATTAAAGGATTTAATCGCGCATTTGACGGGCTGGGCTAATTATCAGCTTGAGGTTATTAAAGATGTCCAAACAGGCAGGATTCCCAAAGAACCCGGAAGTATTGACGGGTTTAATGAAAAATCTACTAGAAAAAGGGCGACGCAGTCTTGGGAAAAAACATATTCAGAATTTTTGGACGCTAGCCAAAAACTTATCGACACCTATCAGAAGTTACCAAACGATTTGTGGGATACCTTGCTTTGGGAAGACAAAAAGACGACTTTGAAAAAGTTTATTAATATTGAGATACGACATTACAAGAAAACACATTTGCCACAAATTTTAAAACTGGTATAGCGTTTTGCAATCCCCGCTATTACTTCAGTATGTATTGGGATTTAACACTATAAACGCAATAAGGTTTCCAGTTAATTTTTAAAACGCAAAGATCGATTTCAGGCCATTTATTTTCCAGCTTGATAATTTCCCTTTCGTCAAGCCAAATACATTTTTGGAGCTTCATTTTGTCCTTTTGGTTAATCGTAATCGAAGTTTTATAAACTCCAAAAGCGTCGTCAAATATAGTATCACCGCTTTTTGTAATAACCGTTTTCATATGTAAAGAGTCGAATGTAAAATCTGTATAAGGGATATGTAAACCTGTTTCGTCGTAGAAAATTCTGGGCAAGGCATCTTCCAGGCTTTCTCCAAATAACGGCGAGCCACTTGGTAAATTGTAGAAGGTCTGCTGGTTGCTTTCATGGGGTTTGATCAGAAAATCCTCGCCGCAACTACAAACAAAGCCTACAAAGAACATTTTAAAAGCATCGTCCTTTAGATCCGTTTTTTGAAAAGTAGACAGAGTGGTTAACCCTTTAGCCGTAATAAAATACTTGTCGTTGTGTTTTTCCACCAAGTCACCTGATATCAGTCGTTTTAAATGAAAAACAATATTGTCCTCGGCATCGTAGCCACGCGCTAGAGAAGAGAATGTCCGTCCATTTTCGTCGACTAGTCTTTTGATCAGCAGTTTCTGGAGTGTGTGCATAAGTGTAGTTTACTACACTAGAAGGCAGGTTGCGGACAGTATACAATTGCCGTACTAGTAAGATAGAGAGGAGGATACCATGATTATCAAATTGTTTGCTGTGTGTTTATTGGTAGGCGACTTTGAGAAGTCGCTTAACTTTTATAAGGATGTTCTGGGATTGAAGGTAAAGTCGCAGGAGGGAGACAGCTTTGCAAATTTTGAGCTTGAAGGTACGGAACTGGCGATTTTCCAGAAAGATGACGCTACAGCCATGTTCCCCAAAAAATATATGGGTAATGGTGGTGGTTCTGTTTTGGGTTTTCAGGTTGGGGAACTGGATAAATATTGTCGTGAACTTAGTCAAAAAGGTGTAGAGACAATTGAAGGACCAAAAACCACTCCGTGGGGACAAAAAGTGGCGTATTTTAGGGATCCGGATAATAATATTTGGGAGGTTTCTGAACCTTTCGAGGAATAAGTGTGATGTTAAACAAAGTCGCTACAATAGAAATCCTGCCAACAATTCCATTTAATTTTGACGCAACTTTTCACAAACCCGATCACTTTCCCAGCGGAGACAACATCTGTGAGGCGGGCGTCAGGTGGCAAACCTGTTTTTGGCAAAATAAACAAGTCGGGCTTAAATTTGTCAACACAGGTACGGCAAAAAAGCCCGTGATACAAGTAGAAGTTTATTACTCCGCCAAACTCTCCCAGCAGTTTTTAGAGTCGCTCAAGCAGGAACTAAGTTATAGGTTCAATCTGCATTTGGATTTGTCGGACTTTTATGCCAACTTTAAAAACGACCCCGTGTTAAAAGAGCCTATTAAAAGGCTTTACGGTATGCGTCCCAGCCACGCGGGATCCCTCTACGAATATTTGGTTATTGGCATTGTGTTGCAAAATACTTTTGTCAGGCGGTCGGTGCAAATGTTGCAAGCGCTGTTTGAGCATTACGGTAAGTTGCTTGAGTACGACGGCAAGAAGCTGTGGGCGTTTTGGCAACCCGGTAGTTTGGACTCTGTGACGGAAGCTGATTTGCGCGCACTTAAATTGGGCTACCGGGCAAAGTCGGTTAAAAAGTTGGACGACGCATTTAGAGCAGGCGTTGTGGATGAGCTTGCCCTGCGTAGTGCCGATTTGGAAGCCCAAAAGCGCGAGTTGCTTAAGTTGTATGGCGTTGGTCCGGCAACAGTTTGGTATCTGCTGTTTGATGTCTTTCATCAGTACGACTTTTTTACGCACATTTCGCCTTGGGAGCAAAAGATTTATTCTAAAGTGCTGTTTAACCACGACCCGGAAAATCCTATGGAGGTTGACGAGTTAATTAGGTATTTTGACAGGTTCGGGCAGTACCGTCAGCTAGCCGTCCACTATATTTGGGAGGACTTGTGGTGGAAGCGGAAGAACCAAAATGTTCCGTGGCTGGAAAAACTCATCCGCTTATAAAAGTCACACAAAAACAACTAAACCCCCGTAAATTAGAGTTCTAGCCTTATTTCTGGTACATTACCCCTATGGAAGACTTGCACGAGCGCCTTACAACGCTTAGAAAAAAACTAAATATTGAGGCAAAAAAGGATGAAATCTCCGCGCTAAAAGAAAAGATGCAGGACGACTCGGTTTGGCAGGACTGGGAAAAAGGTCAAAAACTTTCTAAGGAGCTTTCTGACTTGCAAAAAGAGGTGGAGGATTTTGAGATGCTGGAGCTTGTTGCGCAAGAGGAAAATCTCGAGGAATTTGAAAAAGCTTTATGGGAATTGGAAAAAAAGACTTATTTAAGTATGCCGTACGACAAAAGCGGGGCAATTCTTTCTATTCACGCGGGTCAGGGCGGGACGGAGGCCATGGACTGGACGGAAATGTTGTACAGAATGTACACGCGGTTTTGCGACAATAAAAATTGGAAGCATGAAATTTTGGCAATGACGCCGGGTGACGAGGCGGGTTATAAATCGGTAAGTATAGAAATTGACGGTAAATATGTGTACGGGTTTTTAAAAAACGAGTCGGGGGTGCATCGGCTGGTACGACAGTCGCCCTTTAATGCCAATGACCTGCGTCAAACCTCTTTTGCTCTAGTAGAGGTAATTCCGTTGGTAGACGATTCAATTGCGGATATAGAAATTAAGGAGGACGATTTGGAGTGGGATTTTTTTAGAGCAGGCGGACACGGTGGCCAAAATGTTAACAAAGTTTCCACGGCTGTGCGACTTAAACACAAACCAACGGGCATTATTATAGAAAACCAAACGGAGCGTTATCAGGGGAAAAATCGGGAAAAGGCGTTGCAGGTATTAAAGTCTAAATTGTACGCACTGCAGTTGGAGGAAGCTAAAAAGGAAGAAAGAAAAATGAAGGGGGATTATAAAGTACCGGGTTGGGGCAATCAAATCCGTAATTATATTTTACATCCTTACAAGCTAGTTAAGGATTTACGGACAGATTTAGAATCAACGAATCCGGAGAAAGTTTTGGACGGGGAATTGGATGAGTTTATAGATGCAGAGTTGAAGCTTTAGGAATTTTTCCAAAAACTATAGACAAATTTTGTACTCAATATATAATAGTCGATATGGAGAAGGTAGAAATTAATCCCACTGATCAGGAAAGCGCTCAAATAATAAATCAGGACGCGGTTCCGGCGCCACATTTTGTCAACCCGCAAGAATTGCAACCGGGAGGCTCGTTTAGCAAAAAGTATATTATTGCCGGTCTTGTGGTGGGATTGGTGCTGGTTGGGGCATTTTTTGCGCTGTCCTACTTTAAAAATTCAAACTTGTGGGTAAACAGGTCTTCCGTGTTTAAAAATGTGGGCGACGGGGGAGCCAAGCCCAAAGAAATCGTCAAACCAATTATGAATCCGTTGACCGGCGTAATGTACACAGAAGAAGATTCCGCAAGCTGGAAGGATGTGCGACCTTTAGGTGTAATGATTAACAATCATCCGGATGCCCGTCCGCAAGCAGGTTTGGTGGACGCGGAATTTACCTATGAAATTGTAGCGGAGGGCGGAATTACCCGCTTTTTGGCGTTTTACCAGTCGGTTTTGCCGGAAAAAGTTGGACCAATTAGAAGCGCGCGGGAATATTATTTAGTAATGGCAAAAGAAATGGGTGACGCTATGTACATGCACCACGGTTTTTCCCCGCAGGCGTTAATTGACATTGATAGCTGGCCGGTACGAAGTTTGCAGAGGGGAAACGCCCCCACTTGGCGGGAAAATCCGCGAAATGTGGCGGTAGAACACACTCTCTACGCTAACGCTAAAGAGCTGGTAAAAACCGGTCTAGATTTGGGTTGGACGGGTAAGGCAGAGGATTTTTACACCTGGCAGTTTAAGGACGATACGGGTACTTACGGCTCCATGCCGGAAGCAGATAAAATTTCGTACGACTTTTGGTACCAGGGCGACTTTTCTGCCATGTGGCAGTATGACAAATCGTCCAACAGCTATTTAAGGTTTATGGGTTTTGACGACGGCGGTAAGGAAATACCCCACAAAGATGAAACAACCGGAAAGCAGATTTCCGTATCCAATTTAATAGTCCAATTTGCTACGGAAACTAAGATTGCGGGTGACGAAAAGAATCGGTTGGACTACACTTTAATAGGAAGCGGTAAGGGTTATGTCTTTTTAGATGGTCGTGCAATTGAAGTTACTTGGAGTAAAGCCGGTAGAGACGCCCGCACCAAATATTATGATACAAACGGCGCGGAAGTTAAGTTTAATCGTGGCAAGTTTTGGGTAGCAATAATTCCAGATCGAAGTCCAGAAAATTTAAAGTTTAGTTCGTCTACGGCGTCGCCAAGTGCTACGCCTACTGCCCAGTAATTAATTTGGAGCGCCTTACTGCTCGGGCGAAATAAAATATGCTAGAAAAACTTCTAGTAAGTGGGGTAAGGTTAAAAATTTTGCGCGCAATGCTTACGCGTCCCGGTGAGCAAATCCACATTAGGGGATTGGTGCGCGAGGTAGGGACGGAAATTAACGCGGTTAGGCGCGAACTTAGCAATTTGGAGTCGGTGGGGCTGTTGGTTAGCCGCAAAAGTGGCAATAGAGTTTATTACACTCTAAATACCCATTGTACATATTATCCGGAGCTTCTAGGTCTTACCGCTAAAGAATATGGGTTGGGCGCAAACATAATTTCCGGCGTCAAGAATTTGGGCGATATTAAGTTTGCGGTGTTGTCACGCGCGTTTGCTGGAAAGCGTCGCAAATCTTCATCTTTAGATGTCGACCTGTTTGTGGTAGGAAAAGTTAATGTAGACGCTTTGGAGGACATGGTTAAGAAGGAGCAGGAACTGCGCGGTTACGAGATAAATTACGCGGTTATGGGTGAGGACGAATTTAATTACGCCAAACGCAAGAACGATCAGTTTGTGATTAGAGCGCTGTTGCAAAGCCGAATCATGTTAATCGGCGACGAGGAAACTTTCTGCTCACTTTCTTAACTTAATAGTACTGCCGGGTGTGGGAATGTGTTAAAATTTTGGTCGACTTGATTGGTTTGATTGGTTTGACTGGTGCATTTTGTCAAATTGCTATGAAAAAGGACTTCTTTAAACTTGGCGCAATAGTAGGACTTTTTGTTTTGGCGACTTTGATTTCCTTGCCGGTCGTGCCGGTTAAAATTCCCCAGCTTGGTATTGATACCACTGTTGGCGGTTATTATGTCCGACTTTTTGGTGACAAATTTACTTTGGACTTGCGGGACATTAAGCGCGGTTTGGATTTGCAAGGCGGGGTTAAATTGGTTTTGCGTGCTGACATGTCAAAACTGGCGGAAGCGGATAAAGCCAAAGCTCTAGAGTCTTCAAGGGAAATTATATCAAGACGGGTTGACTTTTTAGGCGTAGCCGAACCTCATATTAATACCGTACGGGCGGGCGAGGATTACAGAATAGAAGTTGAGATTCCGGGCATTGCTGATATTAAAACCGCAGTAGAGGCAATAGGTCAAACCGCGCAGTTGAGGTTTAAGATTTTGCCTAAAGACTTGGAGTGGAATCAGGATAAGTTTTTGGACTACTTTCAGAAGCCGGAATTATGGCAGGACACAGGTATCACGGGCGCGGATCTTCAGGGTGCGGAGGTAGTGTTTCCTCAAGGTACGGCTTTAAAAGACAAAACTACGCCACAAATTGAATTAAGATTTTCTCCGGAAGGTCGTAAAAAGTTTAGTGACTTAGCAAAGGAGAATGTAGAAAGACCTGTTGCGCTGTTCCTGGATGAAAGTCAGTTTCCCATCTCTATGCCAGTTATTAGCAAGGATTTGGCAAACGGACTAACTGGTGACCCTGTAATAAACGGTACTTTTGACATGGCAAGCGCGCGGGCGTTAAGTTTGCAAATTCGTGCGGGGGCATTGCCTGTGCCTATTGAGGTTTTGGAGCAAAAAAATATTGACGCAACTTTGGGTGCAGAATCAGTGCAAAAAAGTCTTAAGGCAGGAGCAATAGGGCTTGGTGTTGTAATGATTTTTATGATTATTTTGTATGGTGAGCTGGGCCTGATAGCGGATTTTGCGCTTTTATTGTACACCGCACTTGTTGTGGCTATTTTTAAACTTATTCCTGTTACTCTAACCCTGCCCGGTATTGCGGGATTTATTCTTACAATAGGTATGGCGGTGGACGCCAGTATTTTGGCGTTTGAGCGGATTCGCGAGGAGATTAAGTGGGGTAAACCTCGCGGTGTCGCTCTTAAATTGGGTTTTGAAAGATCGTGGAGCTCTATTAGGGATTCTAATATCTCGTCGCTAATTACCGCAGGCGTGTTGTTTTATTTTGGTTCCGGTATGGTGCGGGGTTTTGCGTTAACTTTAGCAATAGGTGTTGCGGTGTCGCTGTTTACTAATATTTTTGTCGTCCGCACTGTAATTAGAACTTTAGGAAGGTTTTAGAAGGTTGTGTTGGAATAATACTTGCGGTTAATTTAAAGAATAATTAACTAAAGTTTTGGTTATAAGGTTAGCTATGGGAAAAAAGAAACATAAAAAATACTTAGCGCAAAAGAAAGCCCAAGTTGTTGTTGGTACTTCAGCTTTGGATGCAAAATCAGCGCCTAATTTAAATGCTACCGGTATGTCGACTTTGGGAGCAAGGACGATAGTTAGTCACAACTTAATTAGTCCGTCAAAAAGTCAATCAGAGGATCCCAAGTCGCATAACATTATGAAATACAAGTGGTGGTACATAGGTTTTTCTGCTGTACTTTTGATTCCGTGCATTATTTCCTTGGCGATATTTGGGTTAAAAACCTCCATCGATTTTACGGGCGGGTCGGTTTTAAAATTTAGTCGGACGGAAGGATCTTGGGATCAAGTTCAGGTTCATCAGATGTTTGTCGACAAAAAAATAGAAGTTGCGCAAATTTTGCTGGACGACGGAGGAAGGGCGCTGACGGTAAGAACCAAACCCATTGATTCTGCTAGAAACGAGGAAATCAAGTTAGCTTTTGGTAATGCCATTACCCAAACCTCCTTTGAAACCGTTGGCTCTTCCATTGGCGCGGAAACCGCCAAAAGAAGTCTAATTGCTTTTGGTGTGGCTTGCTTGGGCATCGTGCTTTATATAGCCTATGCTTTTAGAAATATTCCAAGACCTTATTCCAGCTTGCGGTTTGGGCTTAGTGCCATCTTGGCCATGGTTCACGACGCAATAATCGTCACTGGAGTTTTTTCGTTGCTTGGACATTTTGAGGGTGTGGAAGTCGATCCCATGTTCTTAACGGCGCTTCTAACAATAATCGGCTTTTCCGTCCACGATACTATTGTAGTTTTTGACCGCGTCCGCGAGAATTTAGGCAAATTTAAAGGTAAAAATATCGACTGGATTGCCAATTTTTCTATTTTGGAAACCATGCGCAGGTCAATTGCTACTTCCGCCACGGTTGTAATCACCCTAACCTCGCTCTTGATTTTTGGCGGACCTACAATAAAACACTTTATTTTAGCACTGTTGATTGGAGTAATTTCCGGGACCTATTCGTCAATCTTCAACGCTACACCCGTGCTAGTAATCTGGGAGGACTTTTTAAGTCGACAAAAGAAACAATAGGTCCACCGTGCGAGCGTAGCAAACCACTCTTTCTAAAAAGCCTTGGGCTTAAAGCCTTTGGGATTTAGAACTTTAAAGTGCTTGTTTTTCTGCGTTAAAACAAACAAACCGCTATTTTGAGCCTTTTCGGCAAAGTCGCTTGTAACAGTCATACCAGCTATTCCGCCTAGTACTTGATAATTTTGGTAGTTTGGGAAGGATGATTTGAATAGTGGTAATTTTCTGCCTACAAAATCATTTAAATCGTTGATATGTGGCTTTTGTTTGACTTCCAGTACTGCTACAACTTTGCCGTTTGTTAGTACTATATCCCACTCGTTTCTTTGTGGGTCTCTTACATTTTTTGCTACGGTGTCAAATTTTATACCGTTAAGTTGTTTTTGAGTTTCTAGCCCCGTGTAAAAATAATCTTCGGCTACCTGTCCGATATTATTAGAAATGTTCCCATAGTCAGTAGTAACCCTTTTTACCTCTGCGCTAAGTTCCTTTATTGCCATATCACGCTCCTTGGCGCTTTTGGCAACCTCTTTGACTATATCTTCCAGTGATTTTTTATTTGTCCTTTGTTTCACACTAAACTTTTATCAAAACACTAAACAAAAGTCAATATGACAATTTATGTCTGTGGGATTTACATGCGGGTTTGGGACTCCAGACTTTCGCTTGCCGTCGGTTTATAAACCGAATAATCTTTTCAGATAACAAGCCCTATTATATTACCATAAAGTGGTGCAATGGGGTGTGCTAAACTTGTCGCATGAAAAAATGGGTAGTTAGGGAGGTTTACAATCCCGGTGCTAATGTGCTAAATGATTTTAATTCTATTCTCGACTTACTACTACAAAATCGGGGGATCGACGAAAATTTACGCCAGGAATTTCTAAATCCATTACATATTTCAGAGTATCTAAAGAAATTGCGGAGCGACTTTAAGGAGTCGCTCAAACAAGCGCGCGATGAGATTACCAACGCTATAAATCAAAGTCGTCCAATAATAATTCACGGCGACTACGATGCGGATGGGATTTGCGCTACCGCCATTTTGTACAAAACCCTCACAGAAACACTCGGTTACAAAAAAGTGGCTTATTTTATACCCAATCGATTTGACCAGGGCTACGGGCTTTCCGCGGATTCGGTTAAGGAAATGGACGACTTAGTGAATGGCCGATTTGGTTTAATAGATGATGTCGATAATAAAGCTGGCAAAAGGGTCGTCCTGCATAAAAACAAGTCAAACGAACCAACCGCTCTTATTATAACGGTGGATTGTGGGATAACCGCGGAGGAGGCAGTTTTGCAACAGGCGCGCGACTTAGGTTTTAAAATTATTATAACCGACCACCACCAAAAGCAGGAATCTCTACCCCAATCGGATGTTTTGCTTTGGAACGACCAGATGGTAGGCGCTAGTGCTGCGCTAATGTTGGCGCTTGTTTTGGGCTTGCGAGATGAGCAATTACTTTGTTTGGCGGGCATTGCCACCGTGACGGATTTAATCCCGCTTAAAGGGTTTAATCGGGCGTTGGTTAAAAAGTCGCTTGCGATTTTAAATACCAACCCACCTTTGGGAATAAAAACGCTCATCGATGTTGCTGGTAGATCTAACGGTGAGCTTGGGGTGTACGACCTGGGTTACATAATCGGTCCTCGTCTTAATGCCTCAGGTCGATTGGATTCAGCTTACGAGTCGCTAAAATTACTGTTGGAAAATGACAAAAAAGAAGTCGCCCAAATTGCCCAAAAACTTAACGCAGTAAATTTAGAGCGCCAGGAAATGACCCAAAAAATGTACGACTTGGCGGAGCGCCTTTACATAGAAGATGCCGGACGCAACAAGCAGAAAATAATTATCGTAGTTTCTGAAAACTTTCATGAGGGTGTTATTGGTTTGGTGGCAGGTAAGTTGGCACAAAAATATGCTAAGCCCACAATTGCTATAAGCATTAATGGAGAAATGGCAAAAGGTTCGGTGCGGTCTGTGGCTGGTGTAAATATTATAGAATTTTTGCGACATTTTGGAGACCGGTTTACTAGTTTAGGCGGACATCCTATGGCGGCGGGTTTTTCTGTTAAAAAAGTCGACCTGACTAAACTTACAGAGGACTTATACAACTACGCGCAGGAAACCATTTCTGACGATGTTTTAGTCCCGCAACTTACTGTGGATTTAGAATTGCCGATTGCACAAATAAGTAGCGATTTATTAAAGCAGGTCGACCAGTTAAAACCGTATGGAATAGGTAACCCGGAACCGCTCTTTCTGTCACGGAAGGTTGGTGTTGCCGGATGCGATTTTGTCGGCAAAGAGGGCTCCCATTTGTCGCTCAAACTTTTTGACGGACAAACCACCTACAAAGCCGTTATGTTTGACGCCAAAAATTTGGGAATTTCCGGCTTTAACTTGGGCGACAAACTAGATATCGTCTACACCGCGTCGCTTAAAGATTACAACGGAAAAACCTACACGGATTTAGTTATTAAGGATTTTGCTATTTCGTTGCAAGGTTAAGATCTAGTACGCTTTTGGTTTAAAACCTTCTGAATTTAGCACTCTAAAGTTTACGCCGTCCTGCGTCAACACAGAAAGCCCGTATTTCTCCGCTTCCTTCATGCTGTCTTTTGGCACTGCCATACCTGCTACACCGCCATAGACATGAAAATTTGAAAAACCTGGTACAGTTTGTTTAAAAAGGGGCAGTTTTTGTGTGGCAAAATCCTCTACATCTTTAGGATGAAGCTTGTGTTTAACTTCTAAAACCGCTACCGAATTACCGTTTTTCAGCACAATATCCCATTCAAGGTCGTTAAACCCGCCAAAATTTTTGGCTACATCGTCATATTTAATTCCGTTTAATACTTTTTTATGCTTAAGCGCGGAGTAAAAATACTCTTCAGCCACATCACCCAAATTGTTTCCTATTCCACCCATTCTTTGCATAGCTTTTTCTACATAGGCGTCAAGTTCCGCTAATGCACGACTCCGTTTGGTTGACGAGGGTTTTTTCATAAGGATTTAATATCAAAAATCACTTCTAGTGTCAATACGACAATTTATGTCTATGGGATGTAGATAAGGGTTTGGGACTCCAGAGAGAGAGAGTTAAATGTGCATCACCGTCCGTGGACGATGTTGTCGTTTTAACCTCCTCTCCCTGGAGTCTTTTTTTTACGAAAACAGCACCTCCACGATAGCGTGGGCTATCCACACAATCAGCGCCACGATTACGAGGAAAAACAACAGCCCCATCACTAGGGCCGCCCACCATTCCTCGGCCAATATCCCCAGGAACAGGGTGACCCCCAGTCCCGTGAGGACAACTTTCAACAGAAATTTGAACACCGACATCTTATCCTCCCTCGACCCAGAGTTGTTTGTCAACGATGCCTATAATTATAACATGTATTGTTGACTTGTACAAAATATTGGTTTATGTTAGACTCCTTACAGTCGCAAAGATCCGGCAAACACCGGGGAGCATGGGGAAGAAAGTCCTGTTGAAGGAAGGACGCTGGAAAGTGTCGCCTAAATCCGTCAACCAAGATAAGTAGAACCCCACGGGAAAGCCCGTTACAGATTAAATCCAGTCGGCAAGAAACCGGAGGGATGCAAAGGTTTGGGTGGAAACACTCAAGCAAAATGAGGTGGCAACGCGGTAAAACGCCCTCATGAGATTGTCAAATTAATTTTGGCGGTTTTGTGAGGGCATTTTTTGTCGTCATACCGCAAGTGGCAATAAACCACAAGAAAGGAACCATGGAGCGTACCTACATTAAAGACCTAAAAGAAAAGCTTGGGCAGGAAGTTAAAATCGACGGGTTTGTGCAAGTGCGACGGGATCAGGGCGGGATTAAATTTATAGTTTTGCGCGATGTTACGGGAACTGTGCAATGCATTGTAATGAAGCAGTCGGGGGAGGTGTTTGACCAGGTTGGCGGGCTGTCGTTGGAATCGGTAGTAGAAATTGGCGGACTTGTTAAAGAGCAAAAGCAGGCGCCCGGCGGATTTGAAGTGGAAATAAAGTCGCTTAAAGTTTTGTCTGTTGCAGAGCCTTTGCCCATTCCGGTAATGGAAGAAAAAGGCGGTAATGAGGTTGACGCGACTTTGCGGTTTGACTATAGGTGGATTGATCTGCGCAAGCCGGAAAAGCTTAAAATTTTTAAGGTCTGGACGGCGCTGGAGAAAGGTTTTAGAAAGTATTTTGCAGACAACGGGTTTATTCAGGTTTATTCTCCGTCAATAATGGGTACTGCTAGCGAAGGTGGCGCGGAGGTCTTTGAGATTAAATATTACGACAAAAAAGCCTATTTATCCCAGTCGCCACAATTCTACAAGCAGTTAGCCCAAGCCGCGGGTTTTGAGAAAGTGTTTTTGATGGTTCCGTATTATCGGGCGGAGCTTTCCTTTACAACCCGTCACATGACTGATTTTACCGGTTGGGATTTTGAGATGTCGTTTATAGAGTCGCACGAGGATATTGCAAAAGCAGAAGAAGGGATGTTGGTTGAGGGTTTCAAAGCGGTTAAGGCAGAAGTCTTGTCGGACTTAGAGGTTCCTACTTTACCGTTTCCAAGGTTGACTATGAAGGAAGCTAAAGAGCGACTTAAAAAGGTTGGAATACCTAGCGAGAAGGACGGAGACTTTTCTTCTGAAGAAGAGCGGGAAATTGGTCGACTTATGAAGGAAGAAACCGGACATGATTTTGTATTTGTTACGGAATATGGCGCACCGTACCGGGCTTTTTACCACATGCGACCAGAAAATGATCAGAGTGTAACCAAAAGCTACGATCTTATGTACAAAGGTTTAGAGATTACAACGGGTGCCCAAAGAGAACATCGTCCGGAAATTCTAAAGAAGCAGGCAATAGAAAAAGGCGTGCCGACCGAGCCCTTAGAGGGCTATTTTAGCTACTTTAAGTACGGTTGTCCGCCTCATGGCGGCGCAGGCATAGGTCCCGGCAGAATTGTCATGAAGATTTTGGATTTGGAAAGCGTAAAAGACGCCACCTTTTTGCCAAGGGATGTAAAGCGTCTGACGCCTTAGGTTTAAGGCCGTTGCGACAATAAATTCTATTCAGATTAGAGACAACTATCTTGTCAAGTGTATTTTTTAGTGTAATCTTCCCCGCAGGTGGACCATGGGCCGTCCGATCCGGGATCAAGCTTGATCTTCAATCTTGCATAGACGGGTTCGACTCCCGTACGGTCCACCAAAAATTTAATTTGACTTTTTAATTGGTTTAGTGTAAGTTATTAACAGAAGATCAAGCTTGTATCCGACGAAAGTCTCTTGCAAGATGCACAGAAGCTCGCGAAAGCGGGCTTTTTTGTTTGTGTCTAGATGCTACAATAATCCCTAGCGTATGGATATCGGTATCGTTAGGAACACATTAATAGTTGTTCTGCTTTTGGGTGCAAAAACCCTAGCTTTCTTGGAATCCAAAGTGTTTGACATTTTGGTAAAAATTGCACTGGCTCTGGCGATTGGTTACGCGCTGGCGTTAAATAGATTATCAATCGAACACCTGTACACGAGGGCACAGGGTGATGTAAAAACATACATTTGGTACAAAACCCTGCCAGCCGACTATTTTGCCAAGCTAGACCAAGAGTCCCAGGCCGTTTTTGCCAGGTATCAAGAGGCCATCAAGCCTAAACCACCAACTAGAATCGCAGAAACTCCGTTCCCATCAATTACTGCCAAGTCGCACATTATAATAGATGTCACAACAAACACCGTTTTAAGTTCCAAGGATACCAATTTGCCTCTGCCTCCTGCCTCAACCGCTAAGCTAGCAACCGCTTTAGCGTCGCTCAAAATTTACAAGCTGAATGAAGAAATCACCGTTCCTCAGTTTTGTACGCAGGTTGACGGCACAAAAGCCGAGTTTCTCCAAGGTCAAAAATTTCTGGTGGGTGACTTATTAAAAGCCCTGTTGGTTTATTCCTCTGGTGACGCTGGTTGTGTGCTATCCATTGGCAAAACTTCTTACGCGGATTTTATTAGACTTATGAACGAGGTCGCCAAAGAGGCGGGCATGCAAAACACAAAATTTACTAATCCTATTGGTTTGGACGACGCGGACGGTCAAAATTTAGCTTCCGCGGAGGATTTAGCAAAGCTGGGCATGTTTGCGGTTAAAAACGACTTTATAAAAGAAGTTGTACGACTTAAAGACCTTGAGCTTAAAGATTTGGACGGAGAATATGTTAAGCGACTTGCAAACACCAATAAATTGTTGACGGAAATTCCGGAAAGTGTAGGCATAAAAACCGGTACGACCACAGGGGCCGGGGAGGTTTTAATTTATGAATACGCCAAGGACAAGACGAATTTAATAATCGTCGTAATGGGTTCAGCTGATCGCTTTAAGGATGTAAAAGATTCATTGGCTTGGGCTCTAAATTCCTACGAATGGGATAAATAGGATTGGACGGATCTGGAAACTAGAACGGGATTCCAGAGAGAGAGAGTTAAATGTGCGACAAGATGTTGTCGTCGGTTTAACCTCCTCTCTCCGGAGTCTTTTTTTTATTTCTCCTTCTCCTTCTGCCAAAACTTGATGGTGGAAAGGATACAAAGGCCGGCTATGCCGACCAGCAGAGTCGCCTCTAGCCACCGTCGCTGAGATGCGAGCCAGGCTGACTCTATTAGCGCCGACACCACCAGCGCTAACGCTAAGATATACTTGACCATGGTCCCTCCCTGTTTGACTTAGTCGCTTTTCAAAGCTCCGCGGTTATTATAACAAATATAAGGAGGAAAGTCTATTTTGAGGTTGGCGAACCCGTGTTACTTTCTACAGGCAAGATATAGTCGCCGGAGATGGCGGGGTAGTAAACGGTGAGTTGACCCGCACCCCCGCCTACTGTCGTGTAATTTCCCTCAAACACATAAATTGGTTGTAAATACTTTTGCAATTTTGGCGTGTCGTAATAAGCCAGGTAGATACTGTTAATTAAAATCTTGTCAATTCTTATTGGCACATACGGTTCAAACGGATTGCCGTCCTTTGCCATAATCCCAGCAATTACGCCCTTGTTTTTATTGACTTCCGCCCACGCCATGGCAACAGAAATTATCGGGTAAGTAGCGTTTTGGTCTTTTTCTTTGTCCACTAATTCCCATTGATACGCCTCCACCTTGGGGAAAATTAACTGCTTGTATTTTGTATCTCTCGGCGTTCCTACCCAAACATGTAACAAACCTTTATACGGGTCCGGTCCTAAGATAGGAAAGCTTTTAAAACCTCTAAAAAAATCCACCCTAACAATTTGCGTTTCGTAGTCAAAGTTTACGGCGTGAATTTCTCCGCCTACATATTTGCCCAAATACGCTTTAGAAGTTCCTGTGTAGTACATTTCTCCAAACCGTCCGGCAGAAACTAGCATGTTTCTGGCTTGGTCTGTTGCGGTGTCAGCCTTTAGTCGTCCAGCAATATAATAATTAGCTTTGCCAAATAATGGTAGATCTAATTTAATTTCCCGGGTTTTAGTATTGACATCAAGTCGCCCGTTAAAAGTAGGATCTACCCATGAATAAATTGGGTCAGTAGTTTGACTGATAAAACTGTCGTCATAATAACCTAAAATAGCTCCTGTGCGTTGGGCGTTTTTGCCTGCTTCATAGGAAAAAAGTGGTTGACGGAGTCTAAAAACGGGCATTTTATTGGGAAAATCTGTGGGAAGACGACCGTTTTTGGTGTTTAAAATGTACTGCGGGTCCGAATTAGTGATTTTTTTGTATTGAAACTCCGGCGCGTCAATTTTGCCAAAGAGGGTGGTTGGCAGATCTTTTGGCGGATTAATCATGTAGACGAGTTTTTTGACGGGTGCTTTTAGGGTAACAAAGGCTATGTATAAGCCCAAAACCGCCACTACGGTAAAAAGAATGCGTTTAAATAGAGCAGATGTTTCTACCAAATTCACAAATTTATTATAGCAACAAATTGTGCTGGTGGTGTAAAATGTTGATATGACCGAAGATACAAAGTTGGTAAAAACTAGGATGGCACCCAGTCCGACCGGAGAGTTTCATATTGGTGGCATGCGTACACTGCTTTATAACTACGCTTTTGCCAAGAAAAATCACGGTAAATTTCTTTTAAGGATAGAAGACACAGATCGGGAAAGGTTTGTGGAAGGAGCAATAGAAAGGGCTTACCAGGTGATAAAAGATTACGGTTTGAGTTGGGATGAAGGTCCGTTAGTAGGAGGTCCAAACGAGCCTTATGTTCAGTCACAGAGACTGGACTTGTACAAAAAACACGCTTTAGAACTTGTGGAAAAAGGTCACGCTTATTACTGCTTTTGTACAAAGGAGCGACTTGATGAGATGCGTAAGAAGCAACAGCATGAGCATTTAAGCGTTACAAAGTACGATCGCCATTGTTTGAGTTTGACCTCGGAACAAGTTGCTGAAAATCTAAAAACGGGTGTATCTTATGTTATACGGATGAAAGTGCCTTCAGACAGGGCGGTTTCTTATGACGATGTGTTTTTGGGGAAAATTGAGGTACCGTCCAACGACATTGAAGATCAGGTATTGTTAAAATCGGATGGATTTCCCACCTACCACCTTGCCGTAGTTGTTGACGATCATTTAATGGGCGTTACCCACATTTTGCGCGGTAGAGAGTGGCTTCCATCTACGCCCAAACATGTTTTGTTGTATGAGTTTTTTGGTTGGGATATGCCTATAACAGGTCACTTTCCGGTTTTAAAAGAAGTCGGTTCAACTAAAAAAATGTCTAAACGCTTTGGGGATGTTGCGGCTACGGACTTTCTAAAAAACGGCTACTTGCCCGAGGCGCTTTTAAACTTCATCATGCTTTTGGGCTGGAACCCCGGCACAGAGCAAGAAGTATTTTCTTTGGAGGAATTTATTAAGGTTTTTTCGCTTGAACGAATTCATAAAACAGATTTAGTGGCTTTTGATAGGGAAAAGTTATTATGGTTTAACGGTTACTACATCCGCCAACTATCCGATAGCGATCTTTACGAAAAAATATCTGCGTGGGCAAAAAAGTGGGATACAGATTTGAATTTGGAATTAAAGGATCGGGAGTTTTCCACTAGAATTTTGGCGCTAATAAAGGACAGAATGAAATTACTTAGCGACTTTAAGGAGCTGTCGACCTACTTTTTTGTAGATCCCGTGGTTGACACCAAAGCATTCTCTAATCATTCTGGAGAAAAATGGCAAGCTATTTTGCAGGGTTTTGAAAAAGCTTTCTCAGAACTTGAAGAAGGCCGTTGGAATAAGGAAAATCTAGATAAAATATCGCACCAGGTTTTGGAAGAGCAAGGATTTTCACCAAAAGAGGCGTTTATGACCTTGCGTCTTGCCGTTACAGGACAAACTGCTACACCGCCACTTTTTGATGTGCTTGAACTTTTGGGAAAAAGAGAGGTGGGGCGCCGTCTTAAAGTCGTCCTACCAACAAATTCTAATTAGATTAGAGACAACTTGTTGACAAAAGTCTCGCGCTGAAATACATTCACACCATAAATTGCAGAAGGAGGAAATATGGCACAAAAAGCTGACAAAATTGATAAGTCGGACAAAGCCGAAAAAAGCGGAAAGGCGCTGGCGTTACAATCAGCGTTAGATCAAATTAAAAAGTCGTACGGTGACGGCTCTATTATGAAGCTGGGCGACAAAGTATTAGAGAAAGTTGCAGTAATTCCCACGGGTTCTATTGCTTTAGACTTGGCGTTAGGAGTTGGCGGATTGCCAAAAGGCAGAATTATAGAAATTTACGGACCGGAATCTTCCGGCAAGACAACCCTGTGCCAGCATATTATTGCGGAGGCTCAAAGAATGGGCGGGACTGCGGCGTTAATTGACGCGGAACACGCTTTTGATCCCATTTACGCGGAAAAAACCGGTGTAAACATTAAAGACTTGTTGGTTTCCCAACCGGATACCGGTGAGCAAGGTTTGGAGATTGCCGACACTTTAATAAGAAGCAACGCCGTGGATTTGATTGTAGTGGACAGTGTGGCGGCTTTAGTACCAAAGGCGGAAATAGAAGGTGACATTGGTGACAGTTTTATGGCATTGCAGGCCAGACTTATGAGCCAGTCGTTGCGTAGGCTTAGTGGCGCGGTGAGTAGGTCTAACTGCACATTAGTTTTTACCAACCAATTAAGAATGAAAATTGGTGTAATGTTTGGTAATCCGGAAACTACTCCCGGTGGACGAGCTTTGCGCTTTTACGCCAGCGTGCGGATGGAGATTAGAAAAATTGAAGACATTAAAGGTGAGGGTCAGGCGACAGGTATAAGATGCAAAGTGACGGTAAGAAAAAATAAAGTGGCACCGCCTTTTAGAGTAGCGGAGTTTGACATTATGTTTGCCCAAGGAATCAGCAAAGAGGGCAGTTTGCTAGATGTGGGATCGGAGTTTGGGATTATTAAAAAGTCGGGTTCTTGGTACGAGTATAACGGGGAAAAGTTGGGTCAGGGTAAGGAGTCGGCGCGGGTGTATTTGCGGGAAAATAAAAAGTTGGCCGACGAGTTAGAGAAGAAGATTAGGGAGTTCTCCACCCAAAAGTCAGAGGAATTTTTGTCTTTGGGACAAGAGGAGAACGGTGGAAAGGGAGGTTCCGATCCGTCTTCGGTTCTCTCGCCAGACTTAGATGAAGAGTAGCCGTAGTGCGGTGAAAATCGTAAAGAAAGTTGGTAGTATATGTTAATGAAGAATAAGCTAACTGGCAGAAGACCAGGTCATATTTATGTAGGCGGTAGATGGCTTAAGATCGGCTCTGATACAGGTATAGAGACTACTATTCCTGATTACGATGCCCAGTACCTTAAGCGTCTGTTTCGCGAAATTCGAGAAACTAAGCCTTTTCCACAGCCCCAGGAAGTAGAGTATGAAGGTGCTTGCTCCAGATGTGGGAGAAAAACCTATTATTAAGACAGTACTTGACACAAACATTTTGCAATATTTGCAGAAATCGGTGTTTTCTACGGATTTGGCTGACTTTATTACTAGATTTAGAGAAAGGGATTCTAAACCTAAGATATCGGATATTAGTCTTTGCGAGTTGCTTTCGGGCTGTAATCACAATCAGGAAGTGGCTTCTTTAAAGATCTTAAATCAGTTTGAAAGGTATTCAATAGATGAGGATATACTGACGGTTGCTGCGAAATTACAGAACATCTATCGACTGTTGGGCGTGGAACCAGATCAAGTCAGCTTAGCTGATAGGATAATTGCCGCAACCTCTATAGTAATGGGTGCGGATATCCTAACCGCAAATGTCAATGACTTTCCGCGTCCGGTATTTAAAGAGAAACACGAGGAGCTGTTTTTATACAGAAAAGGATACAAAACTTGCTTGCAGGTCGTTCAAATATTGTCGCCAAACTGGGAGTTGGTAGAAAGTTACTTAACAGATGCATGACGAAATTTATCAAAAAATACTAAACAAGGTGATGTTGTTTTTGTCGTACCGACCAAGGACAACCCAGGAGGTAAAGCAAAGGTTGGGGAAGTATTTAAAGTCAGAAAAAGATTTAGCGGATCCCCAGTACGACGAGTTAAAAAAGCAAATTACCCACGAAATTTTGGATTACCTTGATCAGAATAAACTTGTGAGTGACGAGGAGTTTGCCAAACTACTCATTGAGTCCAAAACCAAAGGTAAAAGTGTCTTGGGCAAGCGCGCAATTTTGGCTAAACTTATGCAAAAGGGCATTAGTAAAAGTGACGCAGGTATGTTTATTGACACTACGGTTTCTACCCAAGACGAGCTAACAACCGCGATAAAAGCCCTTATTGCCAGATATAAAATCACCGCCTTTGCCGGGTCTATGCCAGGTCATGCTCTGGAACCCCAGCTTTACGACAACCCTAAAACCCGCGGGAATATGGCAAATTACCTTGCTACTCGGGGATTTTCCTACGACATTGCCAAGCAGGCGGTTGACTATTTGCTAAAACGCCCGTAAAATCAGAGTCGCTTATGAAATTCACATTTTTAAGGAGGACATATGAATACATTACTAATGCTGTTGGTGGCGGTTCTGCTTGCGGTTGTGGCGATTCTTGCGTTTGTTCTAATAAAAAAGACCAAAAATCTACCCCAACTTCCGTCTAGCTTAAAAAGTTCCCAAGATCAGTTAGTGTTGCAGGGCGACAAATCAGTGCAGGGCGGTTCGACGGTGCAAAAAATCGACCGAATCGATACAAGTAGTCACCCAGAGCAAAAAGATCGGTTGGGGCAAGGGTATCAAGCAGATCAATACAGTCAACCAAGCCACATTAATCAAAGCCAACAAAATCAACCAGTAGACAAAGCTAGCTCTACTGCGCAAGTCAACCAGCCCAACCAACTCAACCAAATTAATCAGACTACTCAAGTCAGCCAAGAACAAGTCCAGAGGTTTGTGGACCAGGCAAAGTCTAAAGCCAGGGAAATTATTATCGAAGCCAAGGACGAGGCTATTAAAATAAAAAGTTTGGCGGAGTCGGAATCGGCAAAGGTGCGGGGCGAGGTTACCTCGTTAGAAAAAAAAGTGGCGGACAAGCTCACCCAACTAGATACTAAAGAAAAAGAGTTGGAAGACAAGTCGCAAAAATTAAGTCAAACCCAACAAGAATTACAAAAGAATAAGGAAAAGTTAGATCAGACGGTTACGGAGGCGCAGGAAAAACTCCAAGCCGTTTCCGGGTTAACTAAAGAGGAGGCAAAAAACCAGCTCCTTGCCAGTGTGGAAAAAGACCTTAAGCAGGAAAAAGGCAAACGCGTTAAGGAGATGGAGGAGGAAATTAAAAACGAGAGCGACAAGTTGGCGCAGGACATCCTGATTACAGCCATGCGTAAAGGCGCCACGGATCTGGTGGTGGAGCATACGGTTTCCAAAATTAAATTGCCCGACGATGACATGAAGGGCAGAATCATAGGTAAAGAGGGACGCAATATTAGGACTTTTGAAGAGCTTACGGGTGTGGATTTGGATATGGATAGCTCGCCCGGCGATATTATGATTTCCTCTTTTGACCCCGTGCGACGGGAAATTGCTAGACTTTCTATGGAAAAACTTATTTTGGACGGTAGGATTCAACCTGCTCGAATAGAGGAAATTGTATTGGCGACCCAAAAGGACATGGATCAAATTCTCTTTAAAGAGGGGGAAAATCTGTGTCATCGGCTTGGGGTTTACAATTTACCGCGAGATATTGTGGCGGTTTTAGGTCGCTTTAAATTCAGGTTCTCTTATGGTCAAAATATGATTGAACACACGCTTGAGGAAACGCGGATCGGTGTTTCTATTGCCCAAGAAATTAAGGCGGATGTAGAAACGGTAAAAATGGGTTGTTTGTTGCACGACATTGGAAAAGTTATTTCCGACGAAGAAGGTACGCATATTCAGCTAGGAGTGGACTTTATTAAAAAGTATAAGCTGTCCGACAAAGTGGTAAACTGCGTGGCGGAACATCACGGCGACAAGCCCTTTACTTCTATTGAGTCTGCCATTGTTAACTTGGCCGACCACATAAGTGGCGCTCGCCCGGGTGCCAGGAGCGAAGATTACGAGTCGTACAAAAAAAGAATGGACGACTTAGAAAACGCCGCAACTTCCTTTGACGGGGTAGAAAAAGCTTATGCCATTTCTGCGGGTAGGGAGGTTAGGGTAATTGTAAAACCAGAGCGGGTGGATGACGCCACAGCCTCTGTTCTAGCGCGCGAGATTGCTAAAAAGATAGAACTAGAACAAAGTTATCCTGGTGTGGTAAAGGTAACGGTAATTAGAGAGGTCAGGGTGTCGGAGACGGCTAAATAGGATTTTGTTTTGGAAGGGAATGTATTGCGAGGATCTGGGCGTCCGCCAAAAGCGGACAGGGACCCAGTCCGAGCAAGACTTCCCGACAAAACATCAACGAATAAACTATGAGAATACTATACATCGGCGAAATCGTCGCAAAACTTGGTCGAAAAGCAGTTAAAGAGGTATTGCCAAGCCTTATTTCTAGTGATAGGATAGACCTTGTTATTGCCAATGCCGAGAATTTGGCTCACGGACGGGGCGCAACCAAGGAGACGCTCGAGGAGATGATGGCAACGGGTGTAAATTACTTTACAGGTGGCGACCACATTTTTTGGCAAAAGGACTTTGAAGATTACGCCACTGAATTGCCGGTTGTGTGTCCTGCCAACTATCCGGAACCGGTTGCGGGCAAAACCTACGCCGTTATAGAGACCAAAGAGTTTAAGGTGGCAATATTAAATCTTATGGGCAGAACCTTTATGAATGAAAACTTTGACAGCCCCTTTCAAAAAATAGATTATTTTCTTAATTCTCTTTTACCTTCGCAAGGGGTGGACGCGCAAAAAGACTTTATCCTGGTGGACTTTCACGCTGAAGCCTCCAGCGAAAAATTGGCGTTTGCTAATTATGTTGACGGACGGGTGGGGGCGGTTATAGGCTCTCACACGCACATTCCCACCGCGGATGTCCAGATGTTACCAAAAGGTACCTATTTTGTTAGCGACGCGGGGATGACGGGTTCGGCTGATTCCGTTTTAGGCGTCAAAACCCAAATAATTTTAAACAAATATCTTACAGCCAGAAACCAAAAGTTTGAATGGGAAGAAGATGGACGCGCGTGGTTTAGGAGCGTTCTTATTGATACCAAAGCAAAGCAGATTTCCAGAATTGATAGGCTTGTTTAGCCTTTGAAAGGGGGTGTATTTTATTATGGCGACAAAATTTGAATTAGTAAATCAGCTTGCCGACAAGGCAGGTCTTACCAAAGTGGATGCCTCCAAGGCTTTAGATGCGTTGGAAATGATTATTCAGAAGAACCTTTCAAAGGGTGAAAAAGTTACTTGGACTGGTTTTGGAACCTTTGAAGTAAGACACAGAGCTGCCAGAACAGGCAGGAATCCTCAAACAGGAGCTCCTATGCACATTCCGGCAACTAAGTCCCCGGCTTTTAAAGCAGGAAAAGGACTTAAGGATGCGGTTAAGTAATTAACCTAGGGTTTAGTACTTGAGCCACGGAGGGGACGCGCAAGTTGCCCCTCCGTTTTTGTTTTTACCGGAGGACTTATTAATGAGGATAATTAGGTTTTGGTACAGTTTGCTTTAAAGCGGACAAATGGAAGTCACATGCGTTTCCACAACCGATGCCAAACTCATAACAGAATTTTCCCGTAATTTCTCCGGGACTTTGTCGTAGCTACCCGGCAGGGTAAACCAAAAAGTGGAACCCTTACCAAGTCCTTCTGATGCTACACCTACCTCTCCGCCCATAGTTTCGACCATATTTTTAACAATGTACAAACCCAAACCCGTACCACCGGATTCTGCAATAGTTTGGTAAGAATTATCTATTCTACCGAATTTATGGAATAAGCGTTTGACATCTTGGGGATCTATGCCCTTGCCCGTGTCGGTAACCGTAAATTTTAAAAATCCATCCGATTGGTTGGTTACGACAAGCTTAATCCAACCGGTAGTAGTAAATTTAATGGAATTACCCAACAAGTTCACTAGCATTTCTTGCAACTTTCCCCGGTCAGCAAACACATACTGGCAGTCTCGCGCAATTTCCACGCTAAAGCCCAAACCTTTTTCCCCAGCTTTAATAGAAAAGTCCTGTGTCACCCCGTCTAAAAAGCGTCTAATATCCAATTCCTCAATTTTTAACTGCAAACCTCCTTGATCTATTTTAGAGGTATTTAAAGTATCGTTTATCATGTTAAGCATGCGTTCCACACCGTTTTTTGCCTTTGCCAGATAGTCTTTTTGCTTGTCCGTCAAACTGCCGTATTTGCTATTTTCCAACATCCAAATATAGCTTTTAATAATGGTCATAGGAGTGCGTAGTTCATGGCTGGCAATGGAAATAAACTCATCTTTGGACTTTTCCAAAAGCTTTTCCCGCGTAACATCGGTCAGCGTGATAATGCACTCTTCCTGATTCTGCGGGTTCTTTATATTGGTCGACTGAAGTTTTAAGTATTTTTTTCCGTACGACGAGTCAAAAACCAGATTCTGTAACAGCACATCCGCCCCTTTAAAACAGTAATCCTGCGGGGTGATGTTTTGACCTTCTTCGGTTTCCAGACTTAACATGTCGCCCAACTTTTTACCCTCTACCTGATCAGTTGTTACTTGCAACAAGTCTTCCGCCGGCTTGTTAATAATATTAATATTAAAGTCTTTATTTACCGCCACTACCGCTTCCGAGATGTTATACAGCAGGTTTTCCGTGTGTTCTTTTTCTTGTAATAATTCCAGTCCGCGTTTGTAGATCTGTTCGGCTAAAATTTGGTGTTCTGGGTTGTTACAAAAAATTTGCGGCTGATTTTGAGAATTATGTGGGTTTGGCGGACTTTGCAAATTAATCGTCGGAGTGTTTGTGGGCATGGTTAAAATGTATCAGTAGTGCATTCAAGCGTCAAATTTGGTAAGATTTTGACTATGTTAAAAGAGACAAAAACCCTACCGCAAATGGAAAATGATGTTTTGGACTTTTGGAAAAGCCAAAATATTTTTGAGAAGTCGGTTGACAAGAACTCTGTTGACAACGCGTATGTTTTTTACGACGGTCCGCCTTTTATTTCCGGTCTCCCGCATTACGGTCATCTGCTTGGGTCTATTGCCAAAGATGTAATTCCTAGATATTGGACTATGAAAGGCAAGCGCGTTGAGCGGGTGTGGGGTTGGGATGCCCATGGTTTAACGGTGGAAAATAAAGTTCAAGCGCGACTTGGAATAAAAAACCGGCGCGACATAGAGAAATTTGGCTTAGAGAAGTTTACGGAGGAGTGTTACAAATATACCTCGGAAATTTCTGCGGAATGGGCTTGGTATGTAGACAAAATCGGGCGGTGGGTGGACTTTGAGAATGCCTATAGGACAACCGACCAGAGCTATATGGAAAGTGTAATTTGGGCGTTTAAGCAACTGTACGACAAAGGATTTATTTACGAGGGTATACGGACTTCCTTATATTGTACAACTTGCGGAACGCCGGTTTCTAACTTTGAAATCGCCATGGATAATTCGTACAAAGATTACGAGGATCCGGCTATTATCGTTCAGTTTAAAGTATTGACAGAGGGTAAATTCAAGGGTGATTACATTTTGGCTTGGACGACTACTCCATGGACAATTCCCTCCAACCGCGCCTTGGTGGTTGATCCAAAGGAAGACTATATAGTTTTTGAAAGCGAAGTTCCGGGAAACAGATACATCTGTGCAAAAAAGCGATTGGAAGCAGTAATTGGCGATTCTAAGCATACGGTTTTGGAAGAATTTAAAGGATTGGAATTGCTGGGTTTAGATTACGAACCGCCGTACAGGTTTTTTAAGTCGAATGATAGAGAGTTTAAAGTGTACGACTTTGAGGGCATGGTAAATATGGAGGAAGGTACCGGCATTGTCCACAGCGCGCCGGGTTTTGGGGATATTGACACTCAAATGGGCAGGCATTATGGGTTGCAGATTATGATGACGATAGACGGTGAAGGCTGTTTTGTCCAAGGTAACGCCGGAGAGAACCCTTTTGTAGGAATGTTTTACACCAAAGCAAATCCGGTCATTACCGAGGATTTAGAAAAAAGAGATTTTCTGTTCGACAGTAGTAAAATAGTCCACCGAGTCCCGTATCACGATAGATGTAATACAATTTTGATTCAAAAGGCGCAAAATTCTTGGTTTGTAAATGTCCAACAGTTAAAAAGTCAACTAATTGAAAATAATAAGGATATTAATTGGGTACCGGAACATATTAAAGAAGGTCGGTTTAAAATCGGCATCGAACAGGCGCCTGATTGGTGTATTTCCCGAACGCGCTTTTGGGCAACCCCCATGCCCGTTTGGGAAAGCGAGGACGGCGAGCGAGTGGTAATAGGCTCAATTAAAGAGTTGGAAGAATTGTCGGGCAAAAAAGTGGAGAATCTACACCGGCCGTATATTGACGAGATTACTTTTACTAAAAACGGCAAGCTGTTTAAGCGTCGCACAGAGGTTTTGGATTCCTGGATGGAAGCAGGTTCCATGCCGTACGCGCAGATTCACTATCCGTTTGAGCATAAAGATAAGTTTGAGAAGAATTTTCCCGGCGATTACATCGTGGAATATATTCCGCAAGTACGGGCGTGGTTTTATGTCATGCATGTCTTGTCGACCGCGCTTTTTGGTACAAAATCCTTTAAGAATGTTGTTTGCACTGGAACCATGGCAGGCAACGACGGACGCAAGATGAGCAAAACCTTTGGAAACTACGCAGATCCTAAGGATGTTTTAAATAAATATGGGGGCGATGCGCTAAGGCTTTATCTTTTGGGCTCGCCGTTAATGGTAGGGGAAAATGCCAATTTTGACGAGTTGGATATAAAGAATAAGTTGCAACGGACATTGAATCCGCTTTGGAATAGTTACAAATTTTTTGAGACTTACGCTACTGCCAATAATTGGACTGCAGGAAAAACCTCTACTAGTACACATATTTTGGATGTATGGATCAAGCTACGACTAAGTCAAACCATCAAGTCAATATCGGAAAATTTGGAAAGTTATACTACTCCGCCGGCGGTTAGGGTTGTAGAGGACTTTGTAGACGATTTGTCTCGTTGGTATGTGAGAAGGTCGCGGGATAGGGTTTCCGGTGGAGATAATGAGGCTTTGTCGACTTTGTACCAAGTCTTACTGCAACTTACCCACGCTATCGCGCCAATAATTCCATTTTTGGCAGAGTCAATGTATTTAGGACTCCAAAAATTCGATTCAACCCTCAAGGAAGCGTCAATCCATCTAAGGTCGTACACGGATTTTTCCTTTAATTCAGAAAGTCAGCAAAATATTCTGGACGACATGGAAACCGCCAAGAAAATTGCGTCTCAAGCCTTGTCAGCAAGGACAGAAAGCGGTATAGCAGTTAGACAACCCTTGGCAAAAATCAGCGTCTTAGGCGTCGTACCGCTAACTAAAGAATACGACCAGTTAATAAAAGACGAGGTCAATGTTAAAGCCGTTGAGTGGGTTGACGCAAAGCAGTCCGAAGAGGAGAAGGCGGAGTTAAAAGTAATTCTGGATACTACTATTACCGAAGAACTTAAAATAGAGGGAATTGCCAGGGAGTTGGTGCGGGCAATTCAGGATTTGCGCAAAGAAAAAGGTTTAACAGTAAATCAAAAAGTAAAAGTGACTTACCCGGCAACACCGGAAAATACCAAAGCGGTACAAGTTTTTGGCGAAGAGATAAGCCAAAAGGTGGGCGCAACGGAGTTAGTTTCCGGCAATGCGTTGGTACTAACCCGATAATTGACCTTGGTATATTCGGTTATACCAAAATTGGTTAAAACGG
This sequence comes from uncultured Candidatus Saccharibacteria bacterium, assembly GCA_964490125.1. Taxonomy (GTDB): domain Bacteria; phylum Patescibacteriota; class WWE3; order UBA101185; family UBA10185; genus JBBAAW01. The sequence continues at coordinate 88,448 of CAZBAJ010000001.1, forward strand.
TATACCGCGGTATACTACACGCGTGACCTGGTTTGCTTTTACAATCATCTCGCCTATTTTAAACGCGCTGGTAAATTATATTGACAAATATCTAATAGAAAAGGTGGTTGAGGGCAGGGGAATAGGCTCGCTCATAATTTTTAGCGCATTAATGGGTCTGCCGGTGGCGCTTTTAATTTTGCTTTTTGGACCAAATGTTTTTGGAATTTCCACAAAAAACGCGCTACTAATAATGCTAAATGGGACTTTTTATGTAGCCTGGGTTTTGCCTTACCTTTACGCACTTCAGAAAGACGAGGCATCAGTGGTAGTTCCGCTCATTTTACAACTTACCTCTGTGTTAGCTTTTATTCTTGGATTTATATTCCTTGGGGAAACATTAAGCTTACGACAAGTTATCGGCTGTTTGTTGATTTTGATTGGTGCTTTAGGTTTGACACTGGAAATTAACTCCTCAATCGGTGGAAAATCCACTTATAAGATAAAGTCGGATGTTTTGCTGTTTTCATTGCTGTCTTGCTTCTTTGCTGCTGTTAGTGGCGTGATATTTAAGTTTATTGCTCTTGAAGAGAGTTTTTGGGTGACCTCGTTTTGGGAAAATATTGGAATTTTCATCTCTGCCCTTATTCTTCTATGCATACCTGTCTATAAATCACAATTCCAAAGAGTTTTTAAAAAAGACGCTGTTAGGGTTTTTTCATTAAACGCGTTAAACGAGTCTTTGATTTCTGTAGGTAGGACTTCTTTAAACTACGCCACTCTTCTGGCTCCTATCGCCTTGGTATTTTTTGTGGACTCTGGTTTCCAACCTTTTTTTGTTCTATCCTTTGGTATTCTGCTCTCCATTTTCTTCCCAAAGTTTGTCGAAGAAGATCTTAGACAGGTCAAACTTATTCAAAAGTTCCTTTCTATTCTTATAATGTTCGGTGGTACATATCTCATATCGTTTTAACCTATTGACAACTTTCTTATGTACTATTAACATAAGTTTAGTTATGTTAAAAAGATCCTGGTTTCTTATTGCGGTTTCTTTGTTTTTCTTGTTGTTTTGGGCTGTTGTTAATATTTTTAACCCCGACGAGGTCTGGCAGGGGTACTTTTCTGACACCTACGGCGTTATAGCCTTGTTTGGTAGCATACTTGGTTTAGTAGTCGCAAGATCTTGGGGCTACTTTAAGAGTCAGATCGGCATCTCCTTGACCTTACTTTCACTTGGATTGATGTGCCAGTTTTTAGGGCAGGCTGGTTATACTTTTCTGTATTATGCGTATGGTTTAGAAAATGCTTACCCTGCTTTTTGTGAGATATTCTTTGTGTTAAGCGTGCCGTTGTATATTTTTGGTAGCTATTACATTGCTAAGGCATCTGGTTTACACGCGTCTTTAGAAAAATCGACCAACAAGCTCATTGCCTTATGTACACCTGTTTTAATTTTAATTTTTTCATATTTTTTCTTTTTAAGAACCTACGATTTTAGTTCCAATCCGTTAATAAATACAATCATAGAAATTTATTATCCATTAGGTCAGTCACTTTTCTTGTCTATGAGTTTAGTTGCATTTTTGACTACAAGAGGATACCTCGGCGGTATTATGAAAAAACCTGTTCTGATGATTCTTATTGCCTTGGTATTTCAGTATTTGGCCGACAGCATGTTTATTTACGAGACCACTCATGAAACATGGCAGGCTGGAAGTCTTAGCGCTCTAGTTTTTGTTATTTCGTACTCGTTAATGGCGTTGGCTTTAGTTAATTTTCAAAACTTGGCAAAGGTAATTAAATCAGGGTCCCTTCAGACAAGTAGAATCGATGCTTAAGAAGCCCAGTCATTTTGCACCCCGTTCTATCCATGTAAATAACCATCTTTGCAAAACTATGGGATATAGTGTAAAATCTTACAGTATGCGTTCTAGCAAGATAGATGTAAAGACCGATGGATCACTGTGGAGCCAGTTGGCCGACAGGTTTAATACATTTAAAGTAAAAAGATGTATTCACTCAGATGCTGCCGTAAATATCGAAGTTGGCTGGCCTGTTTTTTTGTCCTTTATAGAAGGTTTAATTAAAGATCTTGGGCATGACAGGCTGACTGTTTTGGATTTTGGGTGCGGGGTAGGGGAGTTTTGCAGAACCTTAGCTGAATGCGGTCATGAGGTTACAGGCATAGATCATTCCGAGGGAATGCTTTCCTTGGCAAAAAGTAAGGTGGATAGAGGGGTTAAGCTTATTCATGCAAATCATAAGCACGAGGTTTTTAGTAGTCAAGAATTGGCGGAAAAATACGATGTTGTGACAGCGATACATAGTCTAGAATGGATCGCCGATAACGAGGTTGAAGATGCCTTTGTTAATTTATCCAAGGTAATTAAGAAAAATGGTTTTCTGATTTTTGCTGTGTTTCCACAGGGTCATGTTGTGGACTCCCTAAAGATTAAAGACTTGTTTGAAGATTTCGATTCCCTAGATAAGCCGCATTTTGGATACGCAAATTTTGACGGTGTTAAGGTACCAGTTTGGATAAGAACTACGACCATGTACGATAAGATGCTAAAGCCATTAGGTTTTAAAAGAGTCTTTAATGTCGAACCCGATTACCCCAAAGATTTCTTTAAAAAATATAACTGGACTGGTTCTAAATACCCAGAAATGACCATTTTAGCTTATAAAAAGCTTGGCTAGACGAGCGCCCCGAATTAAGCAGATTTATTGATTATGTATTTCCTTAAGAATCTGGCTGGACGGTAGCTTAACTTGCTTTGCCTAAGTCCCTGCAATCCTGTATCTTGTTGTAGATTTATGTATTTAGCCCCGCGTTGTCGTAAAATATTATCTGACTCGTGTTCTAGAAACAGTGAAGAGTCTTCGTACGCAACATCAGCTTTTCCTAAATGTCCCATAGACCATCCGTTTGGCAGTAGTTGACTGAATGAAAAACCGACAAACTTGTCTTTTATGAAAAGCCCGGTGTTTACACAGTCAAAATGATAAGACGCTTTGATGTACTCCTCTACCGAGTCCAGGTCTTCTGATGTTTTCGATCTGTCAAAACCTTTATTTTTTGACCACACTTCTGTTAAAGTAAAAACCAGTTTTTGAGTGCCAGGAACGTCAAGATCCAGTAATTGTACTTTACATCCTGGATTTTTTTTGACAAAGTTGTTTAGCCTTTTTCTCAGTGGTTTATATTTACCCCCCTGCATATTAGCAAAGTCGTTAAGATTGATAACATAGTCAAAACCGTCCCTATCTTCTGCAAATTCTACATCGTTACTTAGTCCTGCCAGTGTTATTTCGGGTACCATTTTTAGTTCCTCTGGGCAAGCTAACAACTTACTAAACAAGTCCTCTCCCACAGTCGTTCCTAAAAACGAGTGGATCATGACATCTTTTAAATAGTCGACAATTTTAATAACCAGTACATTTTGGCTTATCGCGTACATGTTTAGGCGTTTGCTGTTCCAGTAGACAAGGCTCATGGGGTTAAAGTCGCTGTAAGGTTCGTAATGCGACACAAAGTCGGCTATTGTTTGCAACTCACCATGTGTTACTTTTTTAAAGTTTAGGTTATCCATTATAGATATTGACACCAAGTTTTAACATGCTAATAATAGTATTATACAGGGTTAGGGATTTCTCTAACTAGATCGTCACATGGAGGCGGTTGAGATGGATATTAACAAATACCAGCAGGCTGTACTTAAAATCGTAAACATGCAAAAGGAGATCATTGGACCGTTGGCAATAGACATGGCAAAAAGGGTGGGCGCTATTAAAATTGAAAACGGTGTGGTGGAGATTATTGGCGAGCCCAAAGAAGTCCTGCATAAATTGGTAAAAGAGTACGAGGTTTTGTTTGGCGCCCTTTCTGTCAAGGTAAGTAAGGATTCTATTAAAGAAATGGGCTTTACCGCGGAAGAATTGCCTGAGATTTTAAGGTAGTTAGCTTAATAGCAGGTTATCATTTTTCTTTAAATAGTTTTTGCTACTTATTACCTTTTTGCCGGTTTTTTCCTCAAGTTCCAGCCTGGCGTTTTTGGCAATCCGTCCACCCTTTTTAGCGGGGATTTTGTTTTCTTCCAAACCTTTGGTTTGCATAGTTTCAGCAATTTGACGGGTAGAAAGCTCTGCCAAAGCGGTAAAGACTAATTCCGCATCGGTCATGTGGTCGCGCAGGTTTTGTGTTTTAAGTCCTTTTAGTTTTTTATGGTCTTTTACAGACAGATCACTCCATTCCTCATGAATTATATTTGTAAGGAGGGCAAATTCTTTTGATTCCGTAACTTCGTTGTTTTTCCAATAATCGGTTAGTTTATTTCGGACTTCTTGACCCATCATGCGTTGCTGAATCCATTTGTCACTCCTGCCCATTTTTTGCCAGTATTCGCGACCTCTGCTCAAAGCTTTTTCAGGGTCTGACATTTCCTCAAGGCGTTCGTATCCAACTTTTGCTAGCCACAGCTTTATTGGTTCTGCTTTAGGACTGGGGACTGATTGAATTAGCCTTAGTAGTGTTTCTACATCAGCAACATCGGTTAGATAAAATTTACCATCTGCGGATTCCATTTTCAGTTGGTCACATTTTGTGACCAACTCACTTCCTTCCTTTTTAAGGCGGTTTTTTAGAGTCGTCCAGTAACTTTTTGCTTTCTTAAAGTCTGTGTGATTAGTCAGTACTGCGACTATATCGATAATAGAAAAATACCATTTTTCTTGGGTTTCATCGTAAGATCTTCGGATATTAAAACCTTCAAAAGTAGCTAGTAATTTTGGATTATTATTTATTCTGCTCATACAAACTTTATAGCAACAATTTAAATCGTTGTCTAGTGTGAAATAGTACGACAAAATTACTGGGGTTGTTATTTCGTCGATATCTCGAACATTTTTAAACCCTGATACAGGTCATCTAGAAAAACTTACTATGTATAAAAATACAATTTACTGTTGTATAATATTTTAATGGACATGACGAAAGCAAAAAACGAGGCGTTTATATATTACAACTCAATGCGTGTAGCAGGATTATTTTGTCCCGCATTTAATGAGAAAGTTCATGTTACATTGATGGGGTGGAATCATCTGGTTCGACCAAAGAACAAATCTCGTACAAATGCCGATCTGTACAGAAGATTCAAGTTGTTAAAACATGTTAGAGGGATAGTTGAGAAATCCGCCACTATTCAGGATATAACAATAAAAGGTAATAGGACTTTCTATGCACTGGAAGCAATGGTTGTTGAGGATGTTAATAATGTTAAGGTTGCGAGAAAGGTACGGGTTTTAATAGCCGACAGTGTAACAGGTAAAAAATTCTATTCCGTTATGGATAAGAAGAAGAAGATTTAGGTGAAGTGCCTCACGCTTTGGTCTCGTGGACGTTAGCGTACCGTACGCCAATGGCGTATCACTTCACTGGGACAGTATACTACAATGTTTAAGGGCTGTAAAGTAAACACATTTTGGATAATAACGGTTTTTTCAATTGTCGCCCTCTTCTTTAGTTGGCTCTTTGTCTATAAAACTGGCATAAATACTTTGGCGATTCAGTCGGAGGACACTATTCCGGCTATGTTTCTACCTGTAAATATAATAAAAGAAGGAACTTTTTATGCGGACTCGTACTACCAAATGATTATCCAAAAATATCCGCATCCTGATGACAAAAAGTACGACAAAGGTTTAACGCCGTTTTATTTTAGAAAAATCGTCAAAGAAGATCCTACAAAGTCATGCGTGGGGGAAGGATGTACTTTGGAGACACACTACATTTCCGCCTTTCCCGTAATGACGGGGCTTATGAGTCTGCCAGTCTATCTAATTCCGGTTTTGGCGGGCATGCCCGTTACTTGGGAAAATCTTATTTTGCTTTCTCACCTCTGCGCGTCGCTAATCATGGCTTTAAGCGGGGGCTTCTTTTACCTTTTGTTAAAAAAGCTGGTTGACGATAAAAAGGCGATTTTACTCACTACGCTTTACCTTTTTGGGACGGTTAATTTTGCTATGATTTCTCAATCTTTGTGGCAACATGGAGCCGTTCAATTGTTTACCGTTCTAAGCCTGCTGTTTTTATTAAAGTCGCGCGACTTGAGAGGAATCGGACTTAGCGACAATATCGGGGGCGGTGATGTAATTGTTAAGTCAAAGAGAAGCTATGGAAATTTGGTATTATCGGGGTTTTTCTTAGGGTTAGCAGTACTTGCCCGACCTACTGCCGGGATACTCCTTCCGTACTTTGTTATTTTAGCCATTTATCTTTGGAATTCTGAAACTCTGGAAAGCAGATTGTCGTTTGGGATGCTATTTTCCATAGTCAAAACCAAAGTTATATTTTTAGTTGGTTTAATTCCTGCCGTAGTGTTTTTTATCTGGTACAACGCCACTTATTTTGTTGACTTGGGAAACCAGGGTTACGCTAACCAAGTAGGGAGTAATTGGTTAACGCCCTTCCCGTGGGGATTTTTGGGACTTTGGCTGTCGCCCAGCAAGGGTCTGCTAATCTACTCGCCGATTTTTATTTTTAGCATAGTTGGTGCCTACCTAGCTTTAAGAAAATCAGCTTGGCGTCAAAATCTAATCTACTTAGTTTTTTTGTCGATTGTCCTAACCCACACTTTGATTTTAGGTGCGTGGAAACATTGGTACGGCGGTTATTCCTTTGGTTACAGAATGGCAAGCGATATTATTCCGTTTCTTATTTTGCTACTAATCCCGTATTTTAAGTCGTCCTTATACAACCGCACCAAACGGCTTTTTTACGGCGCAATTATAGCGTCAATCTTAATAGAATTTATGGGTTTAGCCTTTTTTGACGGGATTTGGCACGGCACCTACGACAAAGGCTTTTGGCACCAAGAGTGGCTTTGGAGCATTCAAAACAGTGAGGTCGTTTTTAACATCCGCCGATTACTGGTAAAATTAGGTCTGTGAGCGATACATACAACATTATTTGCCTTTCCAACCAGCTTTGGCTTAAAGATTATTGGACAAATAAAAGTCATGTCATGAGCCGTCTTAGCAAGTTGGGGCATAAGGTGCTTTTTGTGGAGCCACCGATTAATACCGGCAGACTTTTTTTACGACAGGTGTTAGCCGGTGCGTGGTCAAAAAATCGGCTAATTACCAAGACAAGCGTTATTAAAGAAAGCGGGGTTTTAGTTTATTCGCCTTTAAATTTTTTGCCAAACTCTGGTTTCAATACAAGTCGACATATAAAGAGTATAGAAAAATTAGCAAAAAGTTACTTTGATCCCACAAGAAAGACTCTGTTGTGGGTTTATCATGTCCAACTAAAAGAGCTTATGGACTATGTGGGTAGGCTCCATCACGACATTTTAATTTACGATTGTGTAGATAACTACCTTGGTTTTCCCGAAAATAGTGATTTTTATGCCACCACCGTGAGTAAAAAGCAATTAATTCTGCAGGAAGTGGAATTGGCTAAAAAGGCGGATTTGATTTTTGCTTCCGCACCGGGTTTGGTTGACAGGCTGATTAAACATAATCCTAACACACACTTTACGCCAAATGTGGGAGATTACCAAAAGTTTAAAGACGCAAAGTTAATAAAGGAGCTTCCCAGCGACTTAGCTAAAATAAAGAAACCGGTAATTGGTTTTACTGGGGCTCTGGATGAATATAAATTCGACATGGAACTGTTTAAAAAGGTTATCAAAGAGTGTCCGAACTGTTCGTTTGTGCTTATCGGCTCTATGGCAATAAAAGGTAAGGAGGTTACAAAAGACGAACTGGGTTTATCTGACTTTGAGAACGTTTATTTACTTGGTCCAAAACCATACGCGGATATTCATAATTATTTTGCTGGTTTTGACGCCTACATTATTCCTTACCAGCTAAACGATTACACTGTTGGCGGGTGTTTTCCCGTAAAGTTTCACGATGCTTTGGCAGCGGGTTTGCCCGTGGTGGTAACCGATATGCCTGTCTACACATTGTTTAAAGATGTTTGTTATATTTCTAAAAGTGACGATGAGTTTGTTGACAATGTAAAGCGGGCGGTTGCGGAAGATTCGGTTGACAAGATTAAAGCCAGACAAGAAGTCGCCAAACACAATAATTGGGACGGTAAAGTTGCCAGTATGCTAGAGTTAATAAACAAAGTCATTGCGAGGAGCGAACTAAAGCAGCAATCTGGGATTGCTTCACTGCGTTCGCAATGACGCTCGATATATGAAAATACTTTACACATTAAATTCAGGCGTTCCTGGCGGTATGGAGCAGCATGTTTTGGACTTAGTAAGCCAAATGCTTGCCCACGGTCACGAGGTGTATGTTTGGTGTAATGGCGGGGTAATTTACGACTGGTATAAAAAAGCGGGTGCTAAAGTTACAGAGAAAACTATTAGAGACGACATTGATATTACCTACATCAAAGAGTTACGACAATTTCTAAAAGAAAACAAGATTCAAATAGTTCATGCACACGAGCTTAAAGCGGTTGCTAATACACTGCTTGCGGGGTTTTGGGCGGGGGTCAAGGTTAGAATTACTCATCAACACACGCCGTTTACCGATTGGCAAGTCCCAAAGTCAAAAAGACTTATTTACGATATTTTTTATTCCTTAGCGGTAAATATTTTGGCGACAAGGGAAATTGCGCTAACCAAAACTATTAAGCAGTTAAAGATGCAGGCGGGAATTACTCAAAAAAAGCTTGCGGTGATTCCAAACGGCATCGATACCTATAAGTTTTTTGTAGCAGAAAACGAACGGGAAATATATCGCAAAGAGGTTTGTAAAAAATATCGCATTGATCCGTCAACCAAAATTATTGGAAACATTAGCAGGACGACTAAGGAAAAAGGTCACGACCTGTTAATTAGAGCGTTTGCGGAATTACTTTCCGACAAAAACATAAACCGCGCCAAGTATACACTTATGATTTGTGGCGGTGGTGACTTGGAAGAAGATTTGTGGACTTTGGCAGGGGAGTTGGGCGTTAAAGACCTGATGGTTATTACTGGTCGGTTTGACGACGACTTAAAGCTTAAATTTTATAGCGCGTTTGACTATTTTGTTTTCCCAACTTTGGCAGAAGGCTTTGGAATAGTGCTAATTGAGGCTTTAATTTGCGGACTTCCGGTTTTATGTTCAGACATGCCGGTACTTAAAGAGGTTGGTGGGCAGTTTCCGTTGTATTTTAAGTTGGGGGAGTATCAGGATTTGGCAGAAAAACTGGTGGACATATTAGAAAAACCGCGGGACGACGGTCAACAAAAAAGTTACATTGAAAAGAATTATTCTTTGGAAAAGTTTGGCGAGAATTATCATAAACTGTATGAAAGTTGTCTAAAAATTTAATAAATATGAAAGTTCTTTTTCTAGCAAGGTCAGATCTTTACACGGTTGCCGGCGGGGACACCGTCCAAATAGAAAATACCGCAAAAGAGCTTAAAAAGCTTGGCGTGGATGTAGATGTTGCGACAAACTCACATGTGGATATTAAAAATTACGATCTTGTTCATATCTTTCAGCTTGACTGGGTGCCGGAGACCTACTTTTATGTTAAAAAAGCTAAGGAATACGGCAAACATATTGTTTTGTCGCCCATTCACCACGCAGAAGTTGAGGTTAAAAAGTTTGATGACATTTACACTTTTGGACTCCGTAAACTGGTGGGTTATTTTATCCGCAAGCAAGAGCATCGTGATATTTTAAAGAATATTTACCGGTCTTTGCACGACAAATCTAAGCTACTTCCAACCTTAAAAGGTGCTTTTTTTGGTTACAGGCGGACGCAAAGAGAGGCGTTAATAATGTCGGACATAGTTTTGGTGCAGACGGATCAGGAAGCCAAGGATTTACAGTCGACTTATAGAGTGGATTTTAAATGGCAAAAGGTGGTAAATGGCGTGTCAGAGCAGTTTTTGTCGTGCGACAAGTTTGTAAACAAACTAGCGTTTAAGGATTACATAATATGCGTCGGGAGAATAGAGGCCAGAAAAAACCAATTAAATATTATTGAAGCGGTTAAACTTTTCCGCCAGGAAAAAGGTTTTGAAGATGTCAAGCTGGTGTTTTTGGGCAGACGGAGCGAACATCACAAAAGCTATATTGCCAAGTTCGACAATCAATTAAAGAGCAATAGCTGGATTGTCCACCCGGGTTTTATTCCGCAGGATGATATTCCCAGTTACTATCATTTTGCTAAAGTGGGAGTTTCTGCCAGCTGGTTTGAAACCACCGGACTCACCAGTTTGGAGGCGTTATTTTGCGGAACAAATGTAGTAGCCAGTGGGGAACGGGCAAGAGAGCTTTTGGGCGACTTGGCGGTTTATTGCGAGCCAGCTGATGTAATCTCCATTAAAAATGCGCTTAGGGAGGCTTACACAAGACCTGCACCAGTAGTTCCGGCAAGTTTTAAAAAGGAATACACTTGGGAAAATGCCGCCAGGCAGACTTTGGAGGTTTATCATGAACTTTGAGCCTGTTTTTATAGCCTTGATTTTTGGTTTTTCGCTAATAGCGATGCTAGTAAGTCCTAAAAAATCGGTCTACCTTATTTTGGCTGCTTCGGTTTTATTACACAAGGAGCTTTTTAGCGTTTATTCTTGGAACATTCTGCCAATTAGAGTCGTTATGGGAGCAGTTTTGGGCTTTGTAATGCTCGACATCTTTAAGTCGGTCAAAAATAAACGGTTGGATTGGTTTAAGGAGCAGTTTCAAAGTCCGCTCCCGATTTTGCTCTTGGCATTTTGGGCGATTGCCGGAGTTTCCATATTTTTTTCCAAAAACATACCTGCTAGTTTGTCAGTTTATGTTTTCTTAACCACGGTTGTTGCGCTTTATTTTTACTTTAGTAAGATTTTTGACGGAGATAAATTTAGCGTATTACAAATTATTAAGGTTTACATCGGCATCGCTTTTATTTTGTCGCTCATAAGTTTTGTGCAAATTTGGGTTTATAAAAACTACAACTTTATCTTTGGCGCGTTTTGGAATGTACCCGGTCATACGCCTAGAGTAGGCTCGCTGTTTTGGGATGTAAACCATTTTGCCGGTTTTTTGGTGCTGTTACTGCCGATTGTGGGTGCTTTAGTTTTGGTGTCGACTTGGAGGCGTCGTCTAAAGTTTGGGCTAATGGGTATAACAATGTTTGTGACCTTGGCGTTGACTAACGCCCGCAGTGGTTGGATTGCCGGCGCGTTGGCGCTCTTGGTATTTGTGTTAATTTTGGTGTTTAGAAAGTTTAAATACAAGGGTTTTGCGGTCATATTTTCTTTACTTTTGGCTGTTACTGGGGGGGTTTTGTCACAGTATTTAGATAAGCAAAGCCCTGTACGACGGGAGATCCGGCAGTATTTTCATTACCGCTTGGATTCGTTTGACTCGCATTTTTTGTTGCTTACCGGCGCCTGGCAAGTGTTTGAAAAATATCCCATTTTGGGCGGCGGGTACGGCGGTTTTTTTGAACACTTTGCTAAATCCAAAATCTCTGCAACTTTTTTTGCGCGTGATCCCGCCGCCCTGAATACCCGTGTGCCGGCTCATTCCACTTGGGGAGAGCTTCTAGCAGAAACCGGCGTTTTAGGTTTTTCTCTCATGTTGATGTTTTACGCCACCGTAGTTTTTACTCTACTTTACGCGTCCTTGCGCCTAAAAAAACGCCAGGAATTTATAGTTACTTCCGCCATGACGGCTTCCGTCGTAGGTATTCTGACGGCTGGAATTTTTTATTCTTACAACTCGGAGTTTTTCTGGATCATCTTACTTTTGTATTTTCTTTACGGGTTATATTGCTTGCGGACGGAATTTGTCGATCGTGGTGAAAGCCTTTGGAACGATATTTATTCTTATTTTATTTCTAATCCAAAGTTTCCGCCGGCAGTTTTATTTGTTATCGCTTCAGCCCTAATTTTTATCAACCTAGGTTCTAATCATCTAATTCCGTACGATGAGGCTATTTACGCCAAGGTCTCTCAAAACATTGTGCAAACAAACGATTGGCTAACCATGTTCTGGCGGGATGGTCTTCCGTGGTTTGAGAAACCGCCTTTGTATTTTTGGCTTTCCGCGTTGGCTTTAAAAATTCTTCCAGCAACTCCGGAGCTTGCCGTCCGCCTGCCGTCCGCCATATTTGGACTTCTGTCCGTTATGCTAATCTACATCTTTGGTAAGAAGCTGTTTGGCAAAACCGCGGGTTTTATAGCAGGTTTTAGTTTGCTCACAATCTTTCATTTTTTGTATTACTCGCGACTCGGCATGCTAGATGTCACCTGCACATTTTTTATTCTCGCATCGCTTTATTTTTACTACCTAGCCTCGCAAGAAATTGGCAAAGCTAAACTTGTTTTGGCAGGACTTTTTCTGGGACTTGCAGTTTTAACTAAAGGCGTGGTGGGGTTTTTACCTCTAATAATTATTTCACTTTGGGAAGTTTCTGGACTTTTTAAGCGTCGCCCAACCGCGTCTACCATTTTTGTCTCACTAGCCAAAATTCTTGTCGTCCTACTTACCTCTGCAGTGATATTTTTGCCATGGCATTTAAAAATGTATCAGCTTCACGGTCAACCCTTTATAACAAGCTATTTGGGTTATCATGTTTTTGGCAGGGCGACGCTGGAAACGGAAGATAAGACCGGGCCGATTTACTGGTATTTTATTGTACTAAAAGTTTCCATGCGACTTTGGTTTTTAGCTTTGATTCCCTCTGTAGTTTATGCGATTTACGGTCTAGTTAAGAATAAAACGGATCGTCCAAAGCTAGGTTTACTACTAATCTGGGCGGTGTTAATTTTGGCAGTTTTTTCCTTATCAAAGACCAAGTTGGTTTGGTATATTATGCCCATTTACCCTGCTTTGACGCTGTTAATTGGTTATTTCTATTCCGTTGCTTTAGCTTTTGTCGACCACAAACTTTCCCAACTTAAGCATGTCTCGTCCTTCTTTTTAAAAACTCTAATAATTTATCTAACAGTTTGCGTCGTCTTGATTTATACGCTAATAAATAAGAATCTAATTTACCCGTCCGACTTAACGGGGTCACAGGCGCAAATGATGCAACTTAAAAACAGCATTTACGGTCAAAAAGAAAAAGTGTATTTGGACAGAATCGAGCTTCCGCTAGCGCTTTTTTATGCAGACGGACCTTTTGAAATCACCGATTTTACTCCGTTACGCCAGTCGCTAAAAACCGCTAACGCGGAAAAAACCCGGCTACTATTTATTACCAAAGAAAGTCGATTTAAACAATTTCAAAAAGAGTATCCGGCAATAAAGCTTGTCGGCTCGGCAAAGGAGTGGTATTTTGGGGAGCTGGTGGCGCAATGAGATATGTAACGGTGTTAAAAAAAGTTTCCTTGGTTAGCGCCGGCAACATAATAAATGCGGGTTTTGGACTAATTTTTCTTACCGCTTGCGCAAAAACATTAAATGTAGCCGACTTTGGCAAATACGCCCTGCTGACTACCCTTTTGGTTTTTATGTCCAAGGTGGTGGATTTTGGCTCAAATTCTGTTTTTGTAGCCGAGTCGCTTAAAACCCAAAACCGACAAATGTTAATTGAGCGTTTTTATCTGCTTAAAGTAGCGTTATTCGGTGTAGCTTGTCTTCTATCCGTTGTCGTACTGTACTTTTTAGGTTTTGGCTCGCCTCCGGTAATAACTATTTTTCTTGTCGGACTTATTTTTTACTCCATTAATGTCACGCTTTTTGCTATTTATCAGTCTTTAGAAATGTTTAGACATGCGGTTTTGCTAAACACCATTCCGGCAATAGTCAAAGCAATTTTGGGCGGACTTATGCTTCTGCACATTTTTACCCCGTCGTTACTAACTATTTACGCCATATTTTCCCTGTCCATGGGACTCTGCATAGTCCTCTACTTTTTTATCCCAAAGGAATTTAAGTTTTTCCGTCAAACTGATAACTCGTCACAAGGGTTTCTGCCCATTCTTACAACCAGTTTTCCCGCAGGAATTTCCCAGCTTATTTCCCAAGGCTGGCCCGCAATTTCCAATACTATTGTTAAAATTTCCAAAGGATTTACAGATGTTGGGGTTTTTTATTTGGCCGACAAAATTGCCAATGTCTTTAATCTAGTCTCGCTTTCTATTTTTACGGTTATTTTGCCCCAAAATGCCCGGCGTAAAAAGGAGAATCTCCCGCACGACTTAAAAGAAACCGCGTTTTTAGGTGTGCTTATTTTGCTATTGGCGTTTGGATTTGTTGGTGTTTCCGGTATTTTTGTGACCAAACTTTTTGGCGACAAATTTAGCGGTTCTTTATTGATTTTGGACATTTTGATTGTTTCCTCGGCAATTTCTGCCATCCACGCGTTTATGGAAAATTATTTTTATATTCACGACAGCACCAAGACTATTATGTATATTTCTTTGGTAAAGCTTGGCGTATTTATTGCCCTTGCTCTAGCGCTGATTCCAGTTTTGTCCCTTAAAGGACTGGCACTAGCACAACTTGTTTCTTCCTTGCTTGGTCTTACGATTGTGGTTTTGACGACCATCTTTGCAAGTCGCAAACGCAGTTGGTCTAAGGTGTGATTTTTGATTACATGCGGTCTAAAGGTGGTTTTTCTGCTGTTGTTACAGGTTTGGTTTATTTATAAGGGTAAATTAGATATAATGACCGAAATGTTTGATTTATAACGGGTGTATAGATATGCAAGTACAACAATTACCGATTTACCAATTCTTAGAAGGTACTGGGAAGAGCTTTATAATACCTGTATATCAAAGAGATTATGCTTGGACTAGGATTAATTGCCAAAGATTGTGGGATGACCTAGTAGATTTGAAAAACAACGCGAGAGCAGACCACTTTTTAGGTACCCTTGTCACCATCGGAAGCGGTTTCCAAGAGTACACGGTTATTGATGGTCAGCAGAGATTAACAACAACATCAATTTTACTAATTGCCTTACACACATTTATAAAAAACAAACTGGAAAAAAATGATGAAGAAAAAATATTATCCGAACAGGTTTTGGACTTTTTGATTAACAAGTATTCACCGGAACAAGATAAAAGAATAAGACTAAAGCCTAATAAACAGGATAAGGAGCATTTTGAAAAGCTTTTTACAAACGGAAATGCCGAAAATGTTAATTCAAATATAGTGAGTAACTACAACTTTTTTTATGAAAAAATAAAGTCTGAAATATTATCCCCAAAAGAAGTATTCGACGCATTTAGAAAATTAAAAATCGTACTTATCGATTTGGTTAGAGGACAAGATGATCCGCAGTTAATTTTTGAGAGTTTAAACTCAACGGGGGTCGATCTTACTGCAGGAGATCTGATTCGTAATTACATCTTAATGGATTTACAACCCATCGAACAAGAAGGAATGTATAAGAATTACTGGCTTAATATCGAAAGGTTAACAGGAAACATTGCAGAGTTCGTCAGAAATTACTTGATTTTTAAAACTAAGACATCGGTAAAAAAGGATGATGTTTATACAGTATTTAAAAAATTCTCCTTGGATAATTTTCACAGGGATAAGGAATCCATTTTAAAGGATCTACTATATTACGCTGAAATGTATGGTTGGTTAGTACAGATAAACAACCATCCCAATAGTGTAGTAAATAATCAATTAAACAGACTTAACAAGCTTGAGTTCACGGTATCGCATCCGTACCTACTGGATGTTTTCAGCGATTTAAAGGATGGTATTTTAACCGAACAGGCGGTTAAGGACATTTTAATAACTATTGAAAGCTATGCGTTCAGAAAAATGCTTGTAGACAACACCACGCAAGGTTTAAACAAGATGTTTATCACACTTTCTAAGGACATAAAAAAAGAAGCATCTTGGAAAGAAATATATTTAGACATTTTGAATTTTATACTTCTAGAAAAAAGAGTTTCCCAAAGATTCCCCAGTGATGATGAATTTGAAGCCGCGTTGATAACAAAAGAGGTTTATAGGCTACAAGCAAAGAACAGAAACTTTTTGCTAGAATCTTTAGAAAACTATAGTTCTGCTTATCCTGTAAATGTTGACGAATTGACAGTCGAACATATAATGCCCCAAACACTTACAAAAGAATGGAAAAGTAAATTGGGGGATAATTGGCAAGAATTACATAAAAAATATCTACATACTCTAGGCAATTTAAGTTTAACTGCAAAAAATACAGAGTTATCCAATAATACTTTTGAAAATAAACAACAGATTGACTATCAAACCAGCAGATTGAAGTTAAATTTTAAACTGGAAGGTCTTACTGATTGGAATGAGGAGAAAATAATCGAGAGAGCAAAAGATTTAATAAAAAACGCCATAGATATTTGGCCGTTTCCTAAAACAACATACATCAAACCAATCCCCGAAGAGCAGGTTTTTGATTTAACCAGCGAAGATAGCTTTAGTGGAAGCAAGCCGTCTTTCCTTTATTTTGAAAACGATGATAGAGGGACTGAATTAAAAACATGGAGAGACTTGCTTACAAAAGGTTGCAGATTCTTGCATGATTTTTCGCCAACCCAGTTCTTGGAAATGCAGAACAGTCATGAATTTAAATGGTATTTCGACAACCAGAAGCCGTTAAGGCATCCTTTGGAGTTTATGCCAAATAAGTTTGTTGAAGGAAGTATTAGTGCTAATGGCGTTATCGCTTTTCTTTCAAAAATCTGTGAGAGGTTAAATTACCCTGCAGAAAACATATCATTTTCTATCAAAAATATAAAAGAATAATATGGTGCCAAAATCGATAAGATACTCAAAATTTAACGATATTCATGCGGTTCTGAGTAAGTCTAAACTTTTGATTGAAAAAATTGAAGAAGAATACAAAAACTCCTTAACATTACAGACTGTTTCTGATGAATTACTAGTGGATATAAAGGATTATTTAGGTAATCTTCGTTCGGCATTAGACTATCTAAGAGCAAAGGTTTCAGGCCACAATTTTCCAATTTGCAAGACAGAAAAAGAATTTGAAAATGCCACAGCCGACCTGCCGGACGAGTTAAAAACCATGTTTAAAAAATTTCAACCTTTTCAAGGAAACGAATGGATTGGGCGGTTCAACATCTTAAATAACAAATCAAAACACCTGACCCTTATTCCACAAAAGAGAAAAGAGATTATTGAGACAAGAGTAACCCACCCTAGCGGAGGCGGGGTGAGCTGGTCTCAGGGCGTGACTTTCGGTAGCGGAGTAAGTGTTATGGGTGTTCCGATTGATCCGCGTACGCAAATGCCGATTCCTAATAATATTGTAAAAACTGAAAGAATTACTTGGGTTAGTTTTGAGTTTGATAATTCAAATTGCCCAGAATTGCCCCCAGACATTTCTGCCCTCCCGTTTTTAAAACAATGCTTTGGAAATGTTATCCGTGTAATTTCTGAAATTGAGACCGTGGTAAAGGGGTACGATTTAGATGCTTGAGATTGGACAAAAAAAACCTTACAATAGTAGGTTAAAAATTGGAATAGATGCCAGGTTTTGGAGTCAGACGGGGGTTGGGCGGTATATCCGCCAGATTGTTGGGGAACTTGCCAAGCTGGACGACAAAAATGATTATGTGGTGTATGTAATGGCGGAGGATTTTGACAAAGTCGTCCTGCCCGCAAATTTTAAAAAAGTAAAAACTAATATTCGTTGGCACACCTTGTCGGAGCAGTTTATTTTGCCAATCCTCTACCTTCAAGAAAATCTGGATGTCCTAGTCGTCCTAAATTTTAATGTCCCAATTTTTTACCCCAAAAAGTTTGTTACAACCGTCCACGATTTAACTTTACTGCGAACCCGTACCGGTCGCGCAACCCGCCTTCCTTATGCACTTTATCTTATAAAATATCTGGCGGGGTGTTTAACGCATTATGTGGCTATAAAAAGGTCGGCCAAACTATTTACTGTGTCCAATTATGTCAAGAACGACATTATAAAAACCTTTGGAGTAAAGCCGGAAAAAATTGTTTTGACGCCAAATGCTGTGGATCAAAGATTTTATAAAAGGCCGGACGACGAGGTGGTGCGGGTTTTGCAAAAATACGGCTTAGCTAAGCCTTACCTGTTCTATGTGGGCAACGCGTGTACGCATAAAAATTTATGGCGGTTGGTGCAGGCGTTTGACATTTTGAGTGAGTCCGAGCCGGATTTGCGTTTGGTTTTAGGCGGTAAGCGGGATTTTAATTACGACAATTTGGAGAAGAAGTTTGCGGGGCTAAGGTGTGTGGAAAAGATTAAGTTAATTGGTTTTGTTGACGACGACGATTTGCCGGCTTTATATAGTGGGGCAAGTTTGTATGTAAATCCATCTATGTACGAAGGTTTTGGCATTCAAATTTTGGAGGCCTACGCTTGCGGATGTAGGGTTGCTTGTTCCAACTCCACTTCTTTACCAGAAGTTGGTGGGGGTTTGGCGGAGTATTTTGATCCTGTGGATGTTCAAAATATTGCCAATGTAATAAAAAATGCTTTACATAAAGATGCGCCCGATTTTGAAACCAAAGCTCGTCAGCATGCCGGACGATATTCATGGAAAAGTTCTGCTCAAGCTGTTCTGCAAACCATTCAAAATATATGAAGATCGCCTTAGTTTTTGACGACTTAATACAGTTTGGCGGGGCGGAAAGACTCTTGCTTGCCGTCCACGAACTTTACCCAGACGCTCCTGTTTACACATCCTTGGCAAGTGACGAGTGGATTGCGCGCTGTAAGGAAAAAAACATCCGGTTGGTAACGTCATGGATGCAGGGTCTGCCGTTTAAAAGGTCGCTCAACCGGTTTTACGGACTTTTGGGTTTGCACGCCCTGGCTTTTGAGTCGTTTAAATTTGACGACTTTGATGTGGCGATTTCTATTTCTGCCCGATTTGCCCACGGAATTGCTACTAAACCCTGCACTTTACACATTTGTTATATGAACTCGCCCGGTAGAATGTTTTGGGAGTCGCAGGATTACTTTGACCGGGAGAATTTTTTGCGGTACGACTTAGTAAGACGATTGTTTTGGTTTTTTGCCACGCCGTTTTTGTCTTTATTGCGACTTTGTGATTATGCCGGCGCGCGGAGGGTGGACTATTTTATTGCCAATTCCAAAACTCCGCAGGCGCGTATTGCCAAGTACTACAAGCGCGACTCTTCCATAATTTACCCTTTTGTAGACGACATAGACCAATTAAAGGGGCGCGCCCCCGTGACGAGCGATTCCGCAGTCCGCCTTGGCGGACGAGGACCTAGCGAGGATGGGGGCGTCGCCCCGTATTATTTAGTAGTCACAAGGTTGAATGCTTGGAAGCGCGTGGATATCGCTATTGAGGCATGCAAAACAATTGGCGCAAATTTAAAAATCATTGGCGAGGGTCCGGATAGGTTGCGTTTAGAAAAATTGGCGACAGGAAATAATAAGATCGCTTCGGCTACGCCTCGCGATGACATTGGGGATAATGGTCAGAGCGATGGTTCTGATGACAATCCGAGAGGAAATCAGACCGACAGTCGCGATGATACTAGTATTGACTTTCTGGGCTATGTGAGCGACGAGGAAAAAACCCACGCCATGCAAAATTGCACAGCCCTTATCGTCACTCAGAAAGAGGATTTTGGCATTACCGCGCTGGAGGCCATGGCGCTAGGAAAACCAGTAATTGCTTACCGAGCTGGTGGCGTGTTAGAAACCGTTATAGAAGGCGTTACGGGAGAGTTTTTTGACGCCCAAACCCCGCAGTCGCTCGCCCAAAAATTGTCCTCCTTTACCCCGTCAACCTACAAAGCGCAAGACTGCATCAACCAGTCGTCCAACTTCTCCAAACAAAAACTTCTTACCAAATTGGACGAGGCAGTCAAAACCCTTTACAATAGAAAAACTAACCTGCCGTAACTTATGTTATATCCGGTACTAAAAAGGCTTGTCGACATAGTTGGCTCCATCTTTGCGCTAATTTTGTTTTCTCCCATTATGTTTTTTACCGCCCTGTACATTAAGCTAAAATCGCCCGGTGGACCGGTTTTTGCCGACATCCCGCTACGCGTGGGTAAGGACGGCAAAGAGTTTAGGTTTTTAAAATTCCGCTCCATGATTCCAGGTGCTCATGATTGGTTGGAAAAACACCCCGATTGGATGGAAAAATATAAAGCTAATAATTATAAACTGGATCCTAAGGAAGATCCTCGCATTATTCAAACCGGCTACATTCACTTTATGCGCAAATCCAGCATAGACGAGCTTCCCCAGTTTATAAATGTCCTGCGGGGAGAGATGAGCATCGTGGGTCCGCGTGCGTATTATCCGTTTGAAATTAAAGATCAGGCGGTAAAATTTAACATCGCACCCCAAGTCGTCCAAAAAGTAATTTCCGTAAAACCGGGTATAACGGGGGTGTGGCAAGTGGGTGGGCGGTCAAAGGTAAATTTTGACAAACGCATACAACTTGATGCAGACTATGCAGGTAAGAAATCAATTTTGTACGACATCTTGCTGATTTTAAAAACGCCGTACGCTGTGGTTACCATGAAAGGAGCCTACTAAATGGAACAGAAATTTTGGAAACCTAATATTAAGAATGAAAAAAATAGTGCGACTTTAGCGTCGACTAACGGGTCGAACGGGTCTAAACCTAAAAAGGGCATAAAGATTTTAGGGATTACGGGTGGAGTTTTGTTGGTTATTTTGGCGGTAGTGGGCATTTTAGCCTACAAATTTGTTATAGATCCGGCTTTGGCTCTAAAAGTTAGGGCGGAAAAATTGCAGGAGGATGGTCAACTTGCTAACAAAGCCTTTTTAGATAGGGACTTGGTGCTGTTGGAAAAAGTTTTTGTTCAAACCGAGCAGGATATTGAGGGTTTACGACAAGACAGAGATGCTAAGTTTGGTTGGGCTAAAAATTTACCTAAAGTAAAAGAGTTTTATACCGATACTGAATATTTTTTAAACTCCGCGCTTTACGCAATTGACGCGGGTAGGGAATTTTCCAGAATCATTACACCGTTTGCAGACGCGGCTGGACTAAAAGTTGCCGAGGGTCAGGAAACTTCCACATTAAGTTTTGCTGACGCTTTTTCTGCGTGGATTGCCTTAATGCCTAAAGTAGCAAATGATATCGACCCTTTGTTAGTTAAAGTCGACAAAGTTGGTACCGAGCTTGCCAAAGTGGACGCCAGTAAATATCCGGAGGAGTTTAGAGGTACACCCATTAAGTCGAACATTATTTATGCCCAAACCACGCTTTCTACCCTAAGCGATTACGCACCCGACCTTAAGCAAGCTTTGGTAATAGTTCCTAAAATTCTAGGTGTGGGGGTTGGTGTTCCGGAAAAGCGCTACATGATTATTATGCAAAACAATGCAGAAATGCGTCCTACCGGTGGTTTTTGGACAAATTACGCCACTTTTAAGATTAAAAACGCCATGCTGAATTCCGACTTTTCTTCCAAGGATATGTACAGCATAGACTACACCTTGGATGCTATTGACGCATACACGGATTTTTCCATTGGTATGCCAGCTCCAATTAGGCGGTATCTTATGCTGGAGCGCTGGTTTGCCCGGGATGCCAATTTTTCACCGGATTTTCCAACTTCGGTTGCCGATTTTATGAGGTCGTACAATAGAGCAATGCAAATTAATCCTGTGGAGATTAAGCCGGTTGACGGGATTTTTGCCATTGATACCAATGTGGTTAGTGAGCTTCTGGAAGTTACCGGTCCAGCAACAGTTAACGGCATTAGCTACAACAAAGATAATGTCGTACTGGAATTGGAAAAAATTGCCTCGCTGGCTTTGCGAGAACAGTCAAACCGCAAAAAAGTTTTGGGCGACTTAATGGAACGCATGTTAGTAAATGTTTTTGAGTCGGACAAAAATTTGTGGCCAAAGCTTGTTGACAAAGGTGTCGACTTGTTAAACAGAAAGCATATTGTTATTTACATGAAGGACCCGGAAACCCAAGCTTTGTTAGAAAAATACAATTTTGCCGGTCGACTTATAGATACGCCAAACAGTGATTATTTGTCGGTGGTTACCAGTAATTTGGCAGGTGACAAGACCAATTTATTTGTGCGACGGGAAATTACCAGCACGACAACAAATTCCGGCGGTAAGTGGGCAAGAGAGGTTAAAGTAAAATACACCTACGGACCTGCGGAAGGCGATTACGCCTTGTTTGCGACTACTTATAAAGATTACCTTAGGGTGTATGTGCCAAAAGGCTCGACCTTAGTTAGTGTAGAAGGTTCCGACAACGATGATACAGGTAGTGCGGACGAGTTAACTAAAACGGCTTTACACGGTTACATTACTTTGGCGCCAGGTGGTACTAAAGAAATAACCTTTAAGTACACTTTGCCTGACGGGGTGGTAAAGCCCGGCGAGTACAAGCTGTATATCCAAAAGCAAGCCGGCCAGCCGAAGGAAAAATATAACCTAAGTGTCAACGGTAAGCAGTCCACGGTGGAGACGGATGTGGATTATAAGTTTACGGCTAAGATATAGATTTTGGTACGGGTGTTGACAAAACAAACCACTTGTATAAGATATAAATATGGCAAAAGGTTTTGAAGTACCTAAAGATTATTCTGAACGAACCGAACAGGGTCAGAGGGCTATAGACGACTACAGGCATTGGATCAAGGGGAGTGGACCCCACTCTAGGTTAGGGATATTCTACAGAAGTGCGAAAACTGCATATGAGCGCGAAAAGGGCGTGGTCTCCTCTGCAGAATACGCAAGAAGATTCGCCAGGTTTCTTGAAGTATCCCCCCCCGTTGTTCTTACATCTGAAAAAATCGACGATTTAGACTATTTGGCTGAATTAATTTCTAGCAAACCAAAATCCATTGTTTGTTTGGATACTAGCGAAAGGTTGCGTTGGGCGATGAGTGATGCACAAGTTAGAGTTTATCAAGTGGCAACGGATTATGATATCGCATTCACTCCTCCTTTTACCAACGAAGGTTCGCGTGACCCTCTTGGGTTTGATGGTTGCGTTGTAATGTACCCTAATGGGATTGAGAGTAACCCAAGTACTGTTCCGAGCATGGAGGCAATGATAGAGGATAGGAGTGTTGCAGAGGCGTGGAAACAGCAGGCGGACGCTTATGTCGAGAATAACTGCACATGGAGAGAGTTGGTAGCCGATGTTGTAGAGCAGCCCCAATAGAACTCTCTTGTTAAGTAGTATCTCGTTAATTTTTCTTGTAAAATCTATTAATGATAAGGTCAGAAAGTGTCGAGTGTATTGTGTTAAAGAACCTTAATTACAAAGATTCTGACAAGTTGTACACCCTTTTTTCCCCCGTTTACGGGAAATTTACCGCTACGGCAAAAGGCGTACGGAGGATTAGTTCCAAACGACTTGGCAGCCTGGATACTCTAAATCTTGTTCAAATCAGCTTTTCCGAGTCGTCCAGAGGTATAAAAATTATCCACCAGGCGCAGGTTATAGAGTCGCACAAACATTTAAAAAAAGCCATGTCAGGCATAGCTAAAGGCTTGTACATGGCGGAATTGGTACACAGGTTTTTTTACCAAGAAACTTACCAGCACGAGTCGGCGCCCGAGGTTTACGGACTTATTACAAAGTCGCTTGGCAGTTTAAACAAATTTTACGCCAAGTATCCGGAAGGCAGTTTTAACTTTGTGCCCGTGCGAATTATGAATCTTTTTGAGTCGCGCTTAATGCGCATTTTGGGTTACGAAATGAGCTTAGATAACTTTTTGCTGACGCGGTTGGAGCTGGGCGACACGGAAATTGAGTATTTACGGTCGCTTAAAGTAGGGCAGGGTTTTGGCGACTTAAAGCTGATTCAAGGGGGTCATAAAGCGGGAGATGCGGTAATAAAAGAATATGTTTCCGAGGTTTTGGATGAACGCATTTACTCTAGCAGGTTGTTTTAAAATCTTTCGTAAGTTTTTTCCATTATTTCCCGGGCTTTTAAGATACCTTTTAACGATCGCATTTTTTTAGGAACCTTAATCGATCCAGCGTAGTCGAGTATATCTTTCGCCTTTCTTAATATCGCATAACCGCTTTTTTGTTCCAGAATCACTCTATCTCCGGGTTTAAAATCTAAGTGGTGTCTTATTTCTTTTGGCAAAATTATATAATTTCTTTTTGTGAGCGTGACAGGATAATTCATATCCTTACAATTTTACCTTTTCTTTGACATTTTTTCAGCAAGCGTGCTTTAATACGGTGGTAATGAAAGACTCAAACGATGATGAAAAAGTAACGGGGGGGGAGAAGAGGAACATGAGGATGCTTCAGTTGGGCGGGGAAGCGACGAGCATGCGGGTCGAGAGAATGAACCCGATAGTTGGCTAAAAGATCTTCAAACACTATTAGGCAAGCGTTTTTCCGGTACGGTAACCGCAGTTGATGGCGATCTATCAATACTAGATATTGATACCACACCACCGATACGCCACGAAATTATGATTGGTAGCGAGGGGCAGTTTGTAGACTCTTTTGGTAAAAAGTTTGAAACCGGTTTTGAAGGGTGGAAGCCGGGTCAGTTTATCAACTCTAAATTCACAGTTCAAAAAAGGGGAGACGATTTAGTACTTCTTGTTGCAGACTCGGTTGTAGGTGACATCCGTTACGCTGATATATTTGAACTTCACGGTTTATCTGAGGAAGCTAAACAGCAACTTCTAAAGGTAGGTGTTGCCGAAATTGATGTGGATATAGAGATAACCGGGGATATGCGTTACGAGATTAGCAATATGTTTCGGTATGAGGCGCGAATTGACAGGATTAATTCCATACAGCTGGCTTTTGATGGTGATTATGAAAATTTGGTTTTAGGTCAACAGGTTCTTGTCGAAGGAAGGGTAACTGATTACGAGAAGTCTGAAGGACAGGGTGTGTCAGAATATGGTCATTGCAAAGTGGAGTTGCCCGACGGTACAGTTGTTGCTGTGACAATGTGGAACGGATACTTAACCTATGAGGACGGGGCGTTAGGTGTCATTGATCCGCCGTATCCTTTAGAAGGAGATAAAGTGCAGATTAATTGCACTTACGGAAACCCCGGGGCAAGGTACGGAAAAGATGACGGGTTGTCACTCTTTGCCTACTACACAAGATCGACATTTATGCTCGAGCCGTCCCAGGAAAGAGCAGAGTTGTATGCAAGTCGCAGAAAATTGGTTGACGAGGCTATGCAGGCGTTTTTAGATACACAGGATTTAGCGGAAGCTAGGAAGATATTGGCACAGGTTACTAAAGGAACTTTGATAACAGGAGGAACTTCAGTGAAGGGGGGTTTAACCGCTGATGAGCAGGATTTTATTCGGAATGCCGTAGAATTAAAGTTTACTGATCCAGATGAAAAACCTCTAGATTTGTTTGGCGATGAGTACGAGGCGGAGGAGATAAACAAAGTATGGGGTGTGGAGGTTTATGCCATGAGTAGAGCGGATTTCTACCGTTTTTGTATGAGTTTTGCTACGGGTGGAATAGTCTACGAAAATACCGGGAGCCTGGATTACCCTTACAGATTTTTCGATAAAGCCCTAACTCGTGAACAACAGATTGAGGTGTTGACGACAGCGGTCAGCACGCTTGCCCCCAAGGTCATCGGTAAAAGGACATACAGTACCAGGAACATGTTTGGTCAAGAGTCCGTTGACAGAGGAAGCATCGTAGACCCAAATCTAATCGATTGGGACACAGCTTATTTATTTGAACAATCGTTGTCGTATTTGTCTGGATATTCTTTACCCTCCGTAGCTAATGTGTTTATTGATTTAGTAATCGACATGTATGATAAGGACCGCTACAGAAAAGACATCGATGCCGATGAGAGGAGAGATTTTTATGAGTATTATATTTGCGATTGCTATCGAAGAAATTTACAAAAGGCTTTGGTTATGGAGCGCGGACAGGTTTTGGGGGTTAGCAACGCAGAGATTCTAGGTCTTTATGCTAAGCAACTGCCCTTACTAAGGGCACTTTCAAAAAAAATGCAAGTAGATTCGTGGAATAACGACGGGCGCTATACTGTCTGGGAATATGTAGACGACTGTGCCGATCTAACCGAGAGGGCTACCGTAGTTTCCCGTGAAAATAATTTCTTAAACAATTAATCTGATGTAGTGAGGACGGACATTTGACAAACCTAGTCGCATGTTCTTAAATTGCCATGTTCGACGATGAACGCTGTGGCAGGCGGGAGTCGAGCAAAGTTACTCAAATACTCAAAGCGTCCGCCGTTGGCGGAAAGTAGGGTGGAACCGCGCGGGCTAAGGCCTCCGTCCCTAAAGTCGTACAAAGATTTTAGGTTGCAAAAACGCAAAAGGAGGAAAATGCAAGCTAATCAACAAAGTCAAAATAGTCAAGATGATGTTTTGCAAAAAGTTATCTCGTTATGTAAACGCCGAGGGTTTGTTTTCCCCGGATCGGAAATTTACGGCGGTCTTGCTAATACTTACGACTTTGGTCCTTTAGGTGTCATTCTAAAAAAGAATATTTCCGATGTTTGGTGGAATTATTTTGTAAGTAGTCGACCGAACATTTACGCGGTTGATACCTGCAATCTAATGAGTCCAAAGATATGGGAGGCTTCTGGACACACAGCCAGCTTTACCAATATTTTAATCGACTGCATTAATTGTAAATACCGAACGCGTGCCGATCATTTAATTGAAGACGGTGTTAAGGATATTGGAAATGTGGAAGGTTGTCCTTTGGAAGAGCTTGACAAAATAATTCAAGAGAACAAATTAGTCTGCCCAAAATGCGGTAAGTCGGAGTGGACAAAATGCAGACACTTTAACCAGTTATTTGAAACAAAGATAGGAATAATAACAACAGGACAAGATAAGGCTTATCTTAGGGGAGAACTAGCCCAAGGAATGTTTGTAAATTTTAAAAATGTCCTTGACAGTATGCGTCCAAAATTGCCGTTTGGAATTGCGCAGGTCGGTAAAGCGTATCGTAACGAAATTACTATGGGTAAGTTTACATTTAGAACTTTGGAATTTGATCTCGCCGAATTTGAATACTTTGTTAATCCACCGGATTGGGAAAGTGGTTTTGAATATTGGAAGACGGAAATGTGGAAATTTGCATTGTCCGTCGGATTAAAGGAAGATAATTTGCGTTGGCGTGAGCATTCCAAAGATGAGCTATCTCATTATTCAAAGCGTACAGAGGATTTGGAATATAAGTTTCCTTGGGGTTTTAAAGAGATGTGGGGTTTAGCTTATCGTACAGACTTTGATTTAAGGAATCACATGGAAAAATCCGGAGTTGATTTGCGCTATCAGGATCCAACTACTAACGAAAAATTTGTACCACATGTACTGGAACCCACATTTGGTATATCAAGGTTATTTACTATCTTACTTGTTAGCGCGTATTCTGAGGACATTGACGGCAGAGTTATTTTAAAGTTGGACAAAAAAATTTCCCCGTATCAGGTGGCGGTTTTTCCTTTGGTTTCTAATAAACCGGAGCTTGTAGAAAAAGCTCGGCAAATTTATGCTGACTTATTGAAGCAGGGGATTCGCGTGGCGTGGGATGACCGAGGGAATATAGGCAAACGCTACCTTTCTCAGGATGAGATCGGAACTCCCGCGTGTGTGACAGTGGATTATCAGACTTTGGAGGACGACACGGTAACTTTGCGGGATAGGGATAGTAAAGAGCAGATTAGGCTTATTTCCAAAGAGATCACGACAAGAATATAAAAGTGGTTCCTTCCCAAACCACCTGTTGCCTAGAACCCTTTAACAAGCTGGTCTGTAGAGCCTATATCCCAACCTGCTAAGTCATTTCCGAATTTTCTCCTAAGGTAGTCCGAAGTCCTAAAATGATAATCATCCTGTTGTTCCTTAGTTCCGTCGTGCTTACAAGCAAATCCAATCCCATATTGATCTTTGCTTACCCGGCGAATATAAAGTTGGATATAGTTATCATCCTTAGCCCACTCATTGGCAACCTCTAGTAAGTCTTTATTATTTACTCGTTGGTCGAACTTCCACAAACCCAAGATTAAGCTTTTAGTATTTTCCATTCTTATTCACCTCCTTTGGATAACAAAAAACCGCGGCTTCTTTCTTTTCCGCGGTGCTTAAATACAACCGATCGCCAACTGAACGAAAAGAAAAGGAATGGAAAGGAACCGGATTTATTGTAACATCTTAGCTATTTTTGCACAACATTCTTATCAATTTGCCTTTGGAACTCCTCAAAATCTCCAAGGTTTATCTGGATGTACTCGTATACTTTGTTTAGATCTATGTCTAAGTAGCTGTGGACGGTTATGTTCCTGAAACCCGTGGCTTGGGTTAATTTCTCCGACAAATTCTTGTCGATTATTTTCCTGTCGGCTAGAATTTTAAATACCTCTTTAAGTTCTTTAGGTCGTTCAAAGCCGTCGGAAGCTATTATAAGCTTAGCGATATCTAGGCACGCCTCTATAATAACTTGAAGTTGTCGGATGGCAAAATCATATTCGTATGGATTTTCACAGAATTCGGTTTCGTCAGTTCCAATATAACCGTTTAGTAGAAGAAGGCGTCTGTCTATCTCCTCCATTCTTTGTTTTATAGCCTGTTTATCTACCATTTTTACTTTGTAGTCTTTCCACAATTTTATTATAGCGCATATCGTACAGGGGTTTTATGTCTGTATAGTCGTCTAACGCGCGGTTTTCAAAGTTCGCCTTGTTTTTAGCATCGGCTGTGTAGATTGACTTACCAAAAAGTACGGATGTGTAATAAAGCGGGTACGACATAATTTGCCGAGGTATAGCTTCTATTGTTTTATCTTTTGCAAGAGCTGTAAGTTCTTCCTGAAGTTTGAACATGTAATTATAAAGATCACCGGGAAGTCTTTCGTCGTCTAGTACAACGCAAATATCCACATCGCTTGCTGGTGTGGCGCTTCCGTTGACCTGAGATCCGTACAGGTAAGCGTGAAGAATCTCTGGGTGATTTCTAAAACCCTCTATTAAATTTTGTAAGGTTGCTTGGATGTCCATACCTGTATTTTACACGATATATTCAAAAATAAAAAACAGCCGAGCTTATACCACTTTCGCCTTTTCTTTGTCTTGACACATCAGTCCAAATGGTAGATATTGGTGAAGACTGGTGAATTATGGTGAAAGTTGCCATAAAGAAAAATCGCGCAGAAAAGCGTCGTACCGAATATGAAGATGTTTCTTGGGGAATACCAACCAAATATTACGGAAGGAAATCGCATTGCCCTGCCCAAGAAACTGCGGGAGCAAATTGTCGGCGACCAGATAATTTTAGCCAAGGGTTTTGAGCCGTGTGTGTTTGTGTACGACAAGGAAGATTGGGCGCAGGAGTGGCAAAAGCAGGTTGACAATCCTATAACGGACGCGCGGACGCGAAATTTAAAAAGGTATATTTTTTCTGGTGCGACCGAAGCAGAAATTGATGACCAGGGTAGGTTTGTGGTTCCGCAGTCACTAAGAACTTACGGCGGACTTGCTAAAGATGTGGTGGTTATAGGCGCCGGCGACCATGTGGAGCTGTGGGATAAGTCTGGTTGGAGCAAGCATTTAGAAAAAATAAGTGGCGACTTGGTAAAAGAGAAACCTTGGATGGACCTATGAAGTCTGTGGCAGAAGGTCCAAAGTACCATGTGCCGGTAATGCTTGCGGAGACGCTAAAGTTTTTGCAAGTGCGGTCGGGTGGCAAGTATATTGATACAACCTTGGGCGACGGGGGGCATGCGCTTGAACTTTTAAAACTGGGGGGTGAGGTTTTAGGAATCGATGTTAACCAAGGGTCTATCGATAGGGCGGTAAAACGGATTAATCTGGCGGGTTTGGGCGACAAGTTTAGTTGGACTTTGGGGAATTTTAAGAACATCGACAAGTTAGCGCAAGAAAAAGGATTTACGCAGGTTGACGGGATTTTATTTGATTTGGGTGTTAGTACCACACAACTGCGGGATGAGCGATTGGGTTTAGGTTTTGATTCGGATTATGAGCCAGATATGCGGTTGGACGACAAATTGGGAGTTAGAGCGTTTGATTTAATAAACGGTTTGTACGAGAACGAGCTGGCGGATTTATTCTGGGAATTTGGCGAAGAGCGGTTTGCTAAAAAGTTTGCTAAGGAGATTGTAAAAGCTCGCGGTATGGAAAGGATTTCTAGTGCAAGGAGATTGGCGGAAATTGCACGGAAGGCTTTTCCAGGCTACGAGAATGGTAGGTTGCACCCTGCCACTCGGATTTTTATGGCACTGCGAATTGCCGTAAACGATGAGCTTGAAAACTTAAAAAGTGCACTGCCCCGGGCTGGGCGCTTGCTTGCTTGCCCTCGTAAAGAGAGGGTAAAGGACAATGTACTGTCACTGCCTGGCGGACGAATGGTCGTTATAAGTTTCCATTCGCTCGAGGACAAAATTGTAAAAGAGTTTGCCCAAGGCGCCCAGCCCAAAGATGTAAAAGGTGTTGGTGGCGATGTTGAAGGTGATGGGGGTTATGATGATGCTTTGGTTTTAGCGGAGCTTACCAAAAAACCGTTAGAACCGACGCCGGAGGAAGTTTTAAACAACCCCAGCGCGCGGAGCGCAAAAATGCGTGTGGTAGAAAGGGTTTTGTAGATATGGAGCCGATCGAGAATAAGTTGGAAAACGGGTATTAGGCATCAAAGTGGTTTTGTTAGTTAAGGTAGTAGCAAAAATGACTAAACTGTCCAAAATATCAATAGCGATTTTTAGCTTATCTTTTTTAGTCCAATTAGCTGTGTGCAATCATGTTGCGGTTAAAACCAAAGAGCTTAACACCGTCAACAGCCAAATTTCTGGGCTTCAAAGTCAAATTTCTGCCATAAATCAAGAAATATATTTAGCATCGTCCATTGTGGGTATGGAGAAAAAAGCCAAAGACCAAGGTTTTGCCTCTATGCAAGTTCAGGTTAAGACTATTGTAAATCCGACTATTGCTCGGGCGTTTTAGCTATGCACAACCGCTTTACTCTGGTTAAA
Organism: uncultured Candidatus Saccharibacteria bacterium; assembly: GCA_964490125.1. Classification (GTDB taxonomy): domain Bacteria; phylum Patescibacteriota; class WWE3; order UBA101185; family UBA10185; genus JBBAAW01. The sequence continues at coordinate 119,350 of CAZBAJ010000001.1, forward strand.
CTTGGGATTATCGTATTGTCGTTTATTGCGGCATCCCGACTTTTTAGCATTCAAATCTTGTCGCACAAACTATACATAGCCCGCGCCTACGATCAATACGCCAACTTTATAACAATTCCTGCTAAACGCGGGGAAATTTTAACCTCCGACGGTTATCCTTTGGCGTCAAATCAAGTGTCGTACTTACTTTACGCCGAACCTAAAAAACTTAAAGACAAGCAAAAACTAATTGACGCGGTGCTGTCTATTTTACCAAAGGAAATTAGTGCAAAGGAAGATGAGCGACTTAAAGAGTTGCTTGACTACAATTTGGCATGGGTGGCTTTGGAACATAACTTGTCCCCAACTCAAAAAACAACCTTGGAGCAACTAAAGCTAGAAGGAATTGGGTTTGAAGAAGAATCCGTGCGGTTTTATCCGGAAGGCTCTTTAGCGGCGCATGTTTTGGGTTATGTGGCGGAGCAGGAGGACGGTACACAAGGCGGTTACTATGGTATTGAGGCGGCTTTTAATGGCGACTTACAGGGTCGACCAGGCAAAGTAACGGAGGAAAAAGATGCACTAGGTCTTTCTATTTTGACGGGCGGATTTACAAAAGTTCCACCGGTGGACGGCAAGCCAATTAGGTTAACCATAGACCGCACTGTGCAGTACATTATAGAAAAAAAGCTTAAGGAGGGTGTAGAAAAGTACGATGCTGGAGACGGCGTGATTATTGTAATGAATCCCATGGACGGCAGTATTTTGGGCATGGCGACTTATCCGGCATATGATCCTCAAAACATGGATTTTACCGAGCCCGCTGTTTCTGCCGAGTCCGGTAGAAAGGCGCGTGAGCATAGAAATCTGGCAATTTCGTATTTATATGAGCCGGGTTCCGTAATAAAGCCGTTAACTGTTTCCTCCGCCATAGATTTAGGTTTAGCGACGCCGGAAACTGCTTATTTCGACCCGGGTTCTGCAGTGTATTCAAATTATACTATTAGAAATTGGGATGGAAAAGCTTTAGGACCCATGAATTTAACCACTCTGCTCCAAAAGTCTAACAACATTGGTGCGGCATGGGTAGGACATTTGGTTGGTGCAGACGCACTTTCTACTTATTTTAGAAAATATGGTCTTGGCGCCCTTTCCGGGGTGGCACTGGAGGGTGAGGAGGCAAGTTTACTTAGGGATTACAAGGAAACTACTGACATTGATCTTGCTACTATGTCCTTTGGACAGGGAATTTTAGCAACGCCTTTACAGGTGTTAAACGCGTTTAATGCTATTGCAAATGGTGGTATTTTGTATCGCCCAAAAATTGTAGCGGACACGGAGCCAAAAGAGCTTGGTAGAGTAATAAAAAAAGAGACTTCCAATACTATGATAGATATGCTAATAAAAGCGGTGGACGGTGGGGAGTCAAAATACTTTAATATTAAAAACTATGTAGTGGCGGGCAAAACGGGTACTGCGCAAATTGCAGTTGCCGGTGGTTACGATCCGCATAAAACTAACGCCACATTTGTGGGCTTTTTGCCCGCCACCAAAAGATTTTCTATGATAGTTAAGTTGCGAGAACCCCAAACAAGTATTTACGCGGCAGAGACTGCCGTCCCTCTTTGGATGGAGACGGCCGGCGAGCTGGCAAAGTACTATTCTATCCCGTCAGATAAATAAATTCTATTCAGATTAGAGACAAGTGTATTGCAATGTTATTACTTTTGGTAATAATGGTGTCAGTCATAATTTTGCTAGGCAAGCCGGTAAGTTTGCATCTTAAGTGAGTGGGTACGGTTGCTACTATGCCGGCTTGTTATATATGAATACACGACTTATTGGAAAAGTGGGCGAGGTTATAGCGTCCAAATATTTACAGGAAAAAGGTTTTTCCATTGTGGCAAAAAATTGGACTTGTCGCTGGGGAGAAATCGACCTAGTTGCGGAAAAAGACAATATTTTAACTTTTGTGGAGGTTAAGTATCGCGCCGGAGGTATAAATTGTCACCCGTCCGAGGCCATGACTTACTACAAACGCAAAAGTTTGCAACGGAGCATTAATATATATTTGGCAAAAAATTATGTCACCAAGCCTTGGCGAGTGGATGTGCTGTGCGTTAGCAAGCTGGGCAAATCATTGCGGGTTGATTATTATGAGTATGTATCCTTGCTCTAGTTATTTTGCTTTAAATTCAAGTCGTTTGACTGAATTTGTGTTTAGTACTAAGTCGTCCAAAAATTACACTTGTATTTTTTGTCGGACTACTTTACTATAATGATATGACAAAAAAAGTCCTGATAGTAGAAGACGACATGGCGTTGTTTAACATGTACTCCGTGGAACTTAAAATTAAGGGCTACGATGTGTTAAATGTAAACGACGGTCTTCAGGCGCTTTCTAAGGCTAAAGAGTATCAGCCGGCAGTTATTTTGTTGGACATTATGTTGCCCGGCATGAACGGACTTAACATTCTTACGGAACTTAAGGCAGACTCCCAAACCGCGGATATTCCAGTTATCATGCTCACCAATTACGGTAGTGAGGACAATGTTAAAAAGGCTTTGGAAAGTGGCGCAACAGACTACATTATGAAGTACAAGATACTGCCTTCCGAATTGGCAGAAAAAATAGAGGTAGTTTTGGGTACTTCTAGCCAGTCCGATGTCAAAATAGCAATTTAAGATCTAATGAATGACCAACCCGCCCTTGACGCATATCTAAACCTTGCGATTTTACTTTTACTTGCGTTTTTTATTATTTTTATTGTAATTCGCCAGATAGTAAAGTCCAAAAAAACCAAAAAACTACTTAAAGACCAAAACCAAGCTTTAGAAAGAGCAAAACAACAACTTACGGTGTGGCAGGCTTTGCCCGACTTATTAAAAAGGCAAGCTTACACGGGTGACCTTGAGCAAAATTTGGATTTAGTGGCAAGTTATTTACTAAAAGCTTTGGACGCGTCGTCAATTTCTTATGTCTACAAAACTCCCCAAGGATACTCTTTTAGGGCAAGACTTCTAGGCGATGTGAGCCGCGCGTATTTTATTAAAAGCAAGCAAGCAGTAATTTCCGGTTATTTAACTACCGCGGGCATGACTAATCAGGAAATTCTTGCGGAAGACCATATTGCGGGGGGCTCGGTTTTGACACCAGAAAATCCCCAACCGGGTGAATGTATTAGCGATTATTTAACCTCCGCAATGGCACCCATTTATTTTAAGAGCGAGATAGTAGGTTTGGTGGGTGTTTTTGGCAGTAATCCCGGTTTAACGGATTCTTCCACAGCGGAGGTTATTACCAAGGTGGTGGAGCTGGCGACTTTTTATGCTGACGAGTACAAAGTCAATTTAGCCAGGGAGCAAGGAAAAATTGAATCGGTTTTGCACAGTATGGACGAGGGTGTGGTGCTCTTTGATAGCGCTTATAAAGTGTCGCTCATGAATAAAACGGCCTGTATATTCTTAGCGTGTAAGGATGACTTACCCAAGGATATTACCGAGTTTACAACTTTATTAAAAGCCGCGTTACCTATCCAAGAAGTGGTTTCTGGAGTTATGGACGGAGGAGAAATTAAGTCGCTAAAAAGAATATTTGTTAATAATTATTATTTAGGTTTTACATTTATGCCGGTTAAGTACGACCGGGAGATTATTGGCGTGGCGGTAATTATAAGCAACGATTCAGAAGAAGAGCGACTTAAAAATCTGCGTGAGGATTTTACTGCCATGATGGTTCACGAACTTCGCGCTCCGCTTACTATTATTAGAGGTTCGGCGGACATGATTTTGCAAAATAAAGAAAAATTCTCGCCTCAAGATGTTGACCTGTTTTTAACACAAATTAAAACCTCCGCGTGGGATTTGCTAAAACTGGTAAATGATCTTTTGGATTCGGCAAAGATTGAGTCCGGCAAATTTACGGTTGACAAGTTGCCATGCGACCTAAACGCTGTTTTGCGTCAAGAGGTAGAAAATTACAAAGTCTTTATCGAGTCAAAAAACATTGACTTAACACTGGACTTGGCGGATAACCTGCCACAACTGCAGCTGGACAAAGAAAAGATCGTTCAGGTGCTTAATAATTTAATGTCCAACGCGGTTAAATTTACCTACAAAGGGGAAATTACCCATATGGCAGAACGCGGGTTTATTAAGGTAGGGTCGCGGTTGCAGGGTGGCTTTGTGCAGATTTTTGTGGCGGACAACGGGCCCGGCATTCCAAACGAAGTCAAAAAGCAATTATTTAATAAGTTTGTTCAGGCTCGGGAGTCTAGTATTTCAAACGAAAGTGGCACAGGTTTAGGTTTGGTTATTGCTAAAGGTATTGTGGAGGCGCATGGTGGTAGAATATGGGTGGAAGATAATGTACCAAAAGGCTCTGTATTTATTTTTACTCTACCTGTAAGTTAGAAGTTAGGAGGTTTATGGCTGACAAAAATTTAACCATCGTTAAGGAAATTTTTAGAAATTACGACATTAGGGGGGTTTACGGTAAGACTTTGTTTGATGATGACGCTTATTTAATTGGTAGGGCGTTTGGTTTGCGACTTAGTAAACTGGGAGCAAAAAACTGCGCGGTGGGTTACGATAATAGGCTAAGTTCACAGGCGCTGTATGCAAAATATCGGGATGGACTTTTATCGGCTGGGATTGATGTAATTGAGCTTGGGGAGTGTTTAACGCCGTTAATTAAATTTTATGTGTATGAAAAAAAGTTGGACGCGGGAACTTCTCTTACGGCAAGTCATAACAGCGCGGAATATAACGGATTTAAACTAATGCTTAAGGATGCCAAGCCCTTTTTTGGCGACGAGATTTTAAGTTTGTACGACGATATTGTTGCGGGACTTGGAGACGAGTTATCTACTGGTATCGACGAAGCTATTTCTGCCAGAACTTCGGTTGGGTTATTAAATCAAAATGATTCTTCTGGGAAGCCAGTCTCCAAAAAAATTACCTTTGGGAAAGTCATCCCAGGAAACGACCTGTTAGAACTTTACGCAAAATTTTTGGCGGAGAGATTTGATTTTAAAGGTAAAGGATTTAAAGTTGCTCTAAATTGTGGCAACGGTACGGCAAGTAATTTTGCGCCAAAAATTTTGCGTGATCTTGGTGTGGAGGTTGTAGAAGTTAACTGTGTGTCGGACGGAACCTTCCCCAACGGTGCCCCCGACCCCGAGCGTCACGATTTTATGCAGGCTCTAGAGAAAAAAGTCCTGCAGGAAAAATGCCACCTAGGTTTTGGGTTGGACGGCGATTCCGACAGATTCGGTTTGGTGGATGAAAACGGCTTTCATTACGAGTCGGACAAACTTATGATGTTACTTGCCAGTTACCTTTTGCCCCAGCACCCCGGCGGACTCATTTGTTGCGATATCAAGTCGTCATCAAGTCTCATAAAACTTATTACAGAGCTTGGAGGAAAAGGTCAAATTATTAAAACCGGCTATCCCTACCACATTCCGCAGGCGCAAGGCGACGCGTTATTTAGCGCGGAGCTTTCCGGCCATTTCTTTTTTGGGCGCAAACTTGGCTTTTACGGGTTGGACGACGGGATAATTTCCGCTTGCATGTTGTTAAAGGTGTACGACGAGCTGTCCGACAATGTTGGCACTGCTCAAAGCAAAACTTTTAGTCAACTTATGGCGGATTTTCCCAAGCTGTATCACACGGCGGAAGTTAAAATTAATTGTGACGACGCGGTAAAGATGTCAGCCATAGAAAAAATTGTTGCCAAAGCAAAGGGCGATACGCGAATTAAAGATGTTTTAATTATTGACGGCGTTCGTGGGGCAACTTCCGACACGGGTTGGTTTCTACTTCGCGCTTCTAACACCTCGCCTTACATTGTGGGACGGGTAGAAGGCGCCACGGAGCAAGAAGTCGACCAGATAAAATCTTTAGTAGCAGAGTTGTTAACCGTCGGTGAACTTTCTGGCGAGGTAATAACTTCCGCCCCAGTCTATTATTCCTAGTCCTTGGGGTACGCATACAAGTAGAATACTCTGGTAAAATTGGGTCGCTTTGATTACTTTATGAGTAATATTTTTGAACATCTACAAGAAGACGCAATAAAATGGCGAGAAGATGGATACAAAACTGACCAGTATTCTGCGGTTGGTGAAATATTGTCGTGGAATAGAGACGAGACAGGTCAGTTGCGGTATCTGCGGGAGGCACAATTGAATGCCTTAGAGGTTTACTGGTTTGTACGACTTGTTTTAAAGACGCCAAAACTGCTTGATTTGTACAACAGATATTATCCTAGAAGTAGCGATTTAGCCAATGCCTTGGGTGTACCTAGAACAAACATAGTTACAAATATGCTAATTGATCACGAAGATCTATTTGAGAAAATAAAAACAGATGTTGAGTTTGCAAAATCCATGCAGTTGGACTCTTTGCACGAATCCTTAAACCTACCATACTCAAGCTACATCCTGGCTTTGGCTATGGGCGCAGGAAAAACAGTACTCATAGGTGCCGTTATAGCAACAGAATTTTGCTTAAGCATCGAATATCCTGAAGCAAATTTTATGAAAAACTCCTTAGTTTTTGCTCCCGGCACCACAATCATTGAGTCTTTAAGGGAAATTTCTGGCATGCCCTTTGACAAAATATTACCACCAAGATTTTATAAGTCTTTTACAGCCAATATAAAAATGGTCTATACCCGAAACGGTGAAAAAACGATCCCTGTACAGGATTCAAGTACCTACAACATTATTGTAACCAACACAGAAAAAATAGCATTAAGAAAAATCGCTAAACGGAAAGAGCAGTCCCAATTAGAATTTGAGGAGTTAGAGAAGCAAGAAAAGTTGCTAGCAAATGCTAGGCTCAATAAGATCTCAAGCCTACCGAATTTGGGTGTATTTTCCGATGAAGCCCACCACACTTATGGAAACAAATTGGGCGACGAATTAAAGCGTGTAAGAAGTACCATAAACCACCTACACGCTGAAACTGATCTTGTGTGTGTAGTTAATACCACAGGGACACCTTACTATAAAAAACAACCGATAAAAGATGTAGTTTTTTGGTATTCGTTAAAGCAGGGTATACAGGATAACATTTTAAAGAGCCTACACAACGGTATTTTAACCTACGATATTAAGGACGAAAAACCCGAGGAAATTATCGATGATATTGTCAAGGACTTTTTAGAAAAGTACGATAAAACCGCTTTAAGCAACGGTGCCAAAGCTAAAATCGCATTTTATTTTGCTAATCAGGAGCATTTGGACTTATCCAAGCCGTACATTGAAAAATCTTTAGCTAAATACGGACAGAATCCCACGATTATTCTAGTCAATACCCAAAAATCTTCACAGAAAGAAATAGATGAATTCAACCGACTTAACGACCCCGATAATCAGAAACGAGTAATCCTGCTTGTTGGGAAAGGTACCGAGGGCTGGAATTGCCCCTCTTTATTTGCTACCGCCCTAGTTAGGGAGTTTACAAGTTCAAATAACTTTATTTTACAGGCATCCACTAGGTGTTTACGACAAATACCGGAGAATAAACAGCCAGCAACTGTCTACATAGAATCAAAAAATCAGGCAATTCTTAATAAAGAGTTAAAGGAGACATTTGCTATGAGTTTGTCGGATCTTAACAGAGTGGATCAAAAGATGGAAACCCAAGTTTTAGAATTTAAAAAGACGGTTTACCCTTCCCTAGAGATTACGCGGACGATAAAAAAGGTTATGCAAGGAACTAACAAACAAAGTCAGATCAAACTTTCTAAACCAAAGGGCGTTTACCAAAATTTGGTTGTTAAGTCCATTTTTGAGCCAAAACTAGAAAGTACGGGAACTGTTCTTTCACCAACAGGTGAGGATGTTCAGGTAATTTTTTCTACTGAAACATACGATATCTATACAGCTGTACAGATGATTACTGATAATTATCACCAGAATTGTCTGCCCATCCTTGGGGAATTAAGAAAATTGTATCCAAGTGGCCAGTTACCTAGAAACCACCTTAGAGAGCTTTTTGACCAAGTAGAAAGACAATGTCAGAATTACATCACGATAGAGGAGAAGATAACCGAGGCCTTGGCTCTGATAAAATTTCAGGATGAGGATCAAAAGCCCGTCTTTTATAAAAACGATAAAGGTGTTTATTGCCACACGATCCGATATAAAAAGGGTACTTTTGGAGACAATAATGAGCTTTTAGTCCATCAAAAAGATTATGCTGGAATAAATATCCGAGAGCTTGGTTTTCACTATACGCCTTACAATTTTGACTCCGAACCAGAAAAAAGTTTTTACGATTACATGCTTAATAAACTACAAACAAAGGCGGAAGATGTAGATGATATATATTTTACAGGGGGTTTAACTAATACAAAGCAAACGGATATGTATTTTCAATACAAAGGAACGGATGATAGATATCACAACTACTTTCCTGACTTTGTCGTGGTCAAAAAGGACGGAACATTTTTAATAATTGAGATTAAGGCGGAGGGTAAAGAAAACGACCTAGAGGTACAGACAAAAATAAAAGCGGTAAGAAAGTTAGAAAATTTGCCAGAGAATCGGTTTAAATACGAGATAATTTATACCGACAATCCCGTGCCTGTAAGAAAATTTGAGGGTGCAGAAGCATGGTTAAAAAGTTAATTTAAGTTTATAATCTGCAAATATGGAAAAATCAACTACAACCCAAAAAGTTTCTAAAGTAAAAGGCAGACCAATGCTCCATTGGGTTGGCAAAAAGCCGTTAGAATTAATCCAAAGCTACCCAGCCCAACTTTGTGAAAGCTTTGGTGTAAAAAAACCTTACGAGACTCCCAGCTTTGAGTCGCTTGATAAAAATTGGAGCAATTTATTGTTTCATGGGGACAATAAAGAGATTTTATCGACATTGTTAGTTAACGGATTTAGAGGCAGGGTAGATTTAATTTACATCGATCCTCCGTTTGACAGCGGGGCGGATTATATTCGTAAAGTTGAATTGCGGGGAACAGACAAGAAGATAGACGGGGAGGAGCAAAACATTATTGAGCAAACGCAATACACAGACATTTGGGCAAACGATAACTACCTCCAGTTTATGTACGAGCGATTAATATTGCTAAGGGAATTGTTAAGCGACAAAGGGAGTATTTATTTGCATTGCGACTGGCACAAAAGCCATTATTTACGGTTTTTACTAGACGAGGTTTTTGGTGACGAGAATTTCTTGAACGATATTTCGTGGTGTTACACAGGACCGTCTGGCTCTGAAGAGTATTTCCCAAGACGACATCAATACATTTTCCTGTACGCTAAAAACAAAGGGCATCACATCTTTAATCAGGTTTTTGAAAAGCACAAATCCGGACTCCATAACACAGGGCAAGTTTTTGGATCTAATGGTGATGGTGTCGATGTATCTACCTTAGTAGAAAAGGGAAAGAAGAAAGAAGACTGGTGGGAAGATTCCTTTGGCGATGAGGTTTGGAAGGATATTTGGAACACAGAGCGTTATAGGGGTCAGCTCACGGAGTATCCGACGCAGAAACCAGAACCATTACTGGAAAGGATTATCTTTGCATCGACAAATGAGAATTCCATAATCTTGGACTGTTTTGCCGGGAGCGGTACAACTTTAGCCGTTGCCCAAAAATTGGGAAAAAGATGGATCGGAGCTGATTTAAACAAAGGGGCAATCCAAACTATCTCCAAGCGGATTCAGGGCGTAATAAAAGAGTCAAAGGAAACTAAATACCCGTCATTTATTCATTATCGAGTCAACAACTACGATTTTCAGGATGATGCATTGATAAAAAGGATTATTTTTGAGAAATATGGCATAGAACAACTTAAAACCGATGGATTTTTTGACGGGCTTTTGGGAGGTAAGCTTGTTAAACTGCTGGATTTCCATAAACCATTAACAAAACTCGATATTCAACTTGTTAAGGATGAGCTTGATTTACGCAAAGATGAGGATCGGGATATTTTGCTTATTTGTAGTGGTTCAGAGTTGGACACTGAAGAGGAGTTGGCTCGTTATAACAGGATTAGCGCAGTAAATCGGATTCATTACAGAGATGTGCAGAAGGATGGGATCATGGCGTTTGACCACGCCCAAGCAGATATAAAAGTCATTAAAAAGGACGGTAAAGCGGTAGTAGAGATTAACGACTATTTTTCTCCCACGATCTTGAAGCGCTTATCACTGGATCGCACGGTATTTGATGAGCAAATTACGGATTTTAGGGCGCAAATCGATGTCGTCCTTATCGACGTTGATTATAACGGAAAAAGTTTTAATATTTGCATTTCCGATGTGCCCGAGAAGAAAAAGGACTTTATTAAGGCTAAGTACGAGTTTGATATTAAGGATAAGAAACAAAAAATTGCAGTAAAAGTGGTAGACATGATGGGAGAAGAGGTTTTATTTGTCGACTAGTTATGATAGTCTAAAACCATGAACAAACAAACTGCCCAAATACTTTGGTTTGATCAAATTTCCAAGCATGATATTGCCATAGCTGGCGGAAAAGGTGCCAACCTGGGGGAAATGACTACCGCGGGAATTCCGGTACCTAACGGATTTGTTGTTACTTCTAAAGCCTATTACGACTTTTTGGACAAAACCTCTCTTAAGCAAAAAATTTTAACAGAACTTAGCGGACTTGATCACAACGACAATGCAAAACTAAACGAAGCGTCCAAAAGAATAAAAACCGCCATTATGGAAGCAGAACTTCCCGGCGAGCTTGCCCAAGAAATTAAAGAGTTTTATCATACCCTTTCCGGTGAGCACGATAAATTAGTTGCAGTTAGGAGCTCCGCCACGGCGGAAGACCTGCCAGACGCCTCGTTTGCCGGTCAGCAGGAGACTTATTTAAACATTAAGGGCTGGAAAAATGTAGTGGAAAATGTCCAAAAGTGCTGGGCGTCGCTTTTTGAGTCGCGCGCCATTTTTTACAGGAGCGACCGAGGTTTTTCCCATTTTAAAATTGGTATTGCCGTGCCTGTCCAACTCATGGTACAAAGCGATGTTTCTGGCATTATGTTTACCGTCAACCCGCTAACTAATAATAGGGGAGAAATATCCATCGAGGCGGCGTGGGGTTTGGGTCAGCCTGTGGTTTCGGGAGAAGTTACGCCGGATCAGTATTTAGTCGACAAAAAAACCTGGCAAATTACGCACAAACATTTGTCCAAACAAACTTGGCAAATGACGCTTATTGGCAACATCAATGTGTCGCGCGATTACCAAGAAGTCCAAAAACTGTCCGACTTAAAAATTAAGGAGCTTGCTAAAATTGGCGCGCATATAGAAAGGCATTACGGTCATCCGCAGGACATTGAGTGGGGCATGGAAGGTCACAAGTTGTATATTGTCCAATCTCGACCTGTCACTACGCTAAAGCAAACTAATATCTCGGAGGAAAAGCAGTCGCTTGATACCAGTAAAGAGGTAACGGAATTGTTTGCCGGACTTTCTGCCAGTCCGGGAATTGCCAGTGGGCCGGTAAAAATTGTTAAGTCGCCCAGTGAGATTGGCGTGGTTGTGCAGGGCGATGTACTGGTTGCGGAAATGACCAATCCGGATTATGTGCCGGCTATGCGTAAAGCCTGCGCTATTGTTACAGACAGTGGGGGCAAAACTTCACACGCGGCTATTGTGAGCCGTGAGTTGGGTGTGCCGGCGGTGGTGGGTAGTGGAGTAGCAACAGAGCGACTTAAAAACGGCCAAATAATTACGGTTGACGGCACAAACGGTAAAATTTACGAGGGTAATATTGTTATTCAAAATAAAGTCGCGCAAGTTAACAAATCTTTGTCACAGATTAAAACCGCTACCAAGGTGTATGTAAACTTGGCGGAGCCTCAACTTGCAGAGGACATGGCCAAGCGCAATGTTGACGGTGTAGGGCTTTTGCGGGCGGAATTCATCATTGCTAATATTGGCACCCATCCCAAAAAGTTTATTAAGGAAAAACGCTCGCAGGAGTTTGTTAAAAAGTTGGCGGACGACTTAGAGCTTTTTGCTAAGGCATTTGATGGTCGTCCTGTAGTTTATAGATTTACCGACTTTAAAACTAATGAATATCGTTCCCTCGAGGGTGGTGAGGAGTTTGAAGGAGAAGAGCCCAATCCGCTAATAGGTTTTAGAGGAACGGGCAGATACATCGAGGATGCGGAAGTTTTTAATTTGGAGCTGGAGGCTATTAAAATCGTCCGCAATAAAAAGGGTTACAAGAATTTGCATGTCATGTTGCCGTTTGTGCGGACTTTGGACCAGTTGCGCGAGGTTAAAAAGCTAATTTCTGCGTCCGGTTTGCGTAGGAGCGGGCTTTTTAAGCTGTGGATGATGGTGGAAATTCCGTCTAATGTAATTTTGTTGGACGACTTTATTGACGAGGGCATCGACGGCGTTTCTATTGGTACAAACGACTTAACTATGTTGACTTTGGGTGTCGACCGCGATAACGCCAAGGTTGCCAGTACTTATAACGAGCTTGATCCGGCTATGATGTGGTCGTTAGAAAAAATTGTCACCACCTGCAAAAGGCGCAAAATTACTTGCTCCGTTTGCGGACAGGCGCCGTCGGAGTACCCGGAGCTGGTGGAGAAGTTTGTAAAATGGGGTGCAACTTCTGTGTCTGTAAGTCCCGATGTAGTAGAAAAAACCCGGCAAATTGTCTATAACGCGGAGCATAAACTGGTGACGGATAAATCTAAAAAGTAGCATTACATGTCGACTATTAAATCGGTAAAATCCACTAAAGTTTTAAATTCTCGAGGCGATTGGACGATAAAAACCTATTTGGATTTGGACGACGGAAGTAAGGGTTGGGCAATTGTGCCTGAAGGCGCTTCCAAAGGCGAGCAGGAGGCGGTTTGTTTGGATGCGGAGAGGTCGGTTAATATAGTTAGGGATGTAATTAGTCCAGCGTTGGTTGGGAAGGAATTTAAGTCCCAAAAGGAATTTGATGAGTTTTTGATTCAGTTGGACGGCACAAAAAATAAAAGCAAACTTGGTGGAAATACAATAATTTCTCTGTCAATCGCTTACGCCCGCGCGGTATCTCAAGGTCAGAAAAAAGAGGTTTGGGAATATTTACAGGACGATTTTACAAAGGTTACCGGTTCACCGATGAAAGGGTCGCCAAACCACACAATTACCCCGCTTTTTAACATTCTAAACGGCGGTAAGCATGCGCAAAACAACCTGGCGTTTCAGGAGTTTATGCTGATTCCGGCAAAACAGTTTAATATTTACGACTGTGTGGAGATTGGTCGCACAGTTTATAAGTCGCTCAAAAAGAGGTTGGAAAAAGACGGATTTTCTACAGGTGTGGGCGACGAAGGTGGCTTTGCGCCAGAGAGTTTTACCGTCAAGAAGGCTTTGCAGTACATAAAAGATTGCGCCAGCGAACATTATAAAGTAGGTGAGGAGGTTTTTTTAGGTATGGATGTGGCGGCTGGGTCTTTTTACAAAGACGGTAAGTATATTATTGACGAGGAGAAATTGCAGTTGGATGCTAGAGGGCTTAAGGAATATTACGCCGATTTATTAAAGTCGTTTGAAATAATATATTTGGAGGACCCGTTTTTTGAGGACGATTTGGAAGCCTGGGCGGATTTTACAACCGAATTTGGAGGTAAAATTATGGTTTGCGCGGACGATTTGGTAGTGACAAACCCCGGGATTTTAAAGCGGGCAATTGATAGCAAGTTAGCAAATTGCGTTATTGTTAAGCCTAATCAGGTGGGTACGCTTACGGAGACCTTGGAGTTTGTGGACGAGGCAAGAAAGGCAGGTTGGAATGTAGCGGTTTCTCATCGTAGCGGCGATACGGAAGATCCATTTATTGCGGATTTAGCTTACGCTGTTGGTGCGGATTTTGTAAAGTTTGGCGCCCTTGCCCGCGCCGAGCGAACTTCAAAATTTAACCGTCTTTTGGAAATCTCTACCTAATAAATGATAAAATAGCCCACATGAAGGTTGCCGTAATAATATTTTCTTCTGGTAACGGTACGCGTTTGCGCCCTCATACCTTGTCCACACCAAAACCACTTTTGCCGTTAGAGAACGACGGTTCGTGCATGTTAGATTATTCTGTTAGGGAACTTATGAGGCAGGGTTTTGTCGACATATTTATTAATTACTCTTACGGATTAAATTTGTTTGAGGATGTGATCAAAAGATATCATCAGGAAGCAAATATAACATTATTGGACGATTTGTCGGTGTTAGGGCAGGGTGGGATTATTTTAAAATACTCATCTAGTTTTAAAGATTACGATTACCTTCTATGCCTAAACGGCGATACTTTTGTTGATACAAACCTCACTAACTTTGTCGAACGAGGTTCCTTTGAAAAATGTCTAATTTTGAGCGATTCTTCTATAGAAAAAGCAAAATCCTACTTACTAATTGACGATTGCAATAGGGTAATAGGTTACCAAAGCCCTACAAGAGGCGATTATTATTTTTACCCAGGTGTGTCTAAAAACGATTTGTTTGGAAAAGTAAATTACTTGGGAGTATCTTTAATTCCCGTGAAAACCTTGTCAAATGTATTATTGGATACAGGTTTTATGGGACTGTTTGGTAGGGACGACTTGTTTGAAAGATTTTTTGTTAGGGGAGTAAGTACTTATCCTAGTCGGGATGTAAACATCAGAAAGTTTCTAAGCATGGATACATGCGAGGAATATGAAAGGATCTTGGAGGACAATGGCTGTACGAGACCAATATTACATCCCAAAATCAAGTGAATCCTTCCAGACGACCGATGTATTAGATTCTGAAGAGCGGGTCGAAAGAAGGTTGGATGAAATGTTTAATAAGGACTGGATTCTTTGGGAAGAAGTATCACCCAGCGAAAAGAATATTACTATTTTAGTTCACGCCCCAAGCTCTTTACTGGATATGCGAAGGTTGGGTGAAAACGATACTGGGTCGATGAAGTTGACCGATACTCAGGGTAATATTATACGAGCAGGTGGGCAAGGACAAGAATTAGGATTATTACCTTGCAGGAATTTTGGTGATGACTGGCTTACAGGATACATTAAACATACGGCAGAGGAGTTAGGGGTCGACCAAAGGTATTTTTTCGAAGTGATAAATAGCATTGGGAGAGATTACAAACCTTACGGAGCTTTTCAGCCGAGTCATCTTGGCAGATTTGAAGACGATGGGGGCGTTAATCCGTTGCTATTCTCGTTAGCCATGTCACTAAAGTTAAGAAAAGAAGTAAATGAACACGATCAAGCAGGGCGAATCTGCATTGTAACTCACCCTGACCATGTTTATTTTATTGCAAATGGTGACATTTCAAAAATGAAAGAAGTGTGCGATCAGTTAGCTGTAGTTAATAAGTTCTTAGGGTTGGAGGTATTTTTGGAAAACCCCATTTTTGCTAACGAAGTTTTTCGGGAGCATTTTAGCTGGATGGAAGATCCCGCACAGCTTGCGGATCTCTTATTGCCCGATTCAAATACTTTAGGTTTATGTATTGATGCCAAACATCTAGAGTTGCGTGATCGTAGTGGGGAAGAGATCGACGAACTGCTTAAAGAAATAATCGGCAAGGGTTACAATTTGGTTCTGCATATAGACAGTACATTCAGCGCTACTGACCTCAACCGTCCTTACATACAAACTGCATACATGAACGCACTTCCGATAGCGTATGAGTCGAGAAACGGGGGGTTTAACTATCTTACCGAATAAGCCGCGTAATCCTGACCCAACGGGGATTCTATTTCCGCCGTTTCTTCGTCGGACAGATGCTCAAAAAGCTGTCTAAAACCCCGTATAGAGTTACCGTGACAAGAAACCGCCACATTCATTTTGTACATCTTCATGAGGGGCACAATCTCGTCAATAAAACTTTTTACTCTTTTAACCACATCGGCAATGCTTTCCCCGTTTGGCGGTTTTTTATCATACGAGCGACGGTAGTCCAGCAACAACTCCGGGTTTGTAAGTTGTACTTCCAGCTTGCTTTGCCCCTGCAAGTCGCCATAACAACGCTCTTTAATGCGTGGTTCCTTGTGAATTTCCAGCTTTTTAGCATAGTCGTTTAGGGAAACAGCAAGTTCCATGGTTTTTATCGACCTTATTTGATCCGATGTCACCAGCATATGCAGTTTTTTGTCGCGTAACTTTTCTGCCAAAACTTTTGCTTGTTGTTCGCCTTTTTCGGTCAAATCCGGATCACGCCAACCGCAAAAAGTAAAATCGGCATTATCCACCGTCTGACCATGTCTAAAAACATATAAAATCGGGTAAGCGGGATTTTCGTCCTTAGGCAGTGGCTTGGCGTTGTGATAGCTTAAATAGTCAACAGCCTTGTCAACCTGATCTTTTGGAAATTTTGCGTAAAAGGCAGTAAGGTCCACATTTTTACTATACCATGTTTTTGGACGAAGGGGAGAATACTGGCGACTAGGTAAGTCCGCAAACGAAATGCACCAGCGGGTCAATATTATATTAAAACGGTCAATCGATTTAGTTAGAAGATGGATTAGTAGAATTTGTTATAGACCTTTTAGTTAGTTTAGCTTTGGCTATTTCTACGACCATAGGTACGACGGAAAGTCCGATGATAGCAAAAACCACCAGTGAAAAGTTTTTTTGGACGACAGGAATATTGCCAAAAAAGTAACCTAGCAGAGTGAAGCCAAAAACCCAGCACAAACCTCCAAGAATATTGTAATGAAGAAAATGCCTGTAGTTCATTTTGCCAATGCCTGCTACAAAAGGTGCCATGGTTCTCACAATTGGTACAAACCTCGCAAGAAAGATGGATTTTCCGCCATGTTTGGCAAAAAACTTGTGGGTTTTATCTATGTGTTCCTGGTTAATCGGGACTTTTGGGTTGTCAATTAGCTTTTGACCAAAAAAATGTCCAATCCAGTAGTTTGCTGTGTCGCCCAAAAATGCTGCCAGCCATAAAATTAACAGCGCCGCTAAAATATTAAACGAACCTAGAGCAGAAAAAGCGCCGGTAGCAAAGAGTAGCGAATCGCCGGGTAAAAAAGGCATAAAAACCAGACCTGTTTCCACAAAAATTATAATAAATAAAATAACATACGACCACGCTCCAAAATTGGTAATAATTTCCCCAAGGTACTTGTCTATGTGCAAAATAAAATTGACCCCGTGTGTTAAAAAGTCCATTTGCTAACTATATCAGAAAGTTCTAGTTAGGTGTAGCGTCTGACGATTCCAGTAACCTTGCCTTGAATAGTTATGGAGTCCGCGTCAACAATTATTGGATCCATTTTAGAATTTGCCGGTTGTAAGCGGATTTTTCCATCGGGTTCGCGGTACAGCTTTTTTAGCGTGGCAAACTCATTGTCCAACAACGCCACCACAATTTCACCGTCGTTGGCGGTTTCCTGTTGCTGAATCACCACATAATCGCTGTTTAAAATGCCCTCGTCAATCATGGAGTCGCCCACTACCTGCAAAACAAAGCATCTTTTGGTTTTTGACACTAAATCTGCTGACACCATAACGGTGGCAAGCGGATTTTCTATGGCCTCAATTGGTTTACCGGCTGCAATATAGCCCACCAAAGGCAGTTCGATGCCGGCAGTTGCGGTAGCAAGTTTTTCATCAATTAGCTCTATGCCTCTAACTGCGCCCTCAAAGCGTCTAATAATGCCTTTTCTAACTAAAGCTTGAATATGTTCGTGGACGGTAGCCAGCGAGGAAAGTCCCATAGCGTTGGCGATTTCCTGCAAAGTGGGCGAGGTGGAATTTTTTTGAATGTACTGGGAAATGTAGTCGACAATTTCTTTTTGGCGTTTGTATAAAGTTACGGCAGACATTTTGATCCTTTCTTAAATTTAGCGCTTTATGGGCGGGCTTTTGCGTACTTTCGAGGAGTCGGGCGTCCGCCAGAGGCGGACCGGGACCCGCGACGAGAAGGACGCAAAAGCCCAACCAAAGTCGTAAACACAATATACCGAATAAATACCAAAGATGTCAAGCCCCTTGTGTGATAGAATCACACCATGTTTAAACTCAAATCCGACTACAAACCCACAGGCGACCAGCCACAGGCTATAGAAAAACTTACCAAATGGGTTAAAGAAGGGCATCCGCACCAAACTTTGCTTGGGGTTACTGGTAGCGGCAAGACGTTCGCAATTGCTAATGTTATCCAAAATGTCCAAAAACCCACGCTTATCATGTCGCACAACAAAACTTTAGCCGCGCAACTTTACCAGGAATTCAAGGAATACTTTCCGGAAAACGCGGTGGAATACTTTGTTAGCTATTACGATTATTATCAACCAGAAAGCTACATTCCCCAAACCGATACTTACATAGAAAAAGATGCCGACATTAACGAGGAAATCGACAAATTGCGCCTCTCCGCCACTACTTCCCTTATGACGCGTAAGGATGTAATTGTAGTGGCTTCCGTATCGTGCATTTACAATTTAGGTTCGCCGGCGGAGTATTCCAAAGTCGCTCTGGAACTGCGGGCGGGTATGAAGCTAAGATTGTCCGACTTGTTAATGAGGTTGTCGCAAATTTACTACGAACGCAATGAGTTTGAGTTTAAACGCGGTTCTTTTAGGGTGCGGGGCGACACGGTGGATGTTTTTCCTGCTTATGTAGATTACGCGGTGCGACTAGAAATTTTGGACGACACTTTGCTGGCAATAAACTTTTTTGACCCTCTAACGGGCGATAGTTTAAGTTACCAAGGTTTGCCAGTGGAACGGCGGGGTTCTCATACTAAATCGCAAACGCAAAACGAGGACGACTTTATAAAAATGCAGGCGCGCCAAGGCGGGTTTGTCATGATTTATCCGGCAAAACACTATGTCACAAACGAGGAAAAGCGGGAGGAAGGTATTAAGCAAATAGAGATTGACTTGGAGAAACGGCTCAAGCAATTGCGCGACGTGGGAAAGAATATTGAGGCTTACAGATTAGAGCAACGCACAAAGTACGACTTGGAGATGATGCAGGAGATTGGTTATTGCAAGGGCATAGAAAATTATTCAAGGTATTTTGACGGCAGGCAGATAGGCGAGGCACCGTTTCCACTTTTGGACTTTTTTCCCAAAGGTTATTTAACCGTAATTGATGAGTCGCACATTAGCGTTCCGCAGATTAGAGGAATGTACAATGGGGATAGGTCGCGCAAACAAACTTTGGTGGACTATGGTTTTAGGCTTCCATCCGCACTGGACAATCGCCCGTTAAATTTTGATGAGTTTCTTAAAAAAGTCGGACAGATTGTTTATACCAGTGCTACGCCCGACGAATGGGAAATTAACATGAGCCAGGGGCGAGTGGCGGAGCAATTAGTGCGTCCAACAGGAATTTTGGAGCCAAAAGTTACCATTTTGCCTACAAAAGGTCAGGTGGACGACTTGCTGGCTCGGATTTTGGACCGTGTTAAACGGGGCGAGCGGGTTTTGGTGACAACTTTAACCAAACGCATGGCGGAGGAGCTTTCCACCTATTTGCTGGAGAAAAAAATAAAGGTTACTTATTTGCATAGCGATATTGATACTTTGGAGCGCACCGAAATTTTGGATAATTTGCGCCGTGGTCAGTACGATGTTTTGGTGGGTATTAATTTGCTCCGGGAAGGTCTGGATTTGCCGGAAGTTTCTTTGGTGGCTATTTTGGACGCTGACAAAGAGGGGTTTTTAAGAAGTCAAACAAGCTTGGTGCAGACTATGGGACGGGCGGCGCGCCATGTTAACGGCGAGGTGGTTATGTATGCTGACAATGTTACAGGTAGTATGAAGCGCTCGGTTGAGGAAGTTACGCGCAGGCGCGCCGCCCAGGAAAAATATAATATAGAGCACGGTATCACGCCCACCCAAATTACCAAAGCCATTAGAGATAAATTGGTGGAGGAGGTTATTGAGGAACAGTTGGATGTTTTGTCATCGCGAGCGAAGCGAAGCGATCCCGAAGTCGATTACCAGTCCCTGCCCCCCAATGTCCTAAAAAAGGAAATTAAGCGCTTGGAGGTAGAAATGAAGTATCAGGCAGAAAACCTTAATTTTGAGCAAGCCGCCAAAATCCGTGACCTTGTCCGCAAGCTAAAAACCCTTCTCTAAAGAGCCTATTTTCCCCGTTGTAGCAACAAAAAAATCTCTAGCCCTGCTAGAATGCGTCTTGACATCCGTTTTAACCCTGCTAGAATTATAAACATGACAACAGAGCCAATAAAACCAGTAAGTTATATCAATAAGGTGTTTCCTCGTAAATCCCTACAAGATGTAGAAAAATACATGGAAACCAAGGAAATATTAGGTTTAGTGGGTCCCAGGCAGGTGGGAAAAACTACCTCTTTAAAATATTTACAAGAAAAAGTCACCAGCCAAGGTAAAAAATCTGCCTTCATAACATTTGAATCGCTCCAAGATAGGGAGTTATTTGAGACTAATATAGAGCTTTTTAGCAAGCTACATGTAATCCCAAACGATGTCATTTTTATAGACGAGGTTCAGTACGCAAAAGAAGCTGGTCAAAAATTAAAATATTTGTACGACACTTTGGGTAAAAAGTTTGTGGTTTCTGGTTCGTCGTCCTTAGATGTTAGAGACATGGGCAAATTTCTGGTAGGCAGAATAAATTATTTTAAGTTCTACCCCTTGAGTTTTTACGAGTATTTGGAGTCAGTAGATCCATCTTGTTACCAATATCTTAAAGATGCCGTAAACAACCAAATTAGTACTGGGGCTTATTCCATAAAACTTAATGACTATTTTGATACTTATCTTGTGTACGGCGGGTATCCGCGCGTGTTAGAAAGTCCTAACGACGAGGACAAACAAAAGGTTCTCAAGGACCTGCTGGACAATTATGTAGTTAAAGATATTAAAGGTCTTTTAGGACTTACTACCTCGGTTGAGCTTATCAATTTAGCCAAAGCTCTTTCTTTACAGCTGGGCGGTTTGGTGGAATATAAAAGTTTGGGCGACTTATCTGGGTTCTCACCACAAGCGGTTAAAAATCACCTTAAAATCTTGGAAGAAACTTTTGTCATTTGCGGTTTATATCCATACTTTACCAACAAAGAATCCGAGCTTTCCAAAAACCCTAAGATGTATTTTTGGGATAGCGGGTTTAGAAACGCGGTAATTAAAAACTTTCAGGAAGCTTCTTTAAGGATGGATAAAAGTCTTTTACTAGAAAATTATGTTTATAACCAGTTAAGACACGACTTTGAAGACAATGCCTATATCAATTTTTGGCGGACGGGAAGTGGCGCAGAAGTTGATTTTGTAGTAGAAAACCAAGGAAAGCTTGTTCCCATAGAAGTAAAGTCTTCTAATGTTAAAAATAGGGAAATAGGTAAAAGTTTTTTTAGTTTTATTGAAAAATACAAGCCGAGTGAAGGTTATATAGTAACAGGTGGTGGCGACTTTGGATTTAGGGAGGAGAACGGCTGTAGAATCCATTTTATCCCCGCGTACTTTTTTAGCCTTTAATAACCCTCTTATAGGGATAGTTTTAAATACTATTTAAATATCCGCCCCCTTTATCACAGACATTTAATTACTATTTAAATGTTTTGTTAACTGTTGGACAAATTTGCAATCCAATTGAAAATTTGCCCAAGCACCCTTTAATAGTTGTTACGGCAGGAAGAAACCTTGGGTAAGTTTTCGTAACCTGGCGGGAAATTGAACCGATTACCAACCCATAAAGACCTCCACATAAATTCAACCCTTACACCTGTGTGCCTGACGGTAGACACTGTCATTAGGACAATAAGCCTTGATATATAAGCCAAACTACTATATACTATAGGTCTTGAAAAAATATACAAAAGGTGCCAGCCGGCACCGAAAGGAGGCAGGAATGGAAATCCTGCTCGGTATGGGGGTTGTGATCCTCCTTGTCTTGGTGCTAAGCGCCAAGAGCGAGGGTTCACAATCCGCTGACGCGGCGAAGGCTGCCGTCGCGGCAGCTAAGGAAGCAGCTGAACAATCCGCCAGCGCTACGGAGCATGGGTGCGCCACGATAGCGCTAGTACTCCTGGCGCTGGCGGTTCTTTTTTTACTCCTCGTTGGGGTGGGCATTGTCCCGCCACCTTGAGGAGTCGGACTGGTCCGCTATCTGTGATTTTCATAATCACTTTACAGATAGCGGGCCTTTTACCTTATGTTGCACTTCGTTTGCGAACCCCTGGTTACAGGGTCTTGGGGGTGGGAAATAGGAACCTTTGTTTTCAAATGTTGTTATTTTCCTTTAACTAGTAAGTAAGTGGGTAGGTAGGTAGGTAGGTGGTAGATAGATTCGCAAAACCCTTGTCATAACCCATAATAACTAGTACAATCCCAATTAATAATTTCCTGCCCGGATAACATGCAGGAAAATAAGTCGCACATTATAAATATCTCCAACGCAATTATTGGTGCTGTAGTTTTTGTAGGGAACATTCCGATAAGTATTTTTAGGGTTGTAATAAAATCCTCTTTAGCTGTGATCAAACCTTTGCGCAGTAGCTTAGTCGCGCTTATCTCTTTGTCAACAAAATGTACACGATTTGTTGTTGTTACAATCCCAAACGCTTGCAAACACCAAGCATTACAGGTAAAAAATAAGCTAACACACGAGGTTACAAAATTTGCTAGGAGGTTAGAGAAATTTGAAAAAAATGTAAGTTTGGCTTGGAAAAAACTTGCACACATGCCAAATAAATATGCACTTAAAATCAATGTGGCGCAAAGGGAAAACGCGCAGAGTCCGAATGTAAAAACTAAATATGTGCGAAAAAGTTATAGAGCTATGGCGTTGGATGGTGGGATTGCTTTAGCCACGCCTCGCAATGACGGTAAAGTTCGCAGTGACGGTACTGGAGTAAACATCGGAAGTAAAGCAAGTAGTGGTATTAAAATAGGCGATGAGTATTCAGTAAAGAGCAAAGTTAGCGATGTTTTTGCCAAAGCCAAGATTTTTGCCGGCGGAGGCATGTTCACCTTGGTTTTCGTCGTTCTACCGGCTTTGGGGTACAGCTGGTACCGCGGGCTTCCGCAACCAGGACTTTTAGTAGAAAATGCTCAGACCCACCGTCCAACAAGAATTTTAGACAGAAACGGCACGCCTTTGTACGAGATTTATGTGGACAAAAAATACGCGCCGGTGGCGCTTTCTAAAATCCCAAAAACCGTTATTTTAGCAACTTTGGCGGTAGAGGATCACGAGTTTTTTAACCATAACGGTGTGCGTCCGTTAAGTTTGGTGCGCGCAGCTAAAGCAACCATTGTGGACGACGCCCTGCAAGGCGGTTCCACCATTACGCAACAGCTAATTAAGAATGTCTTGCTTTCTCCGGAGCGCACTATGACACGCAAATTAAAAGAGCTATTTTTGGCATTTGCTGTGGAAAGACGTTACACCAAAGAAGAAATCCTGGAGATGTACCTAAACAATATTCCCTATGGTGGAACCGCCTGGGGGATTCAAAGCGCCTCTCAAAAGTTTTTTGGCAAAAATGTGGAGGACTTAACTTTGGGCGAAGCAGCTTTTTTGGCAGGATTGCCGTCGTCACCGTCGTCTTATATGTCGTACGCCAGTGATATTGATCTGGCTAAAAGTCGCCAAAAATTGGTGCTAAACCGCATGGAGGAACTTAGCATAATTACGGCTGATCAAAGCACCAAAGCCCTTGCCGAGGATTTAAAATTTGTCGACCAGGTGGAATACATTAAGGCACCCCATTTTGTGCATTATGTCCGCAAAGAATTAGAGCGACTTTACGGCAGGCAAATGGTGGAATCGGGCGGGCTTACGGTTAAAACCAGTTTGGATTTAGCGTTGCATAATAGGCTACAGGAAATTGTTACGGAAGAGGTGGCTAATGCTGGCGGGCTTGGTATTTCTAACGGCGCTTTGGTGGTTTTGGACGCCAGAAGCGGGCAAATTTTGGCGTATGTGGGTTCGGTGGACTACTTTAAGGAAGGCTGGGGTGCGTACGATGTTATTACTGCCCTTCGTCAACCTGGCTCCTCTATTAAACCTGTAACTTACGCGCTGGCTTTGGAGCAGGGTTTTACGCCCGCAAGTCCTATTGTAGACGCGCCTTTAACTATTCAACTAGGTGGTGGACAGGTTTATAAACCGGTAAATTACGACGGCAAATTTCACGGCACGGTAACTTTGCGGAGCGCTTTAGCAAATTCCTACAATATTCCCGCGGTTAAATTGGTAAAAGAGGTTGGTCCGGATAACATGGTGACTTTGGGTAAGCGAATGGGGCTTACAAATTGGCAGGTTGACGATTCTTACGGCTATTCCGTGACTTTGGGCGGTAAGGAAACTAGGCTTTTAGATTTGGCAAATGTTTATGCTACTTTTGCTCGGGGTGGGGTGGCGCGCCCTACTACGCCGTTTATCTCTGTAAAAGACGCTAATGGTTTTGACTTGTATTCGTCAGACGATCTGAAGCCTGTGCAAGTGGTGTCTGCCGAGTCGGCCTATTTAATTAGCAACATTTTAAGTGACAATGTTGCCAGAACGCCCGCATTTGGCTCCCGTAGTCAACTAACTATTGCCGGTCATACGGTAGCGGTAAAAACCGGAACTACCAATGAAAAACGGGATAATTATACGGTAGGTTACACGCCTTCGTATGTTGTAGGGGTTTGGGTTGGTAATAACGACAATAAACCTATGAATCAGTATTTAGCAAGCGGAGTTAGTGGCGCCGCGCCAATTTGGAATAGAGCAATGCAGGTTGTGTTAGAAGGCTCGTCTAACGAGCAATTTAGCATACCGGAGGGTGTATTTGTTAAAATAGACAATGCTTGCGGACGGAGTGAGGTTTTTGCTAAGGGTAGCAAGGTGCCAAACCTGTGTTCGGTGGAAAAAGATAAAGATAAGGATAAGGACAGTAAAGATAAGAAGAAGGACTAAAGACCGAAAGACATGGCGTTGCTATAAGCCAGTGAATTAATAAATTAATGTTTGAGTAGCATTGATGATGTTTCAGTAGAGGAGGTGAACAATTATGATGGAAAATCTTAACAAGTTTATGGATAAGTTAAAAAAGCAAAATCCAAACGCCAATTGGGCAAATTTGCTTACCGGTGTTGCGGTTTTGGTTATGGTGGCAGTGTTTAGTTACGCGTACTTTACTAAGTCAAAAACAGGTAACATGGTTATTGACGACAGTAATTTAGTAAAAGAGGTAACCAAAGGCCAGTCGGAGGAGGGAGACCAGAAATTAGGTGATGGTGCGACAGAGGAAAGTCAGCCTACCGATGGAGCTTTAGACCAAAGTAGCGAGGTTCCAGCTGAAACCGGGGAAAAGGGTGCGCAGGTTGTACCAAGTCAAAATGGAGAAACAGCAGTAGTGCAAAAAGGGGAAGGACTTTGGCATGTTGCCCAACGAGTTTGTGGCGACGGGGAAAAGTATAATGTTTTGGCTAACGCCAACGGACTTAATGTTTGGGAAGATCTTAACGAGGGTATGACCCTTAAAGTTGTTTGCAAGTAACTTTAATACATCGCAGGTATCCTGCCCGCGATGTTAGAATGTTTATGAAGCAAGATTTAAATAACATAACCAAGAAAAGAAGGGATGTAAGCAAAACATGGTTGCGGATGTGTGGTGCAGGTAAGACAGTCTTGCGGGATATTTCTCTTAATGTTGACGAAATATATTTAAAGGACCGATTCGATGATTAAGTATGCCTCAAAAGGGACATATTTAAACGAACTATATCCCATATCCCGTCAATTTAAGCTTGTAGTAACAACCAATACTATATGACAAATATCCGTTAGTGCGCTTGATAAAATACGCGAACTATTTCCGTCCTGTAATAACAACAAAATTCCCATAACACTAAAAAATAAACGAACTATGTTGGGAGCTTAGTTTTAAGGCTGTCAGTATAACCTAAAAACACAGACACATAAATACATACTCAAACATCCAAACAAACATTTAAATATCAAGACAACCTGTACAAGCAAGCAAACAACCGAACAAATAATCACATAAACATCCAAATACAACAAAAACTTAAATAAATACACATCCGAGCATATTTAAACACCCAGACACCAAAACATTCCATTATTACCAATATTAGACAATAATATCCAAAGAAGTTAATTCCACCACCGTGACTCTAATTACAGCCACCGTAGTCTGTGATATTTCCGAACTAGGGTAGTTCGTTAATTATTTTAGAAAACTAGGTATTTGCTTTAACAACAGCTTAAAAATAGTTCGCAAATAAATATAACTGAACAATGTCACAAATGTCATACAGTTAACGCCGTAGTAAAAGCCTTAAATCTATAAAAAGCAGTTTATTGTTCGTTTAAATATGGGGTCTGTGGACTAATCAAAAAATTCTAGCTTACTGGGGCAGTTTACCCCAAGTTGTGCATTTCGCTTGCGTACTTACAAAACTTCTTGTCTTGCAAATTCTTCCTTAGTTTGGGCATGCTTAGCCCGCATGTAATGGTCGTAGTTTCGTGTAAGGGTTGGTAAAAAACGGCTTGAAAACCCAAATAATTCCCGTATAATAGACTGCTGTGGAAAAAACAATTACGGATGCAAATAAGGTCGGAGATTTCCAAAAAGTCGAAAATTTGGCAAAAATTGTGGTTAAAGGTGCCCGCCAGCACAATTTAAAAAACATCGACTTGGAAATTCCCAAAAATAAATTTGTGGTGTTTACGGGGGTTTCTGGTTCTGGCAAGTCGTCTTTGGCTATGGATACTATTTACGCGGAAGGTCAGCGACGGTATGTAGAAAGTTTGTCGTCTTACGCTAGACAGTTTTTGGGTGTTATGGACAAGCCCGATGTCGACCTAATAGAAGGTTTGTCGCCGGCAATTGCTATTGATCAGAAAACTGTGAGTCACAATCCCAGGTCGACGGTGGGTACGGTAACGGAAATTTACGACTTTTTGCGACTTTTATATGCGCGAATAGGTCACCAACATTGTCCTAATTGTGGACGGGAGATTTCCCGACAGTCGGTGGAGCAAATTGTCAATAATATTTTTGACTTGGTAAGCAGGGAAAAGGAATATGCCACGGAGCGGGGCGCGCGCGTACTTATTCTGGCGCCTGTGGTTAAAGATAGAAAAGGCGAGTTTTCCGATCTTTTTGCTAATCTAAAAAAGCAAGGGTACGCGCGCGCCCGAATCGACGGCGTGGTTAAAGATTTGGCAGAAAAAGTCGTCCTGATAAAAACCAACAAACATTCTATTGACGCAGTTATAAGTCGCCATATTTTAAGTAAAAAACGGTTGGAAGGTGACAAAAACATCACTAAAAATTTAGCCAGATCAGTTGCAGAAGGTAAAGGTTTTTCTGCTAAATCGTCGGGTTGGAAATTGGAGGATACTGCCGCAAAAGACATTAGATCTGCTTTATATCAATCGGTAGAAAATGCTGTACGACTGGGAAACGGTAGTGTGATTTTAGCTATTGTTAAAGACGACTCGTTTGACTTTCCCGCCGAACCAAAAACCACAGTTGATCACCTTTTTTCAGAACGCTTTGCCTGTCCGGTGTGCAACTTATCGTTTGCGGAGCTGGAACCCCGCAGTTTTTCTTTTAACTCTCCTCACGGAGCCTGTCCAAGCTGTTTGGGTTTAGGCACGGAGCTTAACATCAACATTGACGCGGTGTTAAATAAGAATTTGTCCATTGCCGAAGGCGGAATTATGCCGTGGAGCGGGGTTTTTGAAAGCATGGGTTGGCTTTCCAAGGTTATCGAGTCCGTTGCCCGTGAGTGCAGGTTTTCTACACTTAAGCCCTTGGGTGAGCTGGACGATAGAGCTTTAAAAATAGTTCTTTACGGGGCGGGCGACGATCGTAAGTTTAGAGTGGGTCAATTTATGGCACGGTACGAGGGTGTGGTGCCAAATTTAATTCGTCGACACAAAGAAACCAAGTCCGACTTTATTAGAAACGAAATTGAAAAGTACATGGTAAAAGAGCCGTGCAAGGTTTGTAAAGGCACTAGGCTCAAAGATGAGGTGTTGAGCGTGGTTATTGACGGTAAAAACATTTGGGATGCCAGCACCATGAGCGTGGACGATTTGTTAGCGTGGGTTTGGCGACTGCAGGGCGATGTTCCTGCGTTGGAGCCGTCAGTGCGCGCTCCTTCACTAGGTCCTCGCCCCGCCTACGGCGGGTCTGCGGAATCGTTCAGGAGTCGCGCACTTGACGGCTCCTTGCATGACCTTGACGATAGTTTAGACTCTGCGGAGTCGGGCTTAAAGCGCATGCCTTCCAAACCCACTCTGTCGGACAACGAACAAATCATCGCCAAACCCATCCTTAAAGAAATTGTCGCCCGGCTTAACTTCTTGCTGGATGTCGGGCTTTCATATTTAACAATTGCCCGTTCTGCTACGGAGCTTTCCGGCGGAGAAGCCCAGCGCATCCGTCTTGCGTCGCAAATTGGTAGCGGGCTTTCCGGCGTACTGTATGTGTTGGACGAACCTTCCGTGGGTTTGCATCAGCGCGACCAAAAAAAGCTTATTGACACTTTAAAACGCCTGCGTGATTTAGGAAATACGGTCTTGGTAGTGGAGCACGATGCGGAAACTATGTTGGAGTCAGATTATATTTTTGACTTTGGACCCGGCGCCGGCGAGCATGGCGGTTTAGTGGTGTCGCACGGCACCCCGCAGGAGGTTATGCGTGACAAGAACTCGCTTACAGGCGACTATTTAAGTGGCAGAAAATCAGTGGGAAATGGCGTAGTAAAGCTGTTGACTAAATCGGAAAACGATTTTTCGACTACCACCGTCAACCCCGACCGCAGATATTTACGAGTTAAAGCCCTACCTCTCGACCGCGATGATTTTTTAGTCCTAAAAGGCGCCTCCGGTAGAAATCTTAAAAATATAACGGTAAAAATTCCAATTGGGAAAATTACTAGCGTAACGGGAGTTTCCGGCTCCGGCAAATCCACCTTAATTATGGATACTTTACTGCGGGCTTTGCGCCAAAACTTTAACTTAAAAAACGACGAACGCCCCGAGCCGTACAAAGAGCTAGAAGGCATGGAATTTATAGAAAAAGTTATCGATATTGATCAGTCGCCCATTGGCAGAACCCCTAAAAGTAACCCGGCGACCTACACAAAAACCTTTGACCATATTAGAGAGTTATTTTCCCAAACCCAGGAAGCAAAAATTAGGGGCTATCAACCGGGTCGATTTAGTTTTAATGTAAAAGGCGGACGGTGTGAGGCTTGCGGAGGCGAGGGTCAGTTAAAAATAGAGATGCAATTTATGCCCGATGTTTATATAAATTGTGATGTCTGCAATGGAAAACGCTACAACGCGGAAGCATTAGAAATTACCTACAAGGGTAAAAACATTAGCGATGTCTTAAATATGACGGTTGAGGAAGGGCTAAAATTTTTTGAAAACATACCGCCAATTGCCCGCAAGCTGGAGACTTTGTACGATGTAGGTTTGGGTTACATAAAACTTGGTCAGCCCGCCCCCACGCTTTCCGGCGGGGAAGCCCAACGCGTAAAACTTTCTGCGGAACTCTCTAAAAAGTCGTACGGCTCTACTTTGTATATCTTGGACGAGCCCACAACGGGATTGCACTTTGCGGACCTAGAGCGACTTATAGCAATTTTTAAACGGCTAACCTCCAAGGGGGCAACTGTGGTTGTTATAGAACATAATTTAGATGTTATTGCTAACTCGGATTATATTATTGACTTAGGACCAGAAGGGGGCGACGCGGGCGGGCAAGTTATTTTTAACGGACCTTTGGTCGACCTTTTAGAAAAACCAAAGTCGTACACAGCCCAAGCCCTACAACTATTGCCCCGATTAAAAAAGGACTAACACCAGTTAATAAATCGGCATTGGGCAGGTTTTCCAAGTCGTACTGCTGGTCATGTGTAAAAAAATCTTCAGCCGAAAAATCCACTTTAATAGTAGCAGGAGGTTTAGGACTTTGAGGATTTACGCCTTTTATTACAAACGCCAGATGGTTGTTGTCCAGCTTGCTAAAATAATCCAAACCGGAAGTTGCGCCCCAAGTGGAATCCACACTAACCCAGCCATATTTTAAGTGATAATACTGCGCCCAGGCGTGTAAAGCGCTGTCTGGCGTAGCCCCCAAAGGAGCGGGCGTGGTTTTTTGGTCTTTGGTATACGCGTAGCCGTTAATTTCCCGCGCCGGAATGCCGTTAGCCCTAGCCAAAGTAATAAAGGCGTCCGTAAAATCCAGACATAGCCCTTTCCTGTCCGTTAAAGTTTGCACACCGCCCTTTCTTTGGTTTATTTTGCCTTGCGTGGCGCTCTCAAAGTCGTACGCAATGTTTTTTGTTAAGTAAGTGTAGACTTTTAGGGCGGTATCGGTTTGACTTTTTAGGTTTTCTACCGCGGAATCCTTAGTTTGCCAAAAATTGTTTGGAGCCAGATACTTTTTGACCTCACCAGGCAAAGTAGTAAGCGAGTTTTCCAAAGTCGGATCAATTTTTTTAGTATATATTTTGGCTTTACCTGTGGCTTTAACCGCAAGAGAGCTTTTTCCGGCTATTCTAAAGATAGCTAAAACATTGCCGTCGATATCTTTTATTAATCGTAGTGGTTTCGGTGTAACTTCCGTAATACTAATTTCCTGATAGTCTTTTATTAGCGGTGGTAGCACAAGCTCCATATTCTTAGAAAAAACCGAGCTATTTTGCAACTCGTCGCCAATCTCAAAATCAAAAATCTGATAATCTCCAAAACTAGCGCTGATGCCGTATTGCTCTAATGTTTGTTTGTTATAAAGTAAAACATAGCCTTCTTCCTCCATTTTTTCCTGAACGGGCTTTGGTGTAATGCTTATTTGAGGACCAAAATCTTTGGGGATTTTAAGGCTGACATTGTATTCTTGCATATAACTACTGACCGGCGCTTTTGGCACGGTAATGTTTAAAATTCTACCTGTCTTTTGGGCTAAATCACGGGTTTTGTACGACAATGTTATCTGCGTTTTCTTATCCTTACCTACTGCTGGGTTCTCTATTGGTATTTTTATAATGAGCGACTTGTCTTTTTCTTCTATTTCCGGCGTAATTTCTTTGTCTTTTGAGTCGTACACCTTAATGCCATAAACGCTAATATTAGTGATAGTTTCTATAAAGGACGAAGGTACCGCCGATGCATTTTGGTTGATAATAGCGATATTTTCCTTAACGCTAACTTCCAAAGAATTGTCTACGGAATATTCTATGTTATAGGTGGTGTCAAACTCTGCTTCTTGGGCGTAGATATTATTTGCCAGCAGGGACGATAGTATAGTCAACAGAAATATCAATGACACCTTCATCAGGTAATTTTACCTTAAGGTGGATATTTGTAAACACAAGTTTATGTTAATGCAAAATAGCTAATTTATGGTATTTCTAACGAGGGTAACGCTCGTGTGAGCGTTACCCAAAATATCCTTGTCATAACAACATAAAATACCACTGAATTAAGCCTGTCACTGCGCTGGTTATTTGGATAATATTTGTTGACAGATAATTAATATGGAGTACTATTTCACTTACATTAATAAGTTGAAAGGACGCATATATGTCAGAATATTCCAAACTGGAAGAAATTAGGAAAATTAATGAAAGTGACTGTGAGTATTGGTTAGCAAGAGAGTTATATACGCTTTTAGGTTACACCGAATACCAAAAGTTTTTGCCGGTAATCGATCGGGCGAAGGAAGCGTGTGTGAATAGTGGCCAGCCGGTAGACGAGCATTTTGCCTACATGAAAACCACTCTAAAGTCTATCAATCAGTATGGTGAGGTAAAAGGGAAAGAAGTTATAGACATTCAGCTGTCTCGCTATGCATGTTATCTAATAGCCCAAAACGGAGATCCCAAAAAAGAAGAAGTCGCTAAGGCGCAAACCTACTTTGCTCTCCAAACCCGTCGGCAGGAAATACATCAAGACAGGCTAGAAGATTCAAGGAGAGTTATGTTACGGGCAGAGGTTAAAGAGCATAATAAAAAACTTTCTAGTACAGCAAAAAGCGCAGGAGTAAGAAATTTTGCCACATTTCAGGATTATGGGTACATGGGTTTATATGGAGGTATGCGTCAAAAAGATATTCACAAAAAGAAAAACCTAAAGAAGAATCAAGCAATATTGGATCACATGTCGGGCGAGGAGTTGGCAGGAAATTTATTTAGAATTACTCAAGCCGACGCCAGAATAAAGCGTGAAAATATCATTGGCGAGGATAAAGCTAACAAAACTCACATGGAGGTTGGTAAAAAGGTTAGACAGACCATTAAGGAGTTGGGAGGTACGATGCCCGAAAATTTGCCAGTGGTGGATAGTGTAAAAGAGTCCAAAAAGAGGTTAAAAGCTCCAATTTCCAAGTTGCTTATGCTGTAACATGCCGTCCCATTTGATGGAACAGGTTAAAAAACTGCCACACAACCCGGGAGTCTACCAATTTTTGGACTACGCTGTGGAGGTTATTTATGTAGGTAAAGCAAAGTCACTGGCAAACCGGGTAGGGCAGTATTTTCAAAAGAATCTGCGCGACGGAAAAACCAAGCAACTAGTGGAAAACACAGCCGATCTGCGTACAATCGAGGTTTTTTCAGAACTGGAAGCCCTTATTTTAGAGGCAGAGCTTATCCGCAAATACCGCCCTAAATACAACATTAACCTTAAAGATGATAAGTCCTATCTTTATATCGTCATTAGAAAATCGGGCGACTTTAGTAAGCTTTTAACGGCGCGCAGAAACGATGTTTTAAAGTCAGACAAAGTTTTTGGTCCGTTTCCCGACAGTCAAACTGCAAAATACATTGTTAGAGCAATTAGGCGCATTTTTCCCTTTAGGGACTGCTCGCCAGCCAAATTTGCCAAATATCAAAAGCTGGGATCTCCGTGTTTGTACGGCCATATTGGACTTTGTCCAGCGCCGTGCGTCAGCAAAATCGACAAAAAGTCGTACCAGCAAACTATTACCAAAATTTCCCAATTTTTACAGGGTAAGCAAAAAACTATAGTAGAAGATCTGCGCAAAAAAATGCAGGACTACGCCAAAAAACAGCAGTACGAGCAGGCGGAAGAAACCAAAAAAATTCTAAGGCGGTTTGAATATGTCCAGCAAAGTTTTAGAGCCCCGCGGGAGTTTATGGAAAATCCGTATTTGGTGGACGACATTTATGAGACAGCGCTTAAAGAACTTGCGGACGCCCTGCCCATGCTAAAAAATCCTCCAAAGCGCATTGAATGCTATGATGTGGCAAATATTTCCGGCAAAGACGCGGCGGTTTCTATGGTGGTGGCGGTGAATGGGCGACTTGAAAAGCGCGAGTATAAAAAATTTAAAATTAAGCTTAAAGACACGCCGGACGACTTTTTTATGTTGCGGGAGGCTTTAACTAGGCGGTTTTTGCATGAGACGCGAGAAGATTTAGTTTCTTGGGGTTTGCCGGACTTAGTGGTGGTGGACGGTGGAAAGGGTCAGGTTTCCGTGGCGGAGGATGTGCTAGAGCGACTTGGTTTGGGTATTCCCGTTATAGGTTTGGCAAAGAAGGAGGAGATAATAGTTTACCGTTCGGCGAGTATCGACGGTAACAAGATGGATAGCAACCACCGTGAGCAAGAAAAGCGTCATTGCGAGAATCGTAGCCCCGAACCAATCTACAAAGAACTCCGTTTAGATAAATCCTCCGAAGCCTTAAAACTTTTACAGCGCCTACGCGACGAATCCCACCGCTTTGCGCGGGTTTACCATCACTATTTAAGAACAAAACATGTTGGAGATTAATTCGTTTGGATTTTCTAAGAACTGTTGACTTAAAAGGGGACAGGGACTGGCGACATCGTTGGATGTACAAACATCGCCAGCCCCTCCGTCTACTCACCGTCTACGCGAACCTTTCGGGATGTTGGTGTCGGGATGACAGTACTGCCAATGGTTTAGCTTCTGTGTGTTGGCGTCCCCATCGGCTTCATCTTGGGTACTACCCTTCCCGCACCCCGTCTGACCGCACGTTCCGCAAGTCCACGGCGAGAAGAACTGACTGTCCACCACACTTGTAGATGGACACGGGTGCTGTTTCGGTTTCATTTCTAGCTCCTTTCATTATGTGTAGAAACAGCAACGATGGCGGTATTTAACTCTCTCTCTCCAAAAGTCAAACGATGATTTTGTTATAATAATTACGGCGCTTGCAAAAGCGACTACTACAATGGGGGCTAATCATGAAAGATCAGTGTTCAGCGTGTCGTGGCACCGGGATTGCTTATCAATGCAGGACATGTAAGGGTTCGGGGATTGTGCCTGGGTATTCTCCTTCCCGCGGAAGTTACAATAATACTTGCCCAGGCTGCGATGGGAAGGGGGGTCCGCCCTGTTCTTACTGCAACGGTACGGGGCGCTGTGTGACACGCGAGCATGAGCCTCGCAGAGGGAGGTAGCGTGAGAAAGGACAAGAATTCTCCAAAACCTGGTTGTCTTCGTTGCTACAACACGGGCGAGATAACTTGTCCGAATTGCCACGGCACTGGAATGGTTGGTGGAAGAACATGTCAGACCTGCCGTGGGTTACGGACGATAGCCTGTCCTGACTGTAGCAAAAAGTAGTTCCATCGGGAGAGGGAGCGGAGAAAAGCAACGCAGAATAACGCGTTGGCGATGATCTTTGTCGCTCTTCACCCTCTCTCTATATGGTCCGGCATACTTTTTAGTCGTATTGCAAACGCATTGCATTTGCAATTCAAATGCAATACACTCCCAAAACCCTTCGGTGGGGATATAAAAAGTCCCACATTAAAAAATCCACCGCAATTATGCACAGCGCGCGGCATCAATTTTGTCGTCCAACCAAAAATGTTGTATCCTTAACCCAATGAGAGCGATTATTAGGCATTTTATTTACACCGCGTCCGCCATGTATCTTTTGCAGTCGTTTGCCAAACCCTTTGATTACGGCTCAAGCCCCACCAAGACCTTTTTAATTGTTGCCCTCGCCATAACGCTAATTGTCTACTTTACGCGTCCGCTTCTTAAAATAATTTCTTTTCCGGTAGGCGGGTTGGTCTATACGGCGCTCCTTATTTTAGTAATAGGCGCGGGTTTTTACGCTTTGCAAAGTTTAATCCCGGAATTTGCCGTCAAAAGTTTTTACCTACCCCAAATTAACTTTTTTGGTATAATGCTTGGCGACACGGAGCTTAGCGGTTTTAAAGCCCTGGCTTTTGTTTCTGGCTTTATTGCGGTATTTATTGGACTTGTCGGTTGGGTGATGGGGTAGATAGCCCCGCTACGCCCGTACAAGTAAGTCAAAAGTTTCTTAAAGCGTCACTATGGTAATTATACAAATAATAATAAGCATAATGTTAATACTCTTAGTCCTAATTCAGTCCAAATCGGGCGGGCTTTCTGGCTCGGTGGCAAATTCCTTTGGTGCCTACCGTTCCCGTCGTGGAATAGAAAAAGGTATTTTTATTCTAACCATTGTTTGTGGTATCGTCTTTACCGTCAACAGCCTGTTTTTAATTATTTAACATGAGCCAAGCTACCACAGCGCAAATAGACGGAGGAATTCCTTTAGTGGGCACGGTTAAAGCTTCCGGGAGTCGCGCGTTGGCGTTAAAACTTATTTACGCGTCCATTTTAAGTGGAGAGGAGTGTGTACTTTCCAATGTTCCTAAAGTCAAATATGTGTTGGACGACTTGGAGATTGCCCAAAATTTGGGCGTAACAGCTAGTTGGAGTGGCAATACGCTAACCATAAATTCCGGGCAGTTAACCCAGTTTGCTCTTGAAGGCGACTTAGTTGCTAAAGTTGCTACCGCGCCTTTTTTAGTGCCAGCTTTAGTGCATAAATTTGGCAAAGCGTCGTTACCAAAAAGTCAAAGAATAATGCAGTATGCCAAAATTTGGCAGGCGTTTGGCATGGAGGTATCCGAAGACTTTAATAATTGTTTTGTGGAGGCGGTAAAACTAGTAAGTGGTGAGGTGGTTTTGCCCTACAAGTCGCGCGTTTTAACAGACATGGCAATTATTACCGCGCTGTTTATTTTGGGTGAAAGTGTGATTTTAAATCCCAGTACAGATGTAGAAACGGACGACCTGATTGACTATTGCAACAAACTTGGTGGGGAAGTTACACGGAGGGAGGACGGTTCTATTGTAGTTACAGGTTGCGCGGTATTTAAAAGTGTTAATTTTACTTTGCCGTACGATCGGGAGGAAGCTGGATTTTTTATTGTAGCAACCTTGCTTACTAATGGAAATATTACTTTGGTGGACTTGGATAGAGCGCGCCTTCTGCCGTTTGTAAATTGGCTGTCAAAGGTTGGCGCAAGTTACGAATTTGTTGGTAGCGACATGCGGGTTTGGCACAATAGTGGGACGACCTTTGAGCCGTTTGACCTCACCGTTGCTCCGCACCCGGGCTTTATTACCGATCTTGCGCCTTTTGCCTGTCTGCTTGGCTGTTTTGCTGGTGGCGAAAGTAAAATAATCGAGCATGTCTTAGCCACAAATTTGGACTATCTTAAGGGTTTGAATCGGCTGGGGGCTAAAATAACCACCGAGCGGGTAGGCGAGTCACTTCAAATTAGTATCCCGGGTAATGTAAAGTTAAAACCCGGAAAAATGGTAATCTCTGACTTAAGGTATGCTTTAATAAGTCTGCTTTACGCTTTAGTGGTGGAAGGTAAGCACGAGCTTGCGGACTACAACATGGCAGAGGACAGTTTTGAAGGTATTAGCCAACGCCTAAAATCCTTAGGTGCGGACATTAGTCTAAATGGGCTATAATATCCCCAATGGAAATCCAACTTTTACACCTGTTTCTCTCGGCCTTAATTAGCTTGGCGCTTTACCCGCTCTGGATCAAGTTTGTTTATAAGTACCAAATGGGCGAGGATGTCCGTAGCGACGGTCCCCAAACCCATTTAGCCAAAAAAGGTACGCCCACTATGGGAGGTTTGGTGTTTGTGTTGACGGTTGGGATTGTAACTTTTTTAGTCAATCGATCGCGGGATCAAACCCTGTTTCCGCTCTTTGTGGCGGCGTTAGCGGGACTTTTTGGGCTTATTGAGGACTTGTCCAAAGTCTATAAAAAATCTGGCTTGCCAGGGTTTTTTGAATATCATCTGGGTACAATTAATCTGGGCAAAATAGGCAAAATACTTTCCACAGTCGTAGCAAAACCGTGGCGTCTTTACACAGAATTTTGGCGGGTGGTGGGCAGCAAAACAGATGTCGGCATAAAAACGCATGAAAAGTTTTTTATCCAAGCGGTTATTGCGGGTTTTGTGTCGTACTGGACTTATTTTAAGCTTGGTTGGGATTACATTTGGTTTCCGCTCGTGGGCGATGTGCACATTGGCTGGGGCTACCCCGTGGTAATTTTTTTGCTGTTTGTAGCGGTGCTAAACTTTGTGGCTTTTACGGACGGGCTTGATGGTTTGGCAGGTGGACTTGCCTTTTTTGCCTTATGCGCTTATTGGGTGCTGGCGGTTATGTTTGAATTTAAGTCGCTTTCTGCTTTTTGTGCCACATTTATTGGCGCGTTACTACCGTTTTTGTATTTTAATATCTATCCCGCGCGGGTGTTTATGGGCAATGTAGGCAGTCATGTTTTGGGGGCGACGCTGGTGTTGCTGGCTATTTTATTGCACCGCGAATTTGCTTTGGTAGTTATTTTGGGTGTGTTTTTGGTCGACGGGCTTTCTAGCCCTTTACAACAGCTTTCGGTAAAACTTACCAGAAAGCGGATTTTTTTAATGGCGCCTCTACACCACCATTTTGAGATGCTCGGCTGGCCGGAAACCAAAGTCACTTTTAGATTCTGGCTTTTTGGCATTATCTGCGCATTTTTAGGAATTTTTGTCGCCTTGTTGTAGTCGCAAAATGAAAAAGTCTGCCCCAAAATCCCGCAAATTTTATTACTTTGTTTTAGCCACGCTACTTTTTGGACTTTTGATGGTCTACAACGCTTCACCTTTATACTCACAACGCTTGTTTGGCAATCCATATCATTTTGCCAAATTGCAGTTAATTTGGACTTTGGTGGGACTGGTTTTTTTTGCCATTGTCAGCCTGGTAAGTTTAAGTTCTATTAAATGGTTTTCCCGCGGATTATTTGTATTTTCCTTACTTATTTTAATTTTCCTTGCCGGAGCTTCCTTTTTTTACCCGTGTAGCAAGGTTTTGGGTCCTTCTTCCGATATTGCGTTTTGTCCCTGTAAAAACGGCGCTAGGCGTTGGATAAATTTAAACCCACCACCACTACCACAACTGCCAATTTTAGGAACCTTAGGCTTCCAGGCGTCGGACTTGGCAAAATTAGCCCTTATTGCCTACTTACCCCTATTATTAGAATCAAAACTTAAGTCAGCCAAGCGCAAGTACTCGCCGTTTTTTTACTTTTTTGGCTATTGCGCACTGGTTTCGGTCCTAATTTTAGGTCAGCCCAACATGTCAACTGCAGGACTTGTTATGATAATTGGCGTAGTAATATATTTTATTTCCGGTGCGGACCTTAAGCCACTAGCTATTGCCATCCCAGTAGGACTTATTATTAGCATCTTATTTATTATGATCTCACCTTATCGGCGGGAGCGGTTTTTGACTTTAGTTTCGCCTAGCGAGCAGTCTACCTTAAAAGAGTCGTACCAGAGCGAACAAATTTTAATAGGACTTGGTTCTGGCGGACCTTTTGGCGTGGGCGTTGGGCAGTCTATTCAAAAGCAACACTATGTGCCGGAGGTTATTGGCGACTCGATTTTTGCCATTATTGGCGAGGAAATGGGTTTTGTGGGTAGTTTGATTGTAGTGGTGGGTTTTGCGCTTTTGACTTTGGAGATGGTCAAAATTTCTTCCGGCGCAGTTACTTTGTATGAAAAAATGGTTGGTATGGGTGTTTGCGCTTGGATTTTCTTTCAGTACCTAATAAACCTGTACGCTACAATTAACATTATTCCGTTTACCGGTATGCCTATTCCGTTTATTTCTTACGGCGGTTCCTCTATGGTTTTTGCTATGGCGGGACTAGGGTTAATTTCTAATATTTATAGACGACAGGGAAGCTAACTTGAGGTAAAATACCCGTGTGAGAATTTCACTAGACCAAGTAATAAGCATGTCGTATCAAATCCTTGCTGGCTGGGGTTTTCATGACGATGAGATTGGGTACATTAATCGTAATTTGCTCGACGCGGAACTTTCGGGCAGGAAAACCCATGGTTTTGTAAGGTTGTTGTCTTTTAAAAATCAGTACGACAAGGCGAAGCTAGATACAAAACCCTTAGTGCTAAATGTTATAAGCCAATCCCCAGTACACCTCCACATAGACGGTAAGAATAAGTTAGGTTTTGGGGTTTTGTATGAGGCTCTAAAGCTCGCTATACCAAAAGCTAAACAATCGGGGTTGGTTGCGGTTGGAGTTAAAAACACAGGAGTAACGGGTTTTATTGGTTCTTACGCACGAGAAGCGGTTAAAGAAGATCTAATTTATCTCGGATTTCATAATTCAACGGGCGGGTTAATTCCGTACGGATCTATTAAGGAAATGTGGGGAACAAATCCTCTCACCGTCGGAATTCCAACTTTTGACATTCCGGTTATTTTAGACATGGCATCTTCGCAAATTACTTGGGGTGACTTACTTGTCGCTAAAAATGAGAATAAACAGCTTAAAGAAGGTGTTGCCTTAAATTCCAACGGAGAAGTTACCACAAATCCCATTGAGGCTATGGGTGGCGGACTTTTACCTTTTTCTAGGCATAAAGGTTCCGGGCTTGCTTTTATTGTGGAACTTTTGGCAGGGGCGGTGACGGGTTCACGGGTGGGAAACAATGTACCCGGGGAATGGGGTTCATTTTTTATTTTGCTTAACCCGGAGCTTTTTAGGCCGTTGGATGAGTTTAAAAAGGATGTCCAAACTGCCGTTTCAGAACTAAAGAATTCTCCAAAAGCCAACGGTGTGTCAGAAATATTTTTTGCAGGTGAGAAGTCGTACAAACTTTACAAGCAAAATCTGGAAAACGGCTACTTTGAAATTTCCGACAAGCTGTACAACGATTTACAAAATTTAGGGAAAGGAGAAAACAAATGAAATTAGTATTATTAAGCCCAAATTGTGAAACTTTGCTCACAGACGAGCAGAAGCGAGTGTTGAAGGACATAGGCAACTGCGCCTTTGTATCAAAAATTGCCCCATTATCCAAGGTTTCGGAACTTGCAGGTGACGACGAGAAGATTATTGCCGTAGACCCGGATTTTTGTGATTGGAAGATACCTAACGAGGAAGTGGATAAAATCCAAGGGTTAAAAGCAATCTGCTTACAGAGTACATCGTTTAGCTGGGTGGATGGAGAGTATTTAAAAAGTAAAAGTATTCCAGTAACAAACCTGCGGGGTTTTTCATCCGTTGCGGTTTCCGAATGGGCGTTTATGATGGCGTTAAATTTGGCAAGAAAACTTCCTATTGTGATTAAGGACGGTTGGAAACAGGATTATACAAAACATCAAGGCATAGAGTTGCGAGGGAAAACAGCTGGGATAGTAGGATTGGGGAATATCGGGACAAAAATAGCAGAGAATTGCAAAGGTTTTGGAATGGAGGTTATTTATTGGTCAAAAAATTCCAGAGATGTTAGGTTTCAGTACAAATCTATTGAGGAGATTATGAAGACGGCGGATGTTATTTTCCCCGCAGTCGCACAGAATTCAGAAACTAATGGACTAATTACTGACGACATGGTTAATTCGATAAAGAGAAGCGTTATATTTGTTTCTATAGTCCATCATGTTTATAACCACGAGCTATTGTTGGAAAAGGCTAAAAAAGATGAAATTTATGGCTACGGTTTTGAGCAGGCCGGCGTAAATATGGCTGACTATGGGGGTAATGTGTGGGCAGGTCCGGAGCTTGCATGGGCAACGGATGGTTCTATGAAAAGGAATTCCGAGATGTGGGTTGAGAGCATACTGAAAGCATTAAAAGGAGAATTTCCAACAAGGATTAATTAGAATGCTTAAAATCTTTGTAATGTGTCCAAAAGACAATACGGACGACTTAATATACGCGATGTCTGACGCGGGTGGAGGTAGGATTGGAAATTACTCCCATAACGCTTTTATAACTCCGGGTTTTGGAAACTGGAAAAGTGAGGAAGGATCTAATCCTACAATTGGAGAGGTTGGAAAAATGAGTCGCGAGCCTGAAAATAGGATAGAGATGGTTTGTCCGGAAGAAGATTTGGATAAGGTGATTGAAGCGATAAAAAGAATCCATCCTTATGAAACCCCGGAAATTGATGTTGTAAAGCTAGAAAGACTGGTTTTGTAGAAAGTGAGTTAAAGGGGTCGAAACCGGCGCCTTTAAACCCGTCGAATTCGACGGGTTTAGATTCTAATGTTATGGAAAACCATAAGACTAGATTTTGGGTAGAAAAGGGTCGGATATTTTGCTCTTGTGACGAAAAGAGATTTTGTTGTTATAACGAGATTT
The DNA here is from genome assembly GCA_964490125.1 of uncultured Candidatus Saccharibacteria bacterium. Classification (GTDB taxonomy): domain Bacteria; phylum Patescibacteriota; class WWE3; order UBA101185; family UBA10185; genus JBBAAW01. The sequence goes on from CAZBAJ010000001.1 coordinate 160,788, forward strand.
TGGGAAAATACAAGGCGCGTTGGAATGGAGAATAGCTTGTGACGACAAGCTTGCTACCATTTTCCCGGCGTCAGGAAAATGGTTTAGAGTTGTAGCGCCTAGTAAAAGTACAGATTTACTGCTCGATAAACAATTAAAACTTAAAGAAAGGAGAAAATGATAAAAGCAATCTGTTTTGATTTAGACGGTGTGTACTTTCTTAACGGGAAGTCCAATTTTATTAAAGCTCTGGTAAATTTAGGTGTGACGGAAGACGAGGCTAAGCAGGTGTTTCTAAAATCGGACGAAATGAACGCCCGATACAAACTTGGCAAAATGACGGACGACGAATATTGGACTTGGGCGCTCAAGGAGTGGAAGTTGCAGATGTCGGTGCAAGAAATTCTCGATTTGCTAATAAAAGGCTATGATACTAATCCGCAAGCGGTTGAATATGTTAAAAAAGTGCGACAAGCTGGGTACAAAACGGTAATTTGCTCAAACAATTTTCCCGCACGAATTAATGGATTGCAAAAGAGGTTTGGTTTTTTGGACGACTTTGATGTGGTTGTGTTGTCGTACGAAGTAGGATTTGTAAAGCCCGACAAAGGGATTTTTGAGGCGTTGGTGAAAAAATCCGGCGTTCTGCCTACGGAGATTATTTACTCGGACGACGACGAGTCTAAGATGTACGGTGCCAAAGAATTGGGGATTAATACTTTTCTGTATACTGATTTTCCCGCGTTTGTGGGACACTTGGGAGGTTTAGGGGTAAAAATATGATAACTAAAGACATAATCGAAAAAGCTAAACAACTAGCGTACTCCGATTCCATTGAAAATGGCGTGCCGTCGATATTTCAAATCGACTATGCAGTAGAGGTGGCAGTTAGGCTATCCGGTTTGGTGGGAGCGGATGTAGGTATTGTACAGATTGGAACTTATTTAATGGACTGTACTTTAGGAACAGCCTATAAACAGGGAAAATTAGCTGACCATGTGACTATGTCGCACAGTAAGGCAAGGGAATTTCTTAACGCCTTTAAAGGCATTACGGAATTGGAAAAAGTAAATATTTTGGACTGTGTCTTAGAGCATCACGGTGCCACAAATTTTTCCTCTCTGGAATCAGAAGTTGTGTGTAATGCAGATTGTTACAAATTTCTGTCGGTAAAGGGGGTAGTTGGTGGAATCATGCATATGCGTGACATGGAAGTAGAACAGTTAGTCCAGATCTTTAAAGCTAAAGCCGATGAAAAGTGGGGAGCGTTAAGCCTGGGTGTTTGTAAAGAAGAATTAAAAGACCAGTACGAAAGTGTAAAGAAATTTTTAGGATGTTATACAAGTAAATGAAATTTGAAGTTCTTAATGTAAAAGTACAAAGTTAAAAAAGCAAAGAAAGGGGAACATGAAAAACATTTTATTGACTGGAATATCAGGTGGGATTGGTCAGGAGATTGCAAAAAATTTAGTTTCAGATGGTTATTTTGTCCACGGAATCTATAACGACCGTGAAAAAGAAGCCAAACGAATCGAGCAAGAGTTAAAAAGCGTCAAGCTTTACAAAATCGACCTAAGTAAAAGAGATCAAGTGCTTGGTTTAGTGTCAACACTTAAGGATATTAAGCTGAACGGTTTGATAAATAACGCGGGGGTATTTTACGACGATCCCTTGAGTAATCAAGACTTAAGTGTTTGGGATAAAACCTTGGAAATTAATCTTACCACTCCAATGATTTTAGTGCGAGGCTTGGCGGATAACTTTGAGAAAGGCGCAAGCATTGTAAATATCTCCTCAATTTACGGCACGCGGGTTATGGCTAACGATAGTTTATCTTATACCGCATCTAAATCGGCTTTGGCATCATTAACCAGGGCTTTGTCGGTAAGTTTTGCTGGTCGACAAATTAGAGTAAACGGGGTAGCCCCCGGTCCTGTAAATACACCGATAAATAGTGCCATGACGGAAGAAGCTAAGAAGGAAATAATTAGCCAGACGCCTTTAAGAGAATATTGCTCACCTAAGTATATTGCCGATGTTGTAAGCTTTCTGATGTCGGAAAAAGCTTACTGGATAAATGGCGAAGTTATTGTAGCTGATGGTGGACAAACAAATTTTCACAGTTTTTTTAGTGTGTGATTATGAAAATTGTTATTACAGGAGGACATCATAGTAGCGCGTTGCCAGTGATTAAAAAGTTGCGGGAAAAGTATCCGCAGGTGCAAATTTATTGGTTCGGGCATAAATTTTCCGCTCAAGGGGATAAAAATCCCACGCTGGAGTTTCACGAGATTACCGCGCTTGGGATTCCTTTTTACCACATTCATGCGGGAAAGTTTTACCGCACGCTTAATTTAAAACGGCTGGCAAAAATTCCTTACGGGTTTTTTCAGTGCATGGGTTTGCTACTTAAACTAAAGCCCGATGCTATTTTGTCCTTTGGTGGTTACCTTGCCGTTCCCACGGTTTTAGCAGGTGGACTTTGGGGGATTCCTTCCGTTACGCACGAGCAAACAGTTGTTGCAGGATGGGCAAATTTGCTGGTATCCAAAGTCGCTAAAAAAGTTTTGATTTCTTGGCAGGAATCGGCTAAATATTTTCCCAAGGAAAAAACTGTGTTTGTGGGTTTGCCCTTGCGTGAGGCGATTTTTGAACTTAAGTCCAACAGTTTTGTTTTTAACAACAATTTACCGGTTATTTACATTACAACGGGAAAAATCGGTTCCCATATTATTAATAAGGTGGTGGGTGAGTGTTTGAGCAACTTATTGAATTTTTGCAATATTATTCACCAGTGTGGGGATAATTCTGTGTTTAACGATTTTGATACATTAAGTAAAATTTTGACTGATGTGGAAAGGGGCAGGCGATTGACGAGCGATTCCGCAGTCCGCCTTGGCGGACGAGGACTTAGTGAGCAGACGCGTACCTCGACGCAAAGTTCAGGGGCGTACTATTTGCGGAAGTTCATAATGGAGGACGAAATCGGTGAAGCCTACCAAAAAGCTAATTTAGTAGTATCAAGATCGGGTGCACACACTACGGCGGAACTTCTTGCGCTAAAAAAGTCGTGCATATTAATTCCTATTCCGTGGGTTTCCCATAATGAACAATTTGAAAACGCAAAACTGTTGGTTGACGCGGGACTTGGACAAATTTTGCCGGAAAAAGATTTGTCACCCCAAAATCTAGTCGACAGTATTAAAATCGCGCTGGGAGGAGAGAATCATAAGATTATCATAAGCGGTCAAAGTAATCAGAGTAGTCGGACAATCGATGTAAGTGAAACCTCTTCGATCAGAAATCAGACACATCATGCGGATCCCGCGGAATTAATTATTCAGGAATTAATGTCGATAATAAAAAAGCCCTAATCCAATGAAAAGAAAATCTGCCTCCACTTTAATATATTTTACGGAACAAAATCGCAAAAAGAGTCTGGTTAAACGCCCAAAACATGTCAACAAAGAGAGAAGGGCAAAAACCTTGCGGGGAATTGCAATAATAATAGTATTAGCTTTTCTCGTAGGACTGGGAATTTGGGGGTATGTAAAATACCAACCTTTGGAAATTACCGGGGTTATGGTTAACGGCGCCCAAAGATTTGTGAACGCGCAGGATGTTAAAGCCGTTGCGGAGGAAAAAGCCCTTGGCAAAAATATATTACTTTTAAACACGGGCGACTTGGAAAACACCATAGCCAACAATTTCCTAGCCTCAAAATCGGTAAAAATTAGTCGCCAGTTGCCAAAGTCGTTAAAAGTACAAATTACGGAGCGGGTGCCTATTGCCCTAATTAAGTCGCAGGAAAAAGCCGTAACCTCTGCAGAGTCAAATTTTTACTTTGTGGACGCGGACGGTTTTGTTTTAGGACTAGCGGATAAATCGGCTACTAATTTGCCAGTCATAAATTATCAAGGGCAAGTGGAGGTGGGAAAGTTTGTTCAGTCGTCCGCCGTTGCCTACTATTTTGACTTGATTAAAGCCCTGGATGAAGACGGCATTGCCGTGTCGACCGTAAGTTCCTACCCCAGGTACACCGAGTTTTTTACTAGGGACGACGCCAAAGTATTAGTTAGCAATGGGCAGTCTGCCAAGTCGCAAGTTAAGATTTTTGCCAAGATGTTGGGTGCGTTTAAATCAGAAGGAAAAAAAGTTAAGCAAATTGATTTGAGATTTGATAAAGTAATAGTAGAATTTGCTAACGAACCAGAACAAGCTAAGGATGCAAATGAGATTGACGATGCTAGCAGTGTAAGTGGTACGCCAAATGCAGAAAAACTAGACTAACATGCCAAAAGAAAAATATCTTACCGCAATAGACGCAGGCTCAACTAAAGTTTTAACCATTGTGGCAACAGTTTCCGACAATAAACTTTCTGTGGTGGGCGTTTCTAAACTGCCGTCCAAAGGCATTAACAAGGCAGTGGTGGTTAATATTGACGAGGCAGTAGAGGCGATTTCCCAAAGTATTGATCGGGCGGAAAAAATGGCGGGCGTGTCAATTTCCCAGGCGTTTATTACGGTTTCCGGTGGACATATCGAGACGCTAAATTCCCGCGGAGTGGTTGCAGTGGTGCCTCACGAGAGTAGCGAGATTACCCCGGAGCATGTAGCGCGGGCAACAGAGGCGGCGCAGGCGGTAAGTTTGCCGTCGTCTAGGGAAATTATTCATGTTATTCCGCGCGACTTTATTGTGGACGGTCAGGACGGCATTAAAGATCCCGTTGGCATGAGTGGCGTGCGACTGGAAGTGGAAACAAACATTATTCATGGTTTGGCGTCGTCAGTCCGTAATTTAGAGAAGTGCGTTAAGGCGGTAGGCGTGGAGGTAGAAGGCTTGGTGTTTACGGGTATTGCGTCGGCAGAAAGTGCGCTTACGGAAACAGAAAAAGAGTTGGGGACGGTTTTGGTGGATATTGGGGGAGGCAGTACCAGCATTGTGATTTTTGTGGACGGAGCCCCCGCGTATTCGGCGGTGTTGCCAATTGGCGGTAAACATGTAACTAACGATTTGGCTATTGGTTTGCGGGCGGGTTTGGACATTGCAGAAAAAGTCAAAATTAAACTAAGTAACGAAAAGTTGGACTACATGAGTCTGGCGCGCGACTTTGAAAGACCCAGTTCCAAGCAAATGCCTTTAGGTCCGGATGAGTTTGATGTTACTGGTTACGGATTGGAAACTAACACGATTTCTAAACGCGTTTTATACGGCATTATTGATCCGCGGTTAGAAGAAATTTTTGAACTAGTTAGCGGTGAGATTAAAAAAGCTAATCTTTCTGGCAAGTTGCCGGCGGGGTGCGTGTTAACGGGTGGTGGTTCTTTAACGGTAGGTGCGGAGCGGGTGGCAAAAAATGTCTTAAAAATGCCTGTAAGAATAGGTTTTCCCAAGGGAATTTCCGGTTTAATAGACGACATTCAGGGACCGGATTCATCGTCCTGTGTAGGTGCGCTTATTTATGCGTCAAAAATGTTAAAAACAAAAAGCCTCTTGAATTCTTCTGCGGGAACGAGTAAGATTGCGTCAGTATTTAAGAATTTGTTTGCAAAGATCAAAAGCTTTCTGCCCTAAGCCTGTAATTTAATGTTGGTAAAACCCGAAATAGAAAAGTTTGCAAAAATACGCGTGGTTGGTATTGGTGGTGCCGGTTGCAATGTTATTAACACCATGATTGACTCTGGTCAAATTTCCGGTGTGGAATTTATTGCTGTTAACACGGATGCGCAGGCGCTTTCTGTTAGCAAAGCTATGGTAAAAATCCCTATTGGCCAGGATTTAACCCACGGTTTGGGTGCGGGTTCTAATCCGGAAATTGGTCGTAAAGCGGCAGAAGAGTCGCTTGACATTTTGCGGGGAAATTTAGAGGAGAGCGACATGGTGTTTATTACCGCTGGTATGGGTGGAGGTACGGGTACAGGTGCGGCGCCAGTGATTGCCAGTCTAGCCAAGGAATTAGGGGCATTGACGGTGGGTGTAGTTACTAAACCGTTTGTCTTTGAGGGCGCACAAAGGATGTCCAACGCGGAGCGGGGTATTATAGAGCTTAAAAGTGAAGTTGACGCTTTAATTACCATTCCCAATCAAAAACTATTGGATATTGCGGATGAAAAAATGAGCATTATTGAGGCGTTTAAAGTGTCAGACAGCATTTTGAATCAAGGCGTGCAGGGAATTTCCGATTTGATTGTTATGCCGGGACTTATAAATGTGGACTTTGCGGATGTCCGGGCGATTATGAAGGACGCGGGGAGCGCTCTGATGGGCATTGGTATTGGTACGGGTGCGGAGCGGGCGCAACAAGCGGCGCATTCGGCCATTTCCTCACCTTTGTTGGATGTTTCTATCGACGGGGCAACCGGCATTTTGTTTAATGTTATTGGTGGACGGGATTTGACCATGCGAGAGGTTGACGAGGCAGCGCGGATTATCGGTCAATCTGCAAGTGCTGATGCCAATATAATTTTTGGGACGACGATTGACGAGCGGATGGAAGACCAAATAAGGATTACCGTAATTGCCACAGGTTTTGACGACGCTACTAAAACACCTTACGGTATTCCAAGGGAAAAAAGATCTAACTACACCATGGAATCAAAGGAGCAAAAGGCGGAAGTTGCTAAACAGCAGGAGATCGCACCCCAATCCGAGTCCGTTGATGACAACAAATACGACATCCCCGCCTTTTTACGCGGAAAATAAGAAGCTAAATAAGTAGATCAGTGAGTTGCCACCGTTGTCCAGTTTGATTCTTGATACGCCGATAGCCCCGTTGTTACTGTATTCTCTAAAACCATTAGAAAATGCCTCAATAGAGCCGTATAACCGCCATTGATTTATCGATCACCTTATGTTAAATTGGTCTGGAAATATCCTAAGGCGCCGAGGATCTAACTTAATTGCTAGATACCGATTTGAAATACCGCAAGGTGCCGAGGTTTTCCACTTTATGTGGGATTCCGATTTGAATTGCCTTAGGATGTTTTAGAAACCCCCGTTGTTAAAGCGGGGTTTTTCTTTATAAACAAGACAAGTTTATTCCTGATGTTGTCCGCATCCGTCTTTGAGACATTAAAATATTTTCTAGTTAATCTTTTTACGCTAATTAGCCTTAGTTGGGAGAGAATCGCGGATTCCTTTACACCGTTAGGAGCTGTAAAGTTATAATAAAAGTAGAGAGCTTTCTGTTTTGTTGTTAGAGGAACAGCCCAAAACATGTTTTGATTAAACTTCTTGATTAACAAAACAGGTCTTAAAAATTTTTGTCCACTTCCACATTGCTCGTAGCCTATGTTCTTTCCTAAGCTACACATCCAAACCTCGTTTTCTTTTGGAAAAAACAGTCGTGGTAACTTTCTTGAGTCAATCGCGCGCTTGAGTATAATCCATCTGTCAAAATCGTCCATAGGTTTTTACAACATAGCTTGAGTGATCTTTTTTGACAAGACAGTCCTCTCTAATCTGAATAGAATTTATTGTCATGACTGGATAAACCGAATAATCTATTGTTACTTCTAGATTTCAAGAATTCCCCCAAGTTAAATAAGTGGCGATTAAAAATTAGTTCGAACACGATTTTCTAGCTGTTGTATCAAGGTTTTTATTACAAACTAACAATCCGGATTGTTTGCAGTCGCCCGGCTAATTTGAGAGTATGTAAAAGTCGCATAAAAACGACAAGTAAAAATTTAACGGACTTAAAAAGTCCAATAAGGGTTGTGGATTAACTACTTTCTCGGCAGTGCAAAGTCGTTAACCCATAAAGTCTGCCTATGAAAAAAGCCAAAAACGCGCTGGTTAAAAACAGTGCAATAGATTTTTCTCCCAATTCATTAAAAATTTTAGAAAAAAGGTATCTGCTAAAGGACGAAAATGGCGTAGTGGCGGAAACTGTGGAGGGCATGTTTGAGAGAATTGCTAAAGTTGTTGCCTCGCCGGACGCTACCTATGGTTACCAAGAAAAGTCGCAAATCGAATTCTATAATCTAATATCCAGCAAAAAGTTTTTTCCAAATTCACCCACTTTTACCGGTGCCGGAACGCCTTTAGGACAACTTGCAGCGTGTTTTGTTTTGCCGGTTGAGGACGATTTAGGCAAGCATCCGGACGGGATTTTTTCTACTTTGCGTAATGCGGCGTTAATTCAGCAAGTTGGTGGAGGTAACGGCTTTTCTTTTTCCGATTTGCGTCCCAAAGGCACTTTAGTTAAAAGCAGTATGGGCAAAGCAACAGGTCCAGTGGGTTTTTTGGCGGTGTACGACAAGGCTTTTGGCGAAGTCGCTCAAGGCGGGGTGCGTAGGGGGGCTAATATGGCGGTTTTACGAGTTGACCATCCGGATATACGGGATTTTATTAAATGTAAGTCCGACGAGGGGGAAATTAGCAATTTTAATATTTCCGTTGCCCTTACAGACGAATTTATGCAGGCGGTTAAGGACGACAGAAAGTACGACTTAATAGATCCGCATTCCAAAAAAGTTGTGGAATCTCCTCGCGCCCGCGAAATTTTTGAAATGATTGTGGAGTATTCCTTTAAGAACGGCGAGCCTGGCGTTTTGTTTATAGATGAAGCCAACAGATATAATCCTGTTCCTAATTCGTACGATTTAAAAGCTACTAATCCGTGTGGGGAACAATGGTTAGGAAAATATGAAAACTGCTGTTTAGGCTCAATAAATTTGCTGGAGCATTTAGATAAAAACGGTCAGCTGGACTGGGACGACTTGGAGCAGACGATAATTTTGTCGACTAGATTTTTGGATAATGTAGTAACAGCAAATAAGTATGTGGATGCGGTACCACAGCTACGCCAAGCCGCAGAAAACTGCAGAAGAATCGGTTTGGGTTTTATGGGTTTGGCGGATGTTATGTACTCCATAGGAGTCCGTTACGGCTCGGAGGCGGGGTTGGATTTTGCAGGACAAGTTACGGAATTTATTAGATACCATTCCATGCTGGCGTCTGTCGACTTAGCAAAGGAGCGGGGGGCTTTTCCAGCCATTAAAGGTAGTATTTACGATCAGAAGAATATTAAATGGAAAGCGCCCAAACCCATAAAACCCTTCAAGCGGGATTTTGGTCGACCAGAACTAGACTGGAATAAAGTGCTTACCGGCGTTAAGAAGTATGGGATCAGAAACGCAGCCCAAACCACCGTTGCGCCCACCGGAACAATTTCTACCGTTGCCGGTGTAGAAGGTTACGGTTGCGAGCCCGTTTTTGCTTTGGCATATTCCCGCAATGTATATCAGGCGGCTGGAGATGCAGAAAAACTTACTCTAACCTACGTGAGTCCGCTATTCGACAAAGCCCTAGATAGTTTAAAGCTAAAAGAAGAATCAAAAGCCAAAATTGTGGAAAAAGTTATGGAGACAGGTTCGTGCCAGTCTATAGAGGAATTGCCGGAAAAACTGCGCGACACTTTTGTAGTTTCTGCTGATGTCCTGCCGGAAGAGCACATTAAAATGCAGTCGGCTATTCAGGCTTTTATTGACAATTCAATTTCTAAAACCTGCAATCTTCCGTCTGACGCAAAAAAAGACGATGTAGCCAAGGTTTACATGCTAGGTTGGGAGCTTAAATGCAAAGGTTTAACAGTGTATGTGGCAGGTTCCAGACAGGAAGTCGTGCTGGAAACTAAAGAGACAAAGTCTAAAAAGGACGGTAAGGGAGAGGCTACTTCCGTTGTGACAGAACCCGTTAAAAAAGAAGTTGAACGGGGTTACAGACTTTCTGGTACTACCTATAAATTGGATACGCCTCAAGGAAAAGCCTTTATAACAGTAAATAAAGACGAGACCGGCAATCCGCTTGAGGTTTTTGCTAATGTGGGTAAGGCCGGTAGCGATGTAGCCGCGCTTTCCGAGGCTTTAGGTAGGCTTATTTCCGGCTGGCTTCGCATTTCGGAAAACCCGTTGCGGACGGCTAAGGAAATTGTCATTCAGTTGTTAGGAATCGGTGGATCTAGGTCAGTGGGGTTTGGCAGTAAACGCGTAAGCTCCATTCCGGATGCCGTAGCCAAAGTTATTGCCGAGGAATGTGGCATTCATGTAAAAACTAACGGTGCAAATGTAGTAGAAAGTCCTACGGATAAAAAGGAAATTTCGGTGTTCTCGCATGTCAATATGTGTCCGGAATGTGGCAACTCCTCCTTTATTTACGAAGAAGGTTGCTCCAAGTGTTATGAGTGCGGTTACAGCGTCTGCTAGTTAATTTTATAGCAAATCATCGGTTTAATTGGTGTTGAGTTTTGGTGTCTATTTGACCGATGGTTGCAGATTCATTAAGTTATTATGTCCATCTATACAAAAAATGGCGACGCGGGGGAGACGGATCTTTACGGAGGCAAAAGAGTTAGAAAATCCGTGGATGCGGTGGAGGTTTTAGGCGAGTTCGACGAGCTAAACGCTTTTTTAGGTTTGTCACGGCTGTTGCTAAAAAAGAGCGACGCAGTAAGAATCTCTCAAATCCAAAACGACTTGTTTTTGTTGGGTTCCGTTGTGGCGGGGGTTAAGTTAAGTCAACCTGCTGTTCAGTATCTAATAAAACAGGTCGACAAGATGGAAACGGAAATTGACTCGCTTGAAGGTAAGACCCCAAAGCTTAAAAACTTTATTCTACCCAATGGTTGTGAATCTTCCGCCAGATTACATTTAGCCCGCGCAATTTGTAGGCGGTGTGAGCGCTCTTTGGTGTCGCTAGGGGAATATATGGACCTTGTGCCCTATCTTAACCGGTTGTCCGACTACTTATTTGTTTTAGCCAGGTACGAAAACGCCAGACGCGGAGTTAAAGACGAGCTTGCTACTCCAGTCCTACAATAATAAGCACATCGTAATCAGTTGGTTTAGAGTCAAGTTCCACAACTTCAACCGAATAATTAGTTTTTAAGTCGTTAACCAGCAAGTCTTTGTAATCTGCAAGCTCTTTAGGTAATTTTATTTGCGTTTTTGCGTAAGTAGCTTTGTCGGCATTGCCCGGGTCTCCCACGGTATAGCCAAAACCTTCCAGGTAAGCCTTTATTTTCCCCGCGGAACCCGGAATCCCGTTACCGTTTTCCACGCGTATTTTTAAATCACTCCGTTTTACTTCTTTTTGGACGACCGGGGGAGTTGGAGTTGGTTCTGGAGTTTGAGGTTGGTTATTGGATTGTTCTTGCTCTGCCAATACTTCTTGTTTCTGACCATTATTCTGTTTACCAAAAATCGTGTCGAAACCCACGGTTAATTGGACTACCAGTCCTGCAACTAACAGTACGGATGCAATGGTGGCGCCAGCAATTACGGGAGTCTTACTTTTTTGGAAGACTTCTGGTACCGGCAAGATATTTAACAAATTTGCTTGTGAATTAAGAAGCCCACCTTTTTGGTCCAGAGTTTTTTGTGTTAAGTCCAATTCCTCAAAATCAGGTTCCAAACCTTGTCCACCCAAAATTAAAGGATGTGTTGAACCTATAGAGTGTTCGTGTTTTGCAAATGTATAAAGATATACCTCACCTTTTTTAGTGTTGTACACAGAAAGTTTCCAGAACAGCTCCTTAAGTTCTTCCATAGAGACTTTTCCATTCAACTTTTCTGCAAAAGTTACGCCGGTAAGTTCGCTAAAAATCACCGTGTTCTCATCTTTATTAGGAAACACAAACATACTGGAAACATCGGCATTGGTTTTAGCTAGTATAAGTCCTAAAGGCAGTACCCCGCCAATTTCCAACCCCATAATAGCGCCGGTTTCCAAAATAGGGTCAAGCAAAACCTTTTTAATGCCTACAAACTGATAAATAAACGGGGCAATTTTATATTGGGCAAAATACAACTCGTCCGGTTTTTGATCTACCAGCCTGTCCTTAATTTGCTTTTCCATCAAGTCAACCTCATCCTCCGGTTTGTCTGTCTTACTGCCCGTCAACAAAAAAAGCTCCGTAAGCTCCGGTTCTAAGATAAAATACATAGGGAGTTTTGGCAACTTGTCGCCATAATGCGTAGCCAAGATCCGGGAAAGTTCCTTACAGAATTCGTTGGGGTCAACAACGCGCGACCTGGAAACCGCCGTCGGCAACAGTTCCTCGGTCAAAAATTTAGCAGGTTCCGCACCGTTGTAAAGTCCTACTCTAACCGTGCTAGAAGTTAAATGTATAAAATAGCCGTCCACCTATTCATCATAGCAGAACATGTGCGCTTGATAAAGTAATCAAGATGTTGTAGTATAGCCAAGTTATGACTTACGCAATTATAGCTTTGGCAGGGCGACAATTTATGGTTTCGGAGGGCGACACTTTGCAGGTTACCCGTCAGATCGACCTTGCTCCAAAAGTGCTTTTTTATAAAAGTGACGAGGTTACCAAGGTTGGCTCGCCTTATTTAGAGGATGTGGCTGTGGGCTTGGAAAAGCTTGAGGATAAAAAGGACAAAAAAGTTGTTGTGGCAAGGTTTAGAGCAAAATCCAGGCATAGAAGAAAAGTTGGACATCGTCAGCCTATTAGTGTGATAAAAGTAAAAAGTATCTCCCAGGGGGCAAAAACAGCTAAAAAGTCGACAAAAAAAGAAGAATTGGCGGAACAGGAGGCTAACAACTAATGGCACATAAAACAGCAACCGCGTCAAAGGCTACTCAAAAAGGCAATGTTGCCGGCAAAAGGCTTGGAGTTAAGCTTTCTCACGGACAGGGCGTAAAGACAGGTCAAATAATTGTGCGACAGCGGGGGAGGACCTTTATTCCAGGAGAGAATGTGAGGATGGGTAAAGATTTTACTTTGTACTCGGTGGCGGACGGAAAAATCCGTTTTGCCGACACTTTAAGCAGAAGAAAAGAAGTTAATGTAACTGTGTAGGTTTGAGCTCTTTCTCAAAAAATCTTCGATTTAACAACTTCGGATAACCGCCTGCTGTTTACATTATCACGCTAAATTTTCGTAATATTTGCGGGTGGCCAATATACTACAAATGCTTTACCCACAACATTTTCCAAAGGTACAAGTCCAAACATTCTGGAATCATAACTTTCCTTGCGATTGTCGCCCATAACCGCAATAAAGCCATTCGGAATTGGTTGTTGGGAGTATTCGTCCAGCACCCCTAAACTGTCGACTTTTCCAAAATTACCGCCCAAAAATGTTTCATTCGATGCACTGGAAGTTACAACAACATCACCCGCATTGTTTGTCTGAATTAAATCGCCTGCGACACCAATAACCCGCTTGATCAAAAAAATTCGGTCATTTTGCAAGCTTCTAAAGACAATTATTTCCCCTCGTTCCGGCTTCCGGCTTTTATAGGTGACTTTTTCTACCACAATCCGCTCGCCGTTTTTTAAAGTTGGGTACATGGAGTCGCCTGTAATTTCCAGCGACTGTCCTACAAAAAGCATTATCAGGACGGACAAAAATATGCCTGACATCAAGGTTTCTAAAAAGCTCACCAGCGATTTTTTCACCAAATGATTGTATAATTAACCGCGCGGGATGTCACGGAAATTTCCAAAGACTTTCTAGGCCACTTAGCTCAGCTGGTTAGAGCACTGCATTCACATTGCAGGGGTCAAAGGTTCGAATCCTTTAGTGGCCACCACGATAAGCATAATACCTACCAGGATTTGAGGATAGAAAATTGAGTTGATAAAGATCGAATTCAGTAGGAGGGCAAAGACCAACCCAGTTGTTGTAATATCCGGATGTTTTACATTTGTAGCAATGGTGAAAATGAAAAAACCGGCGAAAAAGATAAGTCCAGATATGCCAGAGGTTGCCCAAACAAGAAGCAGGCTGGAATCGCTACCTGCGCCGGAACGGGAGGCTGTATTCATGTCGTCCAAAAAGCCGTAATCCTGCTGGGCGTACCTAAAAGTGTTATAACCGATGCCAAAAACCCAATTTTCTTTAATTATTTCCCAAGTGTTTTGCCATGAAACAAGCCTAAAGCTAGCGGAATCCTGCGGATCTGTTATGCCGGAAATTCGGGTTTGGACGCGGGGGACGGCAAAAACAGCTAGAAAAACAATCGCCACGGTAGACAGTAGGACGACTTTGTTCTTAAGTCCGACAAAGAATATCAAAACTGCGGTGGCAAGCCACGCGCTACGGGAAAAGGTAAGAAAAATGCCTGCAATAAATATTACTCCTGCTAGAAATAATATCGGCTGGGGTTTGATTTGGTGTACAGGATTTTCTAATCGACTTGAGGACTCGGTAATCAAGTCGGACGATGGGACTCCGATAGATTTATGTTGCGCAGAGGTTGTAGAGGATTCGCAGGATGTTGAAGTAAAGCCTGTTTTGAACAACTTTATAATCGTCGCCAAACAAATGACAAAATACATGCCCAAAAAATTGGGATCAAAAAAAGTTGAAACCATACGATTTTTGTGAGGATCCCAGCCAAGTGAAGAATCGAGTGTTTCTAAATCCGGTAGGACAAGTAGTTGAAAGATGCCCGCAACAAAAAGAAAAAGTCCGCTATAAATTATCACGCGGTAAATTCTGTCGATTTTAACAAAGTCTAGCCTAATAAAATTGTGGGTTATTAAAGCAAAAAGGATGTATGACAGAAAGCGCAGAGGATAGGCTAGCGAGGTCAAAAATTCTGATGGCTCGAGGTTTAGAGGAGTAAAAACAAGTGAAACGATTCCTAGTGCCACAAACGAAAACAAAAAGATAAAAGAAATTGGGATTTTAACTTCTTGCAACTTTAGTAAATAAATGAGCCCAAAAAAGTCGAACAAAGTTATTAACAAGTCAAACAAATAAATATTACCCTGACCAAAAGCGTATATTACAGAAAATTGCCCAAGCGACAAGGTAAAAATGCACAAGCTAAACAGCCAAAAGAACAATCTACGGACTCTATTTTGATTCATGCGCGGTTTCCCTCCAAGTCTTTGTTGCAAAAATAGTCAGAAGAATTAAGATTAGTGCTTCCGACAGCCAGGTAACATAGGCAGAGGCGTAAAAGCTGTATTTCGGGATAAAAAAGATGTTGCTTACGACATTAAAAACGGCGCCAACCAGGTAGATTATGGGCAGATATTTCTGTTTGTCTAGTGTAACGATAAGATAGGAGATTGGTTGCGTAATAAAGAACAAAAAAAGACCGACGGCTAGTATTCTTAAAACATCCACGGACTCGTTAAATTGCGCACCACCCAAAAGTCTTACAGCAAACGGGGCAATTAGAAAAAGTCCGGCTGAAGCCAAAATTCCCAAAGATAGAGTCAGTTTAATGGTTTTGAGGAAAGTCTTTTTAAGGTCAGCTCGGCTTTGGTTTAGTCTGGCAACAAAAACCGGATAGGTAGCGTTCATAATGAAAGTTGGGATGGATAAGGAAACCTCAAAAATTTTGTACGGGAGGGCATAAATGGCCACAGAACTGATGTTGTCCAGGTTTATTGACGCGGGGAGTGTGAGCAAAGAAAGTAAAATTGCGTCGGCTTTAAAATTAATTTGAGAGAAAACAAACATAAGACCCAAAGGAAGCGACGCCGAAAGTAGGTTTTTAAGTGCACTGCGATCGGTAAAAATGTGGAAGTTTAAGCGAGTTTGGTAACCAAGTTTAGTTAAGACAACGGCGTTTATAGCAAAAATAACTACTCCGCCAAGCACATAAGAAAAACTCAAAAACCTCACATCTAGACCGAGTTTAATAAAGATAAAAACCAAAAGCGTAATTACAAGGCTTCCTAAAATGTAGCCAATTGACGCCAAGTCGTACCGTTGTTTGTGTTGAAAAGCCAGATTGGTGCTGGAAAAAAGTGATTGGGTAAGAATCCAAAAGGACGACATAAAAATGCCGATTTTTAAAAACTGCGAATAAGGTAAAAATTGGACGGCGGTGTTAAGTACGACAATAAAAAAAAGCGACAACAGGGGGCGGACGGCAAGAACGGCTTGGTAGTATTTTTGAGCGTCTTCGTCGCTTTTGCCCATTTTTTTAAGGGCGGTGGCGTTAAGTCCAAAGTCAGATAGAATAAAAAACAAAGCGGGTAGGGTCTGCATAATGGAAAATTGACCGTAGCCTTCTTTACCTAGCGCCCGTGTTATAAGGACGGTAGTAATCATGGTTAGCGCCATACTAATAATTTTTGCAATAAGCTGGGCGGTTGTATTGTAAAATATAGTTTTTTTCATACTCTAGCCTTTGTTATGGCGTTTGTTGACAGTCCGACACCGTAAGTTGAGTTTTTTGTAAACTTGCGGGTTCACCCTTAACCTTTTTAATTTTCTTTAGCACCTCGTATTGTTCGTAAGGTACGCCATCGTTATTTATCCAAGAAAAGTGGTCAAAGGGTGCTTTATAGTATATTGTAAATGGCGTAACCGCGCGCACCCTGGCGTCCTTTAGCCAAATTTCTTCAAAGGCAATTTTAAAGTTTTGCGCGACTTGGTTGGCAGGGAAAAAAATTGAATTGTACGACTCGCCCTCCGCGTGCGCCCAACCCGTTTCTGTTATAAAGACGGGCAGTTCTTTGATTAGCCCTAGATTGTTTTTTAAATAGTCTAGCTCCGTCTCATAGGATTTAATGCTTAAAAGTCCTGTAGCGTAAGGGCTACCTGCAAAATTGGGCTGAGGGTATGAATGACTTGCCCAACCGTCCAGCTTGTTAAAAATGCCCGGTACTGCCGTGTTCATTTGGTACAAAAAAGAAAGCGCGCTAATATAGCCTTTGCCATCAGGCGCACTGGAATTTAAAGCGCCGTTTAGGATAAAAAAGTTAGGGTTCTCTTTTTTAAAAATATCGATTGTGTAATTTAAAACTTGCGCATAGTTTTTGGCGTTAGCGTCGCCTTTCCAAAACCTGTCGTCGTTGGGTTCGTTGTAAGCGCTAATATAACGCTCTTTCACAGGCCACAGAAAGCTGTTTAAAAATTCTGCCGACTCTTTTGTGTCGCCCTTGTAATCTTTTGTATCCACATCCCACAGTTGAATTATGGGTACCAGGTGTCTTTTAGTAAGATCAGCAAAAACTCTGCGCCATTTATTATAGTCGCGATCTTTTACATTATACGGAATAAGTACATACCCCCAGTCGCCACCGTCGGAATTGACTAAGTTGTCGGCCAGTTTAAAGAAGCGCTCTTCCTCTGCATAAATATATAGACCAAATTTATTGTTCGGTTTTTCAAAACTGGAGTATTCTGGGTAGGACATGTACTCGATAGAAGAAGATTGGGTACATATTTTTGGCGCTACATCGTTTGCTCCCGTTTCTATGGTGTCGGGGTCAATAGCTGTGGCGGTTGTTTTTGCTTTAGTATTTTCTTTTACAGTTTTTACCATTAGTCCAACAGAAAAAGTCAATAAGACCACCGATACTCCAATTTTCCAGACATTCTTATTTAACATATAGCCATTTTAACCTATATTTATGCTAGACTAAAACGATGTTTTTAACTCTGATCCAAAAGCTATCTGAACGCATCGATCAGAAAGTGGTTTTAGCCGTCTACCTTTCTTGTTTTTTGGTATTTGGCGCGGTAGTAGTGTCAAGCGATTTTGCAAATCTTAACCAAATTTTTTTGCATCCGTTGGATAATTCTTGCAGCATTTTGGGGAGTAAGTCTGTTTTTAAAGATTATTTAGCAGAACAAAGGGTTTACGCCTTTTTACCTTACTGGAGCGTGGGTGACGGCGACCTAAATACGGAGAATCTTACCGACCTTTCCTATTTTGGACTTACGGTTGACGCTAAAGCGAGAATTGTAACAACGGACGGTCCGTATAAAAAATGGCGGGAGGACAAAAAGTTGGCAAACGCGCTTAATAAAGTTAAAAAAGCCGGTGGTCAGGTGTCGCTTACCTTAATTTGTCATGACGACGATGACATTGATGCCGTTTTAGCCTGTCCAACTTGTTGGGAAGATTTGGCTAAAGATGTCATAAAAGAGCTTGCGTGGGCAAAAATTAAAGATTTAAATGTGGATTTTGAGTATTCTGGCTACACTACGCAGGCAAACGCCCAAAAATACTCACAATTAGTGGGACTTCTTAATACCAAATTGGACGAGGCTTTTGGCGATTCATTTGTTGTAGTTTCTGCCTACGCCGACTCTGCCGACAGGGCGAGTAGAATGGCCAAAGACCCTGCTCCAACGGATGCTAAAATTACCGATGCTGTCATAATGGACGATCCCAAAGATGACCAAGCCCAGTCCAATGTCAGACTTACAGATCCCAAAAGCCTTGCCCAAACCGCGGACGCACTATTTATTATGGCTTACGATTTTCATAGACCTACTTCTAACAACGCGGGTCCGGTTTCACCGCTTGATGGGTCGTATACTACTACCAGATTAAACCTTACTAAAGCTCTAGAAAGCTATCTTAAAGTAGCGCCCGCCTCAAAACTTATCCTGGGGTTGCCGTTTTATGGCTACGACTGGTTGGTGGAAGACGCGACACCCAAGTCGCCAAGAGTAGAAGGTAGCGACATTCTAGGCTTTTCCAAGTCAAAAACTTACGCGGAAATTACGGATTTACTGGTTAAAAAGCAATTAAAACCGCAGTGGGACGAAATTTCAATAACTCCGTATGTTAATTATATTGACGAGGAAACAGGTAGCCAAAGGCAAATTTGGTACGACAACGAGAGATCGCTAGAACCTAAAATCCAACTTGCCACAAAAAATAACTTGCTGGGGGTTGGTGTGTGGGCGTTAGGTTTTGAGGGTGGTTACAGCGATATTTGGAAAGTCTTTAAACCCCGGATCTAACATACCTAAATTTAATTTTTTCGGTCGACTTGTTACCTGCTTCATCGATAGCTTCAATGTTAATTTCTACCTCACCTTCCGTAACGCCCAGTAGCAACTCAAAGGTATTTTCAGGTCGTACGATAGCTAGTTTTTCGTTAATTCTAACCTCGCATTTTTTGTCTAAAGTTCCTTTTACTAACACTCGTTGATTTAAGTTTCTAACCGTGGAACCGTCTTTAGGTTCTAAAACAGTAATTTTGGGCTTTGCTGTGTCGTAAGTAATCTCCAGCGTTTGCGATTTCTCGCTCTGATTTTGGTATGAGTCCTCCGCCTTGGCGTATATAGTGTTTTTGCCTTCAATTAACTGCAGACCGCCCAGTTCAAAAGTACCCGTGGCGTCTGCTACTGCCGACCCTGCCTCCGGTCCGTTAACATAAACCACTACCTTACTGCCGGGTTCGGAAAAGCCTTTTAAGCTAATTTGCGACTGATTAGTAGTTTTTGGACTATTATAGAAATACGGCGGGGGAGGAGCCAAAGTATCCTCTTTTTCCTTTGGTTTGCTTATTTTAGAAATTAGTCCAAAAAACGAGCCTATGGTTGGGGCAAAAAATGCCAAACCTATAATAATAACGCCCAATATTATAACGGTAGCCAAGAGGGTCTTGTATAGCCTTTTTTTAACTTCTTCCTCGTGTTGTTGCATAATTTAGTTTGATCGACTTAAAGATTCAGATCCCGCATATACTTTTTTAGGTCGACTGCTAAATCCTCCCGTTCAAGGGCAAATCTTAGAGTAGTTTTAAGATAGGCTAGAGGATCGCCTGTGGTTAACCACTCGCCGTCAATAGGTTGAGCAATAATTAAGTCGCCCTGTTGCGCCAAATTATTATTCATATCAGAAATCCAAAGCTCTCCACCCAACCCTGTTTGGAGTTTTTCTGCCTCTTCAATGTACTTATAAGTAAACACAAATCTTCCAAACTGTGCCATGTTAGAGGGATTTTTTCCTAAAGGCGCTTTTTCTATTAGTTCCTCAATTTCGTATTTATGGCGTCCATTTTCTTTGTACTTTACCGTGCCGTATTTATGAATTTCTTCGTCTGGGGTTTGTTGGACTGCCAACACACCTGCTGGCTGGTTTTCTTCAAAAACATCAATTAACTGTTTAGTTACTGGGGTTTTAGCTAGAGTCATATCGTCACCAAACATATAGACAAAAGCCTCGTCATCATCTATTAGATTTTTGACAGCCAGTAGAGGGGTTCCGTTTCCATACGGCAAGTGCCTCTTCTGTCGCACATATACAAAGTTGGCAATTTGGGGAATCTCCCGCACCATTTCCAGCGATTTTTCCTTGCCATTTTGTTCCAACATATATTCCAGCGCTAAATTATTGTCAAAATAGTCCTCCATAATGCTCTGACCGGATCTGGTTACCAAAATAATATCCGTAATGCCAGAAGCCACCGCTTCCTCCACCAAATATTGAATAATAGGCTTGTCTATAATTGGCAACATTTCTTTAGGTTGGTTTTTGGTGGCGGGCAAAAAACGGGTTCCGTAACCAGCTGCAGCAATAACAGCTTTGGTAATTTTCTTATGGTTTTTCATCTTGCGTTCTCCTTCTGCCTTTTAGGCAAATAATGGTGGACTATTCGTTTGTGACGAATGGAGCCAGAGGTGGGAATCGAACCCACGACCTTTCCCTTACGAAGGGATTGCTCTACCAACTGAGCTACTCTGGCATTTAGTCTACACCCGTGGGTTCTATTTTAACAAATTTTTGCGACACGATTTTATGGCGTATTGACGAATGGATGAATTTCGGCCTTTGTTAGCAAACGAGACGAGGAGCAACGATTCATCATTGCGATGCTTGGCTTATGAGCAAAACCCACATACTCCACGGTTTTACCTTTGGATACAACTTTTTTGATTGCAGGCGTCAGATCGGTATCAGATGAGACCAAGATGATTCGATCACATAGATTTTCATAACATGCCTCTAGCATGTCTACGGCTAATTGAACATCCACGCCTTTTTCGTGAAAAGCGTTGTTAGATTTAAGAAGAAAGCCGAGTTTATATCTGAACCCATCCGACCTAAGTCTGGCTAGGAGTTTTTGCTGGTCGGCGTGTAGCCGGTTTACTTTCGCCGATCCATCTTGTTTTACAGCCCCAACATAATAAACCGATTTTTGTAGATTACCGTTTCCTGTTAGAAAGTTGGCAAAAGCTTTAAAATCGAAGTCGACAAGATTGTGGTAACCGATATCTTTCAGCTTAAAATAAAAGTTACTTCCGTCTATTAGAATGACGCACCTCTCAGGCATTTTATTTTTTGGGGCAAAAATTTTCCCCTGCAAACAGCTCGCGCTCTCGCAGGGGGGTTAAGTGTTAGTAATATATCATAATGGGACTAAAAATGCAAGCAACACCAATCAGTATTTTCTGCTTGTTAGTTTAAAGCTACCGTCGTCGTCAATTTCCATGTAGTTAGCCCAGCCAAAGTTAAAAAAGCCAATATCCAAAAAGTTTGACTTGGTGTCTATATACGGGCGATGCGTGTGACCGCAAACCAAAATCTCTCCCGGCTCGCCAATTGCGGATCTCTCTTGAAGTGGGATGTGATTTATAAAAGCGGGCAAAACTTTAGGTCCAAAAAGTCCAAAGCCCACTTGTTGGACTAAATTAGCTACCCACAGTCTGGTTTTGCGCCAGGCAGTGCCGGCTTGATTTTTGTGTTCTAACAGACATTTTTCTGTATGTTTTGGGAACAAAAATTCGTGACCGTGTCTAAATAAATACCTGTGCGACGGGGTTTCCAGGACATATTCATCAACGGCTTTAGTGCAAAAGCGCAAAACTCGGTCGTCCGAATACATTTTATGATCGTGGTTGCCGTATACATAAACAGCGTCTTTTTGTTTTAACAAAGGGAAAAGTTTATTCCAACCCGACTCCAAAAAGTCGTCAAAAGAAATTGCCAAACCCTCCCAAAAATCGCCGTTAATAATAACTCTGTCCGACTTGGAAATAAGCGCGGATAGGGCGTTAAACAGCTTTTTATTAAATTTGGTGGACAAATGCGTGTCCGAGAAAACCAGGGTCTGCATAAGTAGTAATTTTAGCAAGTTTTTGAACCGCTTGCTTTGAGTTGCTTTGAGCGTGGTATGGAGAGATTGGTTTTTACTCAATAAAGCCGTTTGGGTCCTTTTGCACATCGCGGTGTAAAAGATCAGGAATACAGATTTTCTTTGCAGTATCAGGACAGACGTTTTCGCCATTAACACATTGGTATCTACAAGTATGAGCAATGCCACAGTCGCTGTTTGTATCGCATTTTTTTACGCAGGTATTGGGTCCTTGGTTACTGTGGTCTCCTTTTAGCACACATATTGAATCTGACGCGCAGTCGTAGTTTGTATTACAGGGATTGAGAGGATACTCCGGCAATTTGACTTTAAAATATTCTGCTGCTTTTGTAATAACACCCTTGGTTGAAAAGCGATTGTTGGCAAAACACATAGTAGCCTTAATATTTTCAGGCACTTTCTTTTCGGCGTCTTTTACCCAGTCTTGAGTTATTGGCTCTTCGGGACTAACCGTTCTTTTGTCTGCATCGGTAACTAGCCATTTATTGTTTTTATATTCCATCTTGAACAATGGAAACCCACCCCCACCACTTTCTCCTCTTAAATCCCCGTCGATCAACAAAACGCTACCACAATTATTAAGAGCGTAAACTATTTTTTCTCCGTCATTTAAAGGCTGTTCCCATAAAATCTCTACCGCACAAAAAAACTTGCTACCTGGCGATCTAAAATACGCATCTTTTTCTTTGGTGAGTAAGTATTGCTCAATAGCCAACTCCTCTGATTCTTTGTTTGACGGGATAACTGTTTTACTAATATTATTAGCTTTAGATAAATTAAATACAATTAGTATGACAACTATAAGTAAAAACCCCATTAAAACAACAACCGCACTCGATCTTCCTGGCTGTATGGGAAATCCTTCAAACAGCTTTCCGATAACTTTGTTTGGCGAATCTGCATTCGTAAAGGGTAGGGTTTCCATAAGTGGTAATTTTAGCAAGTTTTTAGGTTTTCCGCTTGGAGCGAGAGACGGGGATCGAACCCGCGACCTTCTCCTTGGGAAGGAGACATTCTACCACTGAACTACTCTCGCAATATGTCGTTCTAAAATACGAGCCTTTACTAAAAAAGCAACCTAATTATACAGCAATTATTCAGAATAATTTTATGGGTATTGACAAACTAATACTCTTAATGCAACATAAGATCATGTCTGATGAAATTGCATCTATTACAGTTAATGAAGCGGATATGGAACTAGAGGAAGCTCAGAGGGACGAGCGTGTCGGAACTTTAACATCGGATGTATTCCATCTGGCTACGAGTTGTCTAGTAGAAGGCGGTAAAGTCACGGAGAGTTCTTTAGATAGGGTTAGCGATATTTGTTTTGATGCGGTAATAAAGGGAGCAAATTCTGATGAGGCATTAGCACTTGCGGAGTATCGTAGATGGATGGGAGGTCTTCTGGCTTCCGACTTAGGTGTCGAGGCCGTTAAAAACTGTGGCAAACAGGGTGTAATGACTGCGTTAAATAATCCTGAATTTCTCCCGGTGTATGCAAGACGCCATGGATTAATCGCAGTAGAGGAAATCGCAACCCGTGCATTGTAGTGGACCCTTTCTTTGCTGTTAAATTAAGGTATCTGTAGTATCTGACCAGGGAAAATTAGCGCTTGGGAGCCGTTTGGTAAAAAGCCTACATCATCCGTGTTTGCCTGGAGAATGTTGACCCATAGAGATCCGTCACCATACACGCCCTCCGCAATTTCCCACAAAGTGTCGCCGGATTTAACCGTGTACGGTTTTTCAGTAATGTCGCCTTTTACATAGTCATTAGCAACCCAGGTAGTGGGTGTGCTAACAGTACTATCGGTTGAATCTGTTGATTCGCCGGCAACATCCTTGTCCGACTCATAGTCGCCCAAATTTTCCGTAAATGCAGAACTAGTGTCCGGTAGATTTTCAAACGATTTATCCGAATTTTTAGTTAGGTAAAATTTAACCTGATCAAAAGTCCAATAAGAAAATAGCGCCACAAAAACTAACGCAAGGAACGCTAAAGCTTTATTATTTTTCATACCAACCTTTCTGGGGCGTGTTTACAAAATTTTGGCAGTACGACATTTGGCGGGACCGGCCGGTCTCGAACCGGTGACCTCTTCCGTGACAGGGAAGCGCTCTAACCAACTGAGCTACGGCCCCAAGTGTGGTTAGAATTTAGCAGAATGGGTGGATTTAGTCAATAAAAATTGTTAGTATAATGTGGTGCAACTAAAACCCCAAACAGAGTTTAGATTTACCAACAAAGAAATAGCGCGTTTTCTTAAGGAAGCTCTAGCAGCAATGGAAATTAAGGGCGCTAATGTGTTTAAAATCCGCGCGTATCAAAATGCTATTATGTCCATTGAGTCTATTACAAATAGCGTGTACGACTTGTGGCAGAATAACCAGCTTGACCAAATTATTGGCATGGGCGTCGCCCTAAAAAGTCACATTAACGAGCTTTTTACTGCGGGCGAGGTAGGGGAGTTTAAGGCGTTAAAAAAGGATTTACCGGCTGGCATGTTTGCGCTTATTGGAATTAAGGGCGTAGGAGCAAAAACCGCGTTTAAGTTGGCTACGGCTTTTAAGTTGGATAACGGGGAGACGGCGGTGGAAAAGGTTAAGGAAGCTGCGCTGGCAGGAAAAATTAGGATGCTTGACGGTTTTGCGGAGAAAAAGGAGGCAGACATTTTAAAGGCAATTGATCAAGAGACTATGAATAAAAATGTTATGCCTAGGTTGCTACTGCCTCAAGCGGAGGAAATTGCGGGTAGAGTGTTGGAGTATCTTAAAGCATGTCCGCAGGTTTTAGAGGCGGAAGCTTTAGGATCGTTGCGTAGGAAAGCCTCAACGGTAGGGGATTTGGACATTGCTGTGGCTACCAAGGCGCCGGAAGCGGTTATTAAGCACTTTTTGGCTTTTAACGAGGTTGACCGGGTAACTGGTGAAGGTGACAAAAAAGCCTCTGTTAGGCTAAAAAATGGGGTACAGGTGGATGTTAGAACCAGCGACCCCGCAAGTTTTGGCTCTATGAAGCAGTATTTTACGGGTTCTAAACAGCATAATGTGTTACTTAGATCTTTTGCTTTAGGTAAAGGACTTTCGCTTTCGGAATACGGAATTAAGGTTGGTGGAAAGTTACAGCCCGTTGCCAAAGAAGAAGACTTTTACAAAAAAGTGGGACTTACTTGGATACCGCCGGAATTGCGTCAGGGTAAAGAGGAGGTGGAATTAGCTTCTCAAAACAAATTGCCTGTTTTAATTAATCTGTCCGACATTATGGGCGATATTCATGTTCACACTACCGCGTCCGACGGAGTTAATACCTTACCGGAAATGGTAGAGGGTGCAATAAAGCTGGGTTATAAGTACATTGGAATTTCCGACCATTCACCTAGTCTGCAAACCAGAGGTAAGTACGAGGTTTTAGGTATTATTGAGAGCCTAAGAAATACTATTGAGCAAATAAATAGTTCACAAAAAGACATACGAGTACTTTTTGGGTACGAAGTTAATATTTTGGTTGATGGAAAGATGTCTTTGTCCGACGATGTGTTGGAAAAGTTGGACTATGTGGTGGCGTCGGTCCACACCTCGTTTGACCAGTCCAGAGAAGTTGCTACAGAAAGAATGCTTTGCGCTATAAGGAATCCTCTAGTGACAGTTATAGGACATCCTACAGGTCGGTTGATAAATGAAAGAGAGCCGCTAGACCTAGACTGGGATAGAATTTTTGACGCTTGTTTAGAGTTCGACAAAATTCTGGAGATAAATTCCCAACCCAACCGCCTAGATTTGCCCGAAGATTTAGTTTACACCGCGCAAAAAAAAGGTCTTAAGTTTATAATCAGCAGTGACGCGCACTCTGTAGACAGTCTTACTTACATGTCGTACGGCATAAATACGGCTAGGCGTGGTTGGCTTACTAAAAAGTCTGTAATAAATACCTTGTCGACCGAAGACTTGCTTAAAAAATTTGTGCGGTATAATAAATAAAATTTGTGTTTGCAAAGGAGGAAACATGGTACCAACATTACTTCTTATTGCTCTGCCGGTTTTGGCAGTAGTGTATTTAATTGGGATTTACAATTCCCTGGCGTCCTTGCGGGTAAAAGTTAAAGAGGCTTGGAGCGGAATTGATGTCCAGTTAAAGCGACGAATTGATTTGATCCCAAATTTGGTGGAGACGGTTAAGGCTTATGCCAAGCATGAGAAAGAGGTTTTTGACTCGGTTACGCAGGCGCGGTCAGCTCTTATGAACGCGGGTTCGCATAAAGACGCTTTGCAGGCGGACGGTCAGCTCACGGGTGCATTAAAATCTCTTTTTGCTGTGGCGGAGGCTTACCCGGAATTAAAAGCGCAGGAAGGTTTTATCAAGTTGCAGGGCGAGCTTAGCGACACAGAAAGCAAAATTGCCTATTCCCGTCAGTTTTATAACAGCGTTGTGCGGGAAATGAATTCCAGAATTGTAACTTTCCCAGGCAATGTTTTTGCTAATATGTTTGGGTTTAAGCAGGAAGACTTTTTTGAAGCGCAGGAGGGCGAGCGGGAAGCAGTAAAAGTTTCCTTTTAGTTGAAGTTGAAGCATTGTTAGGAGGGATTTGTGCCATTTGAGGAGTCGGGTGGGTTTAGAACATCGTAAGAGCGAGAAAATTTGCGGAATTCGAAGGATGGGCGCGAAGCAGGGACCCATCCTAAGAAGGACGCAAATTTTCGAGTAAAAGGATAAAACATGAACATCTACAACCGTATCGACGAAAACAAAAGACAAACTGTCTACATAATGCTGGCTTTTACCGCCGTAATTTCCGCGGTTGGTTATTTTGCCGGGCAGTATTTTGGCGACGGTTCCGGATTCACCTTTTTAGGTGGGGCGCTCATCTTTAGTGGAATTTCCGGCTTTATTAGCTACTACCAAAGCGACAAAATAGTTTTGGCAATTTCCGGGGCAAAAGAAGTTAAAGAGTCGGACAATCCTTATATACACAACTTGGTAGAAAATTTATGCATTGGTTCCGGTCTGCCCAAACCAAAAATTTATGTTATTAACGACTCTGCTATGAACGCCTTTGCCACCGGTCGCGATCCAAATCATGCGGTAATTTGTTTTACTACAGGAATTATTGAGCGACTTAACAAGCTGGAATTGGAAGGTGTAACCGCGCACGAGCTTTCTCACATTGGTAATTACGACATTAGATTTATGTCGGTGGTGAGTGTTTTAGTTGGTACGGTGGTGCTACTTTCCGACTGGTTCACCCGAGGCATGTTTTACGGTAGAGGCAGAAAAAGCGACAGAAGTGAAGGTTCGGGACTCTTGATGCTGGTGGGGTTGTTTTTTCTGATTTTAAGTCCAATAATTGCTACTCTAATTAAGCTTGCTTTAAGTCGGTCTAGGGAATATTTGGCGGACTCTTCTGCGGTCCTTTTAACCCGTTATCCTAAAGGTTTGGCGGATGCATTAAGAAAAATTTCCGGCGACCGAGAAGTGTTAGAAGCCGCTAACGGAGCCACGGCGCATCTTTACATAACAAACCCGCTAAAGGGCGAACAGGCTAGTTTTGTGGCAAATTTATTTAGCACCCATCCACCGGTTGCGGAGCGCATCAAAAAGCTGGAGGAAATGTAAATGGCTAATGTAAAGCTTTCTGTTGACGAGGTTTGCGCGATTGCAAAACTAGTAAAACTCCAACTTACAGACGAGGAGATAGAAAAATTTAGGGAAACTATCCCGCAGACTTTGGATGTTATTGATATTTTAAAGGAGCTGGATACAGTTACGGTTGTTCCCACAAGTTCGGTTACGGGTTTGTGCAATGTTTACGCGGACGACTCTACTGGGGCAACTCTCCCGCAGGATTTAGCTCTGTCCAATGCCCATCAAGCAGAAAAAGGTTTGTTTGTAACAAAGGCGGTTTTTGACAGAACATGAAGAAATTAAACGAATTAACAGTTTTAGAGGCGGTGGAGGGTTTAAAGTCGAAAATCTTTACTTCTTACGACCTTACCAAGGCTTGTTTGGATCAGATTGCCGACTTTGACGATGAACTAAAAGCCTTTGTAACCATTCTTAAAGCAGAAGCGCTAGTGCAAGCCGATTCGGCGGATAGAATAATCGACAGGTTAGGTGTTGACGCCTTCACAAGTCAGCCTTTACTGGGAATTCCTTATGCCTGCAAAGATAATTATTCAACCAAAGGCGTTAAGACCACCGCATCGTCAAGAATGCTAGAAAACTACATTCCGCCGTCTGAATCCACGGTCACAGAAAAACTAAGCAAAGCAGGCGCAATAATGCTTGGTAAAACTAATATGGACGCTTTTGCACACGGGTCGTCCACAGAAACCTCCGATTTTTTTAAAACTAAAAATCCTCACGACAAAACAAGATCGCCAGGTGGATCTTCCGGGGGCTCTGCTTGTGCCGTTGCCTCAAACATGTGTATTTTTGCAACTGGTTCAGAAACCGCCGGGAGTTTAAGGGGTCCTGCCAGTTGGTGTGGTATTGTAGGGTTAAAACCAACTTACGGAAGGGTTAGTAGATACGGGTTGATTGCCATGGCTTCGTCAACCGATTCTCCCGGTCCGCTTACAAAAACTGTTCAAGATGGCGCTTATATTTTAAAAGTAATTGCCGGCAAAGATTCTTTGGATGCCACATCCTCTCCAACATCCGTAGAAGATTATTCAACAATTGATGTTAGAAACCTTACGGGTATTAAAATTGGTCGACCGAGAAGTTATTTTGGAATTGAATTAGAGCCAGCAGTGCGACAAAAAGCGGAGGAATTTTTGACAATGCTAAAAGAGCATGGGGCGGAAGTAGTGGATATGGAACTTCTATCGCCCAAATACTCCATTGCGGTTTACACCGTTTTACAGAGGTCGGAGGTTTCCTCAAATTTAGCAAGACTTGACGGGATAAGGTATGGAAATTCCAGGGAATTTTTTGGCCACGAGGCAAAAAATAGAATGATGTTGGGGGCATATACTTTAAGTGCAGGTTATTACGATGCTTATTATGCCAAAGCGCAAAAAGTTAGGACGCTAATCGTTAACGATTTTAATACAGCTTTTAGTAAGGTTGACTTAATAGTAGGTCCCACGATGCCTTGTACCGCGTTAAAGTTAGGAGAAAGCCAGAAATCCCCGATATTTGGGGAGCTGATGGATGTTCTGGCGGAACCAAGCTCCATCGCAGGACTTCCGGCAATTTCTATCCCTTTTGGTGTTGATGATAAAAATTTGCCAATTGGAATGCAGTTTATAGGTCCGCAATTTAGCGAGAAAAAACTTATTGAAGTAGCAAATTTCGTGGAGAAAACATGTCGTTAGCAGCATTTGTTAAAAAAGTCGTCAATTTTTTGCTTGGTAAAAAAACGGTTAGTGCCAGGGTTTTGGCTATGGTAACGCGTGATTGGCAGGAGATTGCTACATTGCTTAAGGGCGACTCGCCAAGTCAATTAAAGCAGGCGCTAATTATGGCGGACAGATCGTTGGACTCCGTGCTTAAAGATTTGGTTTCAGGGCAAACTATGGGCGACAGATTAAAAAATGCCAAAAATCTGTTTAGTCCCCAGTCGTACGACAAAATTTGGCAAGCCCACAAGTTAAGAAACTCCTTGGTGCATGAGAGTGGTTTTGAGGCTCAAGGCTTTATCATTAAAAACGCGGTCGGGCAATTTAAAGGAGCCATGAACGAGCTGGGTATTAAGGGGATATAACTTATGGATAGCATAAAAATAGAGGCAACACTGCCGATAAAATACCAAAGGGATGGAAAGTATTATATAGCTGGGATTAAATCGGCCAATCTATTTTCTTCTGGTGATTCTTATCAATCTGCATGTGATGATTTGCTAGAGACAACGGAAATTCTTATGGAAGAAGTGTTTGGTCCTAAAAAGCGAAACTCGTATAAAATAAGTTATCTTAAGGAAAAATAAATGTACAGACTAACATTAGGTCTAGAAATCCATATTCAGGTCAATTCTGCTAAAAAAATGTTCTGTGGGTGCGATGCTAATATCTGGCAGGCGGAGCCTAACACTCACACCTGTCCAACCTGTTTAGGACTGCCGGGAGCATTGCCGGTGCCAAATTTTGAGTCCGTTCAAAAAACTCAAGTTTTAGGTCTTGCCCTAAATTGTCGCCTTAATAAAAATAGTCATTTTGACCGAAAGCATTATTTTTATCCAGATTTGCCAAAAGGCTATCAGATTAGTCAGTATAAAGAACCTTTGTGCGGGGAAGGTTTTTTGGACTTAAAAAGCGGTAAACGGGCGCAAATCGAGCGGATTCATTTGGAGGAGGACACGGCAAAATCTTTTCATGAGGGTAATAAAACACTAATAGACTTTAATAAGTCGGGTATTTCGCTAATGGAAATTGTTACAACCCCATGTTTTACAGATGTGGCGGATGCGGTTGACTTTTGTAAGAAAATTCAGGACATTGCGCGGGTTCTAGGTGTTAGTGACGCCGATATGGAAAAGGGCAATATGCGGTTGGAGGCAAACATTTCTTTGCGGACGGCGCAGATGGAGGCGCAAGGCGAGTTGGCAAAATATAAAGTGGAGGTTAAAAATATTAATTCCTTTAGATTTATGGAGAAGGCGGTTTTGTTTGAGGTTAAGAGGCAGGGCGACTTATTGGACGCAGGTCAAACGCCTAAACAGGAAAATCGGGGTTGGGATGAAAGAAAGGGCGGTACGGTTTCCCAGCGTGATAAGGAAGAAGCTCACGACTATCGATATTTCCCTGACCCTGATATCCCACCCATGGTTTTTGAGAACAAGTATTTTGACGACTTAAAAAAGAGCTTACCTGAACTTCCTTATCAATTGCGGACTAGGTTGATTGTAAGTTACGGTTTAAATCCAGCCTCCGCGGACTTTTTTTCTACAGGTTTTGGAATTGAGCTTGCTAAAAAGTTTGAAGAAGTCGCCAAAAAAGTGCCAGACTACCAAAAAGTCGCCAATTTAATGATTAACAAGGTTGAATATCGAGACATGTCCGTTGACCAACTCGTTCTGGCATTGTCCAACGAGATGCAATTATCGGAAGCACCCTTGGATTTAGATGTTACCGATGTGATGGATAAGGTCCTTAAAGAAAACCCAACCGCCATCCAGAGTTATAAAGCAGGTAAACAAGGTTCCTTTGAGTTTTTGCTTGGGCAGACGGTTAAATCGCTAGGTACTAAAACCGATATGGTCAAACTTCGTCAAAAATTGGTAGAGAAATTAAGAATAGCCTCTAATCCTTGAGTGTTATAATCCCTGCATGGACTTAAAGTTTAGTTTTACCGACCCTAAATACCAGCATATTACCAGCATGGACCAGGTGGTTAAGGCGGTAGAAGAGCTGGAAAAACACCAAATGCTGGGCGTTGACATTGAGGGTACGGGCTTAGACCCATACACCGATAAACTTTTGCTCTTGCAGATCGGTACGGACGAAGTAAGTTATATTTTTGACGCTCAAGTCATGCCACTTTACGGTATAGAGCCACTAATTAACCTTTTAGAAAACCCAAAGATTATTAAGATTATGCAAAATGGTAAGTTTGACTATGGATTCATAAAATTGCAGGTCGGTGCAAAAATTAATAATATTTTTGACACGATGTTAGCGGAGGGCGTTTTAACGGCGGGCTTAAAGCGGCCACAATCTTTAGCGGCACTTTCGGAGCAATATTTAGAAACCAGGCTTGATAAGTCCACCAGAAAAAGCTTTGAGGAATTAAAAACCCAAATATCCGAGTCGCAATTAAAATATTCCGCGTTAGATACTTTAGTGCTTTTCCCCATTTTTGAGGCGCAATACAAGCGACTTCAGGAGGAGAAACTTATTAATATTGCTAAACTAGAATTTGCCGTAACCACGGTTGTAGCAGAAATGGAGCTGTATGGCATTTATATCGATGTCCCTAAATGGCGCGGAATTATAACTAATCTTAGAAAAAAGCACGCCGAATATTTATTTAACTTTCAGGAAGCGGTACGGCCGTTATACGAAACATCCCAAGTTGATTTATTTGGTCAGCACGCCGATGTTATAAATACTAACAGCAACACACAATTATTGGATCTCTTTAATAATAAACTGCATCTAGGAATTCTATCTACGGGCGACGAGGTGCTAATGAGTCTGAACCATCCGGTAGCAAAAATCTTACGCGACTACCGGGCTTATACCAAACTTATTACTTCTTTTGGCGACAATTTGCTGGCAAAAGTCAATAAAAAAACCGGTCGACTGCACCCGGATTTTATGCAACTTGGAGCCGCTACTGGTAGATTTGCCTGCTCCAACCCAAACTTGCAACAAATTCCCCGAAATTCCGAAGAAGCCCCGTTTAGACAATGTTTTGTACCGGCAAGTGGCTATAAACTGGTGGTAACGGATTATTCGTCAATGGAGATGCGTATTTTGGCTGACCTTTCCGGCGATGTAAAAATGATTGATGCGCTAAAAAATAATTTAGACATCCATTCCTACACGGCGGCTTTGATGTTTGGTAAAGAATACACGCCGGACTTTAAAAAGAAATACCCGGAACTTCGTCAAATTGCCAAGCCTATTGGTTTTGGGCTAATGTACGGCATGGGTCCTATGGGTTTAGCAAAGCGACTTGAGCAAGAAATGGGCAGGGAAGTGACAAAAGAAGAGGGAGCGGATTACATGAATAAATATTTTTCCTCGTATCCGTCTGTGCGGACTTTTTTGGACAGGACGGCAAACGAGGCAGTTTTGCGTGGCTGGAGCATGACGCCGGCAGGCAGAAAAAGATGGTACAAAAAACCGGATCCCAGCGATCCCGATTTCAAAAAACATAATGCACAAATACAGCGGGAAGCAAAAAACCACCCCATTCAAGGTACTAACGCAGATGTTATAAAATACGCATTAGTATTTATTCATGAACGCCTTAAAAAAGAGGGTATTCAAGGCGCCATTACGCACACCGTGCATGACGAGGTAGTTACGGAAGTCCGAGCAGACCAGGCGGAGGATTGGGCAAAATGTCAGCAAGAAGAGATGGTGCGGGCAGGGGAATTGGTAATTAAAAAGGTGCCTGTGGTTTCTGATCCGGTAGTTGGTGATGTGTGGGAGCACTAACGGAGGATGCTTCAAGCGGTGGAGGTTTCCCGAGAAGACATGGGAAACCGAACACAATCTTAAGTCGTTTAGCACACACATTGCGCAACTGCTAAAGATATGCTAGGCTTTTATCTATGGTAATCTGTCAACGCTGCGGGCAAAATCCCGCCACCGTAACAACTTATAAAATAATCGACGGCAGGCAAATATATTTAGCTTTGTGTGAGGCCTGCAATTTTGAATTGTCTCAAGTTTCTTCCGGTTCGGCTACTACGCTGGACAAATATGGTCGCGACCTTACTATTTTGGCAAAAATGGGCAGATTGGATCCTGTAATTGGTCGCAAAGAAGAAATTGAGCGACTTGTCCACATTCTTTGTCGTCGTACTAAAAATAACCCTGTATTAATAGGAGATCCTGGAGTTGGTAAAACCGCCATTGTAGAAGGTTTAGCCCAAAGAATTGTTAGCGGACAGGTTCCGGAACCGTTGCGTGGCAAAAGGGTGTTTGCGCTGGACCTTACAGCCGTTATTGCGGGAACTAATCATAGAGGCATGTTTGAAGAGCGACTTAAAAATATTATCGGTGAGGTTATAAAATCCCAAGGTCAAATTATTATGTTTATTGACGAGTTGCACCAAGTGGTTGGAGCTGGTGCCAGTGGTAGTGCGGAAGCTATGGACGCCGCCAATATTTTAAAACCGTCTTTAGCGCGAGGAGAGTTGCAGTTAGTTGGGGCGACTACATTAGATGAGTACCGCAGGTACATTGAGCGGGATGGTGCGCTAGAAAGAAGATTTCAACCAATCATCGTTAAAGAACCGTCACAAGAGGACAGTGTAGAAATTTTAAAAGGTTTGCGGGAAAAATACGAGCAACATCATCATGTAAAAATCAGTGACGAGGCGTTGGAAACCGCGGTTAAACTTTCTGCACGGTATGTGTCCGATAGGTACTTGCCCGATAAAGCCATAGATGTTATGGACGAGGCAGGCGCCCAAGTCCGTCTTACCCAAGTCAAAGAGCCAGAAAATTTAAAAATGGTGGAACAGCAACTTAAAGACCTTAAAGACCTGCAAAAAACCCAGTTGACGGAGGAAGAAGCCCAAAGAAATAAAGAGCAGGTGGAGGATTTAGAAAAAGTTAAAAGCGAGCTTGTAGGAATTTGGATGCAGACAAAGCTGGAGGAGATTCCAACTGTGGATAAAACTGCCATAGCAAGAGTTGTTGCCAGAATGACGGGCGTACCTGTGGAGGAAGTTTCCGCAATAGAGAAAGAGCGACTTATTAAAATGGAGGAGCTTATTCACGCCCGAATGGTTAATCAGGTAGAGGCGGTAAAAACGGTAAGTAGCGCCATAAGACGGGCTAGAGCGGGACTTAGGGATCTTAAAAGACCAATTGGAGTTTTTATGTTTATGGGTCCAACTGGCGTTGGTAAAACAGAGCTGGCAAAGTCCTTGGCGGAAGTGCTTTACGGAAATGAAAGCGCCTTAGTGCGACTGGATATGAGCGAATACATGGAAAAGCATACCGTGTCCAAAATGATTGGGGCGCCTCCGGGCTATGTTGGTTACGGTGAAGGCGGTCAGTTGACAGAAATTGTGAGGCGCAAGCCTTTTAGCGTCATTCTGCTGGACGAAATAGAAAAAGCCCACCCTGATGTCTTTAATGCGCTTTTGCAAATTATGGAGGACGGCAGACTTACAGACAGTAAAGGTCGGGTGGTGGATTTTAAAAACACCATCATTATAATGACTTCAAATGTCGGAAGCGATTTACTTAAAAAGTCGGATATTGGCTTTGGTAGCGCGGGTAGACTGGAGTCGACGGGTAAAAAAGAAGAAATGGAACGCAAAATAAAAGAGTCGCTTAAAGACACCTTTAAACCGGAATTTCTAAACCGGATAGATGAAATTGTAATGTTCAGTAGTCTAACTAAGGAAGATATAAGAAAAATAGTTGGATTGGAGATGGAAAAAGTCAAGAAAATGCTAACAGACAAAAAAGTTACACTTACGGTTGACGACAAAGTGCTGGATTGGCTTACTGAAGAAGGCTATAACAGCGAATACGGCGCCAGGCCGCTTAAGCGGTTGATCCAAAAAGAGCTGGAGGACAAGCTTTCCCAAATGATTATTGCGGGGGATGTTTTGGAAGGCGACGATGTTGATGTAGTGATTTCCGACGAGAAAACAATTAAAGTTGCCGTAAAAGAAAAGGCAGTTGTGCAGAATCAGGATTTTTGATACTATTCCCACGCACATATGAAATCTACGGCGCAAAACAGCAAAATACCGGAGTTTAGAGCGGGCGACACAGTTACCGTTCATTATAAAATTATTGAGGGCGACAAAGTAAGAACCCAGCCTTTTACCGGGATAGTAATTTCAAAGCGGGGTGAGGGTGTATCCAAAACCTTTACAGTGCGACGCATTGGGGCGGACGGCGTGGGTGTAGAAAGGATTTTTCCGTTAGCCTCGCCAAATATAGAAAAATTGGTGGTAGAGAAAACCGGTAAAGTACGACGGGCTAAATTGTACTATTTAAGAGGCAAAGTTGGTCGTCAAGCCACTAAAGTTAAAGAGCGCTTTGGCGACATCATTGTCGCGCCGGAAGTGCCTGCCGAGGTGGAAGAATCGGAGCGAGCGCAAGATTTAGAAAAAACAGAACACTTGGAAGAGGTTTCAGAACCACAAACTAATGAAGATCAACCAAAGACAGAGTAGTAGCCGATGGAATCTCACCTTACTGGTATTAATTGATTCATGTCTAGTTTAAAAACCCTTGAGGGTAAATTATTAAGAACACCACCATCAAGGTAAAAATCCACGGATTTTCCAAAATACGCTTGTGCCTGTTTAATATCGCTGGCTGGTGTCTTGGAACTAGGGTTGGCGGATGTTGATACCAAAGGTCCTGTTTGTGTCAGCAAAGTCAAAAGCGGTTTCTAGGCGGGTAAGCGAAAGGCTAGGGATTTAGTTCCTCGGTGCAGGTACTCGAATCGTTCATTGGTTACGGGGAGGATGATGCTGTTTGGTCCTGGCCAATAATTAGCCAAGAGTTCGGATAATTTTTCGTCAACTGTAACACCATAACTTTTTAAGTCGTCCAAGGAAGAAATTAGTATTATAAAGGGCTTTGCTCGGTCGCGCCCTTTTAAGTCGTAAATTCTCTCAACCGCGCCTTTATTAGTAGCCAAGCAGTGAAGTCCGTAAATTGTGTCAGTTGGTAAAACCGCAATACCGCCATTTAGTAAGATTTTGCCCGCTTTCTCCCAGTCGTCCATATTTGACATTATCTCATACAAATGTGTGCTATAATGAACTCGCTCTAAAATGCAAGAAAGCGTGAGTTCCAAACCTTTATGTTTTTCCCAGATTTTAGATATTATCAAGTTAAAATGAAGGCGGTGAATAGAATTTAAGAACATGACCAAACTATATGTAGGCAATTTGCCTTATAGTTACAATGACGATGCGTTAAAGCAGTTGTTTTCTGCTTACGGCGATGTTGTTGCAACAATTATAATTGACAGAATGACTGGAAGAAGCAAAGGTTTTGGATTTGTAGAAGTGAGCGAAGAGCATGCACAGACTGCAATTTCCGAAATGAATGGTAAGGATTTAGAAGGTAGAGCGATAGTAGTAAATGAAGCCAGACCCATGACTGAAAGACCCAAAAGAGATTTTGGTGGCGACAGAGGTGGTTACGGTGACAGGAGAGGCGGTGGAGACAGGGGTGGAGATAGAGGCGGATTTAGGAATAGATACTAAAGGTTGACTGTCTTTTTTCCCGCCACGGGCGGGAAACCTTGATCGGCTGGGTAACTCCAGCCGATTTTGGTTGATTTTAGGTGGTTTGGGTGGTTAAATGGTCAACATGGCAAATGGGGATGTTACGGAAAAGCACACACCAAGTCAGCAAGCTGGCGACCAAGATAGTTCCGCCAAGACATTACTTCTGTTTGTGGCAGGTATCTTGTTGGTGGGTTTTGTAGTTTTTATCGTTAGGGATAGCAATAGACAAAATAAATCGCAAGAAAATCTTCTAGCAAGTCCACTTGAAGAAGTCCAAAAGTCCGATGAACTAAAAGAGGAGCCTTTAACAGAAGCAAGCACCGAACCTCTCTTGGAACCTTTAAGTGAGCCAAAAAGTGAGGCAACACCAAATTTAGAACGACAGGAGGCACAAAACATGAGCGACCAAAATTCAAAAGTAAAAATGACGGTGGAGCAAAAATTGGCAGTCCAGAAACCTACGGAAATGGTTGATTCAACCAAAAACTACACCGCAACATTTAAAACCAATATGGGCGACATTGTAATCGCTTTGGATGCTAAAAATCGTCCCCAAACCGTCAACAATTTTGTGTACTTAGCCAACCTTGGTTTTTACGACGATGTAATTTTTCATCGCGTAATAGCTAACTTTATGATTCAGGGTGGGGATCCTTTAGGCATGGGAACGGGTGGTCCAGCCTACAAGTTTGCGGACGAGCTTTCTGCACCTAATTCTAACGCCAAAGGCACCATTTCTATGGCAAATTCCGGCCCAAATACTAACGGCAGTCAGTTTTTTATAAATTTAGTCGACAACAATTATCTGGACGCTAAACATACGGTTTTTGGTAAGGTAACATCTGGTATGGATGTGGTGGAGGCTATAGGTAAAGTCCAAACTGGTCAAAATGACAAGCCTCTTACCCCAGTCAAAATAGAGTCAATTGAGATAACTCAAGAATAATGGTTTAATTTTGGTGTCATGATAGACGCAGTATTTTTTGCTCTTGCTTTAGTTGGTTTATGGATCGGTGCGGGCATTTCCGTTGGCGCTGTAGAAAAAGTCTCAAAATATCTAAAAATCTCCTCATTTTTTACCTCGTTCATTATTCTTGGTGGTTTAACCTCCGTTAGCGAGATTTCTGTTGCGTATTTTTCTATTGTCGACAAAACACCTACTATTTCCGTAGGTAATCTTATTGGCGCTTCTATTGTTCTTACGCTTTTTGCAGTACCCCTGTTAGCAATTTTTAATAAAGGGATAAAAATAGACGATCGTACCGAGCCGGTCAATTTTAATATTGCTTATCTTGTTATATCGTTGCCGGCACTGTTGATACTAGATAAAACTCTTAGCTTTTTTGATGTTGGGGTTATGTTATGCTCTTTTGTTTTTTTAGGCGTCACTATGTCTACAAAAAGTACAGTTCTTGCAAAGCTGGAAGACGCTTTAACTCACCCTAAGATAGACGCCATTAAAGAAGGCTTAAAAATTATTATGGGTGTTGGTATGATTATTCTTGCCAGCAAGTATATTGTTGATACTGCAGTTATTTACTCTGGTAGACTTGTGGTACCGCCTTTTTTAATTGGTGTACTGATTTTATCTTTAGGTACAAATTTACCGGAACTTTCCGTCCTAGTTAGGTCGACATTGGAGAAAAAGAAAAACATTGCACTAGGCGACTATGTTGGGTCGTCGGTATTAAACACGCTTACTATTTGCGGGTTAACAGTTTTTAATGGCGCCCCTATAGTATTAAATGCCGGTCTTAAATTAAATTTGCTGATTTTACCCTTAGGCTCAACACTGTTTTTGTATATGACGCGAGATGGGCGGTTGGAAAAACGCGAGGGTTTTGTGTTACTGGCGTTGTATGTGCTTTTTGTAGTCTTGGAATTACTCCCCGTACTTTAGTAAAAACTCTGGGTTAATGACTTTAAAACTTATCCGACCTAAATCTTCATCCGTAGCCTCTTGTACAGACCTTACAACTACACCTTCCACCTCGGTTTCGGGTGCAATTACAGATTTACGGGTAGCGTAGGCAACCATGTCGTCCACAGTTGGCAAAAGTTTAAAATTGTCCACCAAAAGCGGAACTACCGGAACTTCCAAACCTTTTATTGTCGCCACAAAATCCGCGTAAGGTAAAAACTTGCCTGCCTCAAAGTCGTAAACATTAAAAAAATAACAAGTGTGACCGTTAATTTTTAGCCGATTATTTTGAATATAGTCGCCCACCACCTCGCCTTGCAGGGCATAAGGTTTGCCAAGAGCGCGTAATTTTTCCTCCAGTTTAAGCTCACGGGCTACCTGCCAGTAAGTATTTTTGTCGCTTTCTACAAGATCCAAACCCCGCGAGCACACATGAAACTCGTCGTCCTTAATAAAGACCGTCATAGAAGTACCGTCCAGCTTTTCCGTGACATAAAAAACCTTATCTTTGTGGCGGTCTAAAACTTGCGGGACGGCTTGGAGACGGATTTCGTCTGTTTTAGGAATGTACGACGGAAAAAGTCCGCGAGCCGTGCCTGAAAGACACGCCGGAATTGCAGGTTCGTACTTAACTACGCCTAAAAGTGCGGTAACATCCAAGCCCTCTTTAAAGTCGTACACGGGCGTCTCCCTAGCGTCATTAGGATATTTTTTATTTTGTAAAATTGACATGGGAAGACACAAACCCTGCGACACCTGCCCGCGAAGCTTTATGGTGCGCAAGCGGTAACCCTCGTACTCTCTACCGCCAAAATACGACTTTTTAACCCCGCCTTTAGCCAAAAACTCAAAATCGGCTGTTACGGGGAGTAGGGAATCGATCTCAAAGTACACGCACAGGTCACCGGGCGCAAACTCGCCTTTTTTAACCACCACATGCCAGCCTAAAACCGTGGCGACTTCTATGGAATCCGCGCCTTCAATAGGCTTAAGGTCGACGATTTTTTGGATTGATGCAAGTTTTCTTTCCATGGGAGGATTATAGCAAATTTGTTAGAGACCGGGATCTGCGTCCACTGATTATTATTTACAGAGTTTTAAGAAGTCTAAATTTGACGATTTTTACTAGTGTGTTTCCGTCTACCGGTTGATTGTAGTAACGGGAATAGTCGTCGTACATTTCTTGTTTAGAATTATATTTTTCATGACCCTCTAGGTCTTCCTCCGTCATGTTTTGTAAGGGTTTTTCTGTTACTTTTGTAAGCTCTGCCTCTGCGAAAGGAACAAGTTCTGGTCTTTTGATAAAAGTCACTAAATCCCCTGTGGTTAAATTTTTGTCGTCAAACAGCCTCCATGTGGTAGTTTTCTCGCCAGACAGGACTAATTCGACAAGATGGGGCATGAATTTAAGTGTTTTCATATCGTTACATGCTTAAGTCGCTCAAAATTCTTACCTGGCTCAAGTCTAGTTTCTGCTAAAAATTCTTCCTCAACTGTTTCTGCAGAAAAAGCGTTTTTATGTTGTAATAGCGCCTGTTTCTTTTTGTCGATATACTTTGTAATGTCAAAATGCAGAACATCTGGATAAGAATAAGAATCGGAAAACATCAGCTCGCTTACTGTGTGCGGGGTTAAGCCCGACTTACTAAAATGCTCTGGAAAAAATCCTCTGTCTCTGGAGTAGGGGTAAGACGAATCAAGCACAATTGACGCGACAGCCCGATGATCCCTGTGGTTTACCCAATGGATGTCGTCAGAAAAAGTATTAATTGGATCAAACGGATTTTGAGTTATGATGATTTCCGGTTTAAATTGACGAATATGAAAAACAACCTTGCCGATATTTTCTAAAGTATTTTCCAATTCGCCGTCGGGAATGCCTAAATTAAACATTTCGTCTTCTCTAAGACCCAGCTCTTTACCGGCGGAAAACTGCTCCGCAACACGTATTTTGGCAAATTCAGCCTCGGTAACATCCGTTCGCTCTTGAAAACCCTTTCCACCGTCAGTCATAACTACAAGTCGTACCTGCTTACCTTCGTCAAGTAGTCTTGCCACAATTCCACCGCAAATAATTTCGTTGTCGTCTGGGTGCGCCATAACAACAAGAACTTTTTGCTTGTCGCCAAATATTTTGTTAAAAGAGTCCTGTATTTCCATATTTCTTGGTTTTGGTGTCAATAATCCTTTATCTCGTTCCAATCGATTTCAAAATCTTCCCAAGGCGCTACCACGATGCCGTTAATTGTATCAGGATTTTGGCTGATTTTCTTTTCGCAAGTGCGTTTTCCGTAAAATATATGGTCGACATCTGGGAGATTTTCCACCCCTTCTTCCAGCCACACTATAACCGCGTAAAATTTTGCGGTGGGAAAAAGCGGTTTTAAGTCGGTTATAGCCGATTTTAGAGTCGTGCCCGATGTTAAACAGGAGTCGCAAATTAAAATATGCAAATCATCCGGTAACAGACGGGTTGTTTTTGGAATTTCTAATCGTTTTACTATTTTTCCTTGTTCGTACATGTAATACACCGGCAAGGTTTCTTTAATCTCAAGTCGCGCTGCTATGTGATACGCCGGAAAAGCTCCGCTTCTAAGTAGCGGAACAACTAGGTTAAATTTTATGTTGTGGCCGACTTGGTAATCGTCTATTTGCTGGGTTAATAAATCCATAGTTTTGCCAAACTCGGCATAAGTTATTTGTACTAAATCATCTTTTTTGTACATTCCCACGAGCAAATTTTAGATCGTGCGGCGGTTTTTAAAAAGTTATTTGGATTGCTGTATCGACTTGAGGTCGCAATTTGCGACTTCAAGTTTGCTTAGAAACGAGAATGCGCAAGACCTTTTTTAAATACCAACAGGTTTTGAAATCACAATTTGTGATTTCAAAGTGTTAGCCTGATTTTTAGCGTAAATCTACCCAAGTCGCCCCAAAATATCCAACGAGTTTTTGTCAAACTTAGAAACCGCGAACCACTTTTTACCCAAATCCTTTATCGACGCACCAAAATGGTACACATCTTTGTCGTCTACAATTAAAAATCTATCGTGCGACTGGTCAAACTCCTTAAGTTGTATGCTCCCGTATTGCTGGCTAAATTTTTGAACATCCAGCGTCGCCAGCTTTGTAATATTTTTAGTATAAATAATAAGCTCAACTCCGTTTTTTCTTTTGGTAAAAAGATCCAGTACGCTTTCGTCGATAAAGTTGTCGATTAGAACAAGCTTTTTATTGGCGGAACGGATGATTTTAGACACCAGCTTGTGCGCATCAAAAATCTGATTGTTGTAGAAAATTTTTTGGTGGGGAATTGAGTCTTTTGGGGACAACGCCTTAAAAACCTGGTCAAATTTTTTGTCAGTTTCCAGTTTATGCTCAAGTTGTTTTTGTTCGACGTTGTCAAGGCGGGCAAAGAGTTGAGCGTTTGACGCAACCATTCTTCGCATTTCTACAAAAGCGTTAATTATTCTTATGCTCATGTAGACTGCTACATCACTTTTTAAAACAGCGGAGAGCATTGCAACCCCCTGCTCGGTAAAAACAAAGGGAGGTCGGGTTTTTCCACCCCGCTTTTCCTTTACATCCTTGTATGATGTGGTCAGATTCTTTGATATCGCAAATTGCGATGTCAAAAACTGATACTCCGGAGTTGTTAGCCGAAAGGAAAATTCCTCTGGAAACCTGTTTCGATTTCTCTTGACCTGTTCGTTCAACCTGTAAGTAGGTATTGTGTACAGTTTGGCCAGATCTGAATCCAGCATTACCTGCACCCCACGAATAGTGTAGATCTTACTTCTAATACCGCTAGATTCTATTAACTGAAGACTGCTGTTTTCCATTAAATTTTAGGCAGGGAAATCATCGTTCGCTCGACTTTATTTGCTATATTGGTGAGGGCGGAGGGAATCGGACCCTCGACGAACGGCTTAAAAGGCCGTCACTCTACCACTGAGTTACGCCCCCTCATAACCTGCCCATTATATTGAACCTGCCCTGTTATTTCAAGTCGTAAAACTATATACTTAAAATGTATGACTGCCCAAACTGCCCAAGAAGACAAATCCGTAGGTAAAGATGAAGTAGGTTTAACCGCCGCGCAAGCCCAAGAAAACATTGCAAAATACGGCGCCAACATTTTAGAGTCACAAAAACTTTCCGCGGTAAAAATTTTAGGTCGACAATTTAAGGGCAACTACCTAGTCTACATTTTAATAATATGTACGGTTGCATCCTTTGCTTTAGGTGAGCGAGTAAGCTCCTTATACATTTTTGCCATGATTTTTGTAAGCGCTGGACTTGGTTTTTGGAACGAGTATTCTGCCCAAAAAACTGTAGAGCGACTGTTAAAACGCATCACGCCAAAAGTTACGGTTAGACGGGACGGGGTTGACCAAGAAATATTGTTGACTCAAATCGCGGTGGGCGACGCGGTGCTGTTTTCCACCGGTAGTGTAATTCCAGCGGATTTACAAATTCTCCAGGCGGAAAATTTAGAAGTTAATGAAAGTGTGTTGACTGGAGAAAGTGAGCCGGTAGTTAAAAAGCCTGGCGACGCTATGTACATGGGCACAAATGTAGAAAGTGGACACGGTTTGGGTTTGGTGACACAAGTAGGTAAACGCACAAAATACGGAGAAATTGCCAAAAGCATTAACTTTTTAAAACCGGAGACTTCCTTCCAAATAGGTTTACATAGTTTTGGAAATATGCTGGTAAAAATAATATTTATTTTGGCTGGCGCAATCTTTTTAGTTAACTCCGCTTTAGGTAAGGATTTTCTTTCTAGCCTAATGTTTGCTTTAGCAATTGCGGTTGGTCTAACACCGGAGCTTTTGCCAGTGATAGTGACTTTAAGCTTGTCGCACGGGGCAGGAAAGCTTGGCAAAAAGTATGTAGTAGTTAAACAGTTGGTTGCCGTAGAAAATTTGGGTAATATGGACATTTTATGTTGCGACAAGACCGGAACGCTTACAGAAGGCAAAATAGAAGTAACTGATTATTTTGATGGCCAAGGTCAAAAGAGTCTAAAAGTGTTAGAAAAAGCGTTTTTAAGCGTGCCTAAAGGCGTCCAACAAAGCGCTAGTTTGGATAAAGCTATAGTTCAAATGGCGCAAAAAGCGGGAATTCCTAAAAGCCTGGGGG
Source organism: uncultured Candidatus Saccharibacteria bacterium (assembly GCA_964490125.1). Lineage (GTDB taxonomy): Bacteria > Patescibacteriota > WWE3 > UBA101185 > UBA10185 > JBBAAW01. Next base: position 204,562 of record CAZBAJ010000001.1, read on the forward strand.
TTGTATCTTATTTGGACAGTGAAGCCTTTGACTACAACAAAAAAGCCTCGTTCAACGTGGTTAAGTTTGAGAGCGTGACGCATTTTTTGGTTAAGGGTGTGTTTGAAGATGTGGCTAGAATGTGCGACTTAAGTTTAGGTCAAGTAAATCTAAAGGATTTGCAAAAAAAGGTGGACATGTTGGGGATGCGGGGATTTAGGGTTATTGTTCTAGCTGGCAAAACACTAACGGCAAAAACATCCGGCGAATACACTTGGGATGACGCAAAAAACTTGCAGCTACATGGCTTTTTAGTTTTTTCTGACGCGCCCAAAAAAGACGCTAAAAAAGCTCTAGACCGACTTGAGAAGCTAAATGTCGATTTAAAAGTGCTAACCGGTGATAACGAAATTGTTGCCCTTAAAGTTTGCGCGGAGGTTGGACTTGCGGTAAAAGGTGTAATTCTAGGCGAGCGATTAGCAAAATTAACTGAAGCGGAGCTTGCAACCGCGGTACTTAACAACAATATTTTTGCCCGAGTAACGCCGGAAAACAAATTGGCAATCATTAAAGCTCTAAGAAATGCGGGTCATACTGTGGGTTTTTTGGGCGACGGTATAAACGACGCGCCCGCCCTGCATACCGCGGATGTTGGTATAAGCGTGAACACCGCATCTGATGTAGCAAAAGACTCCGCGTCTGTAGTGTTAATGCGGGGCGGGCTTGATGTGATTGCGGAAGGTGTTGTAGAAGGCAGGCGGATTTTTAACAACACCATAAAATATATTCTAATGGGAACAAGCTCTAATTTTGGTAATATGTTTTCCGCAGCTTTTGCGTCGTTTGTCTTGCCGTTTTTGCCCATGACGCCGGTTCAAATATTGCTAAACAATACTTTATACGACTTTTCCCAGCTTACTATTCCGTCCGATAATGTAGACAAGGAATCGTTGTTAAAGCCCAGACACTGGGATATAAGCTTTATTAAAAAATACATGCTCTTTTTTGGACCTATTAGCTCGCTGTTTGATTTTATTACCTTTTTCTTTTTAATTTTGGTATTTAAGGCAACATCTGGGCAATTTCAAACAGGCTGGTTTTTAGAGTCGCTCTTAACCCAGACATTAGTAATTTTTGTCATTAGAACGGCTAAAACTCCGTTTTGGAAGTCCGCACCCGGTAAATTGTTGATAATGTCCAGTGTTGTCGTGCTTGGAGGCGCCTTGGCGATTGTCATCCTTCCGTTAAGGGCGTCGTTTGGGTTTGAATCGCTCCATTTGGGTTATGGCGCCTTCCTGCTAGTCGTCCTGCTAAGTTACATGCTGCTGGTGGACGGATTAAAGCGCCAATTTATAAAAAAGTTTAAGATTTGGAATTAGTGTGCTAAAATCCTCCCACAATTAAATTAGAAGAAAGGTTTATATGACATTACCAAAAATTAACTTGCCCCAAAATGTAAAAAAGAATCTGCCAACACTTGTGTTTGTGCTAGTCATCCCGCTAGGGATTTTAGTGGGCTACTTTTTCTCTAATATAAAGGGATGGGTTGCCGGTGGCTATAAAGGGATTTTTATGCCTGTAAATAAGATGCTGTATGTGGCTAAGGTTGACGGAGTAGGTATTTCCAAGGGTGAGTGGGAAAAAATGCTTAAATCGCGGTACGGCAAGTCCGCAGCTAGGGATTTAATTGATATTTACATGGTCAATAACCAGCTTAAAAAGGCGGGTATTAAAGTTTCCGAGGACGAAATTAACGCGGAGATTGCGGAAATTGAAAAGCAATTAGCAGGGCAGAGTTTGGAGGAAGTTTTAGGTCAACAAGGCATGACGCTTACGGACTTTAGAAAAAATGTTTCTATGCAGGTTGGTATGAAGAAGCTGTTAAGCGACAAAGTAGTAATTGCGGACGAGGATGTGACTAAGTACATTGCGGATTACGCCAGTACGCTTACAGGCAAAACCGACGATGAGAAGTTTGCGGAAGCTAAAAAGATTTTGACGGATCAGAAGTTGGGCGAAGAAATAAATAAGTGGTACAGCGACTTGCAGACCAAAGTGGTGGTGGAGAATTACCTAGAAGCTAAGTAACCGGTAACTAATAATTCTCATCTAATTGACGATTTAAAGACAAAAAAAAGAAGCCCTAACGGGCTTCTTTTTTTTTGAAGGCCTGACGGCATTCAGATTGATACCACTTTGGATATTTTAACCGATATATTTTGTAAAATCAACCAATTAGAAATTGAACATTAAATAATTGGGTTTTAAAATTAGTAAAGCGCCGATCAACACCATCAATAATCCCCCAATAAGGTTGGAATATTTGGCGTATTTTGTGGAAATTCCGGTGACTTCCAAAGTCCGCATAGAAATAAAAAAGACTATAAAGTCGTCCAACATAAAAAAGACAATGTACAAGGCTATGTAGAGGTAGTATTGGATTGCTGATAAGCCGTTTAGTGTCAAGATTTGCGTAAAGATTGCTGGAAACCCCGCGGAACAAAAGAGTTCCACCAAATTAACCGCAAAAGCCAGCCCAGCGATTCCCAAAAGGGCAGTCAGCAAACTTTTGTCGTAAGTAATTTTCTTAAGTTTATCAAAGGTTTTTTTACGGTTTTCGTCCTCTGTAACCACGCAACCCATTTTATGCTGGAGATACTTGTTTAGGCTAAAAGCACCTGCCAGAATAGCAAATCCGGCAATAAGGAGTCGTACCCAGACAATAAAACCCACAAACAACAGTATATTTAGCCACGCGGACATAAAAAGAAAATAAACCAAACCGGAAGCCAGCAAAAAAGTTATTCCCAAGAGCCATCTGCGGTTTTTGTTTGGCAGATTTACAAGCAGGCTAATTAAAAAGAGCAAAACCCACATAGCGCAGGGGTTAAAACCATCCAGTGTACCTATAACCACGGCAATAAGCGGTAAGGAGAGCGTTGTTAGGTTAATTTTGCCGACAATTGGGAGCACGACTTCTTTTGGTAAAGAAATCGGCGCATTTTTCCACGGATCCGGCTTTGGGTTAGCGGGTTCGGGATTGGGCTTTTGTGTAGGTATAAGATCGTTTGGATTAGATGTGACCGATGTGGGATGAGGCGCGGGACTGGGTTCTGTTTTAGGCGTTGGGGCGGGATTTATTTCTGCTATAACATCTTTACAATCGTTAATCTGACAATAATCAATGTATTCATGGATTTGGGCTCCTGTGGTGTCGGCTGTGTAATAACCGCCAATATGATTCTCTCCCACGACGGTAAACGGTACGCCTTTAATGTCAGCATTAAGCTTTTCTCCTACTTTTTTTAAGAGTTCGCGGTTTTTAGCGTTGCCCCAAACCTCAAACTTGTTAATTGCTAGGTTTGGGTAATCCTTCTCAAGTTTGTCTAGAAACTTCTCTTCCTCCGCGCAGTGTGGGCATCCGTTACCCCAAAAAAAGTACAGGTTGACTTTGTTAGAAGTGCTAGTTTCTGCCCTTACATTAACAGAAAGTACCGTAAATACAGTAAAAATCACTGCCATGAGCACTTTGTAGTAAGGTGGACAAAACTTTCGGAAATTCATTAAAAGATTATAACATTACCCTCGCTTTTGATTGAATAAAAAATCAAGGGCTTTAGTGATTGAATTGTGATCAATGGACTTGCCTAAAGTAACCGAATCCAGTTGTTTTGGGAAATGTTCTAAACTCGTAGTAAGAATCTGATACTTTACTTTTTCTTTGGTAAGGCAGGATTCAATATAGCTATGATTTATCCTATTATCGTTTGGGTTTAAAAGAATTAAATAAGGTACTTTATGAAACTTCGGTCGGCTGTGGTCGGTTAATATCAGCTCCAATACTGCAAAGAATGTTTTTGGAGAAATTTCTTTGAATATCGCATCCCGTGTTGTTTGAGAGTGTTTTGCGAAAAAACCAAATTTTATTACTAATTTCTCGCGCAAAACATACTTTTCTATATGAAGTAGTCGTACAATTTTACATAACCCAAGAATTCCAAATTGCTTGAATTGATTTATGCTCAAGGATTCTTTGTTTAAATAAGGAAATATGCCGATAATTCCGGAGCATTTTTTAGCAGACTCACAATCGTTAACTACTTTAAACCCAAAGCTCGCCCCCCCCCATGTAGAAATTTTCTAGTTTAAGCTTGGTTACCACGGCATCAACATAACAACTGTAATCTTTTAGCGAAGCCGGTTCTATGGCAGGAATGTTTTTTATAAAACCCGGAAGGTCTACCGGAATTACTTGAAAAAATAAATTCAAATAACCTATAAGACCATTAAGCGCTTTAGAGTTTGTAGGAAATGAGTGAACGAATATCAGATTTGCTTTAGTCATTTTTATGTTTCTCAATCAAAGATACGATCTCTTGTTTAGAAGGCTCGCCGGAGAGTCGTGTGATTTCTTTGTCGTCCTTGTCCAAAAAGATAAAAACCGGTAAATTTCTACCTACATTCCACTTTTTCACCTCGTCAGGTGAATCGTCGTACTCAAAATAGCGGGTTTCCAGCCAAGGATTTTCCGCCTCAATTTCCTTCCATCGAGGTCGCATAACTAAACAACCCGGACACCATACTGCACCAAACTTTAAAACCTTCATAAACTCCTTTCTAATTACTTTAATCTTTGTGACTACTTAAACAAATCGAATACTAGCTTTCCGATGATTATAGTAACACAAAAATTTCGTCGACTAAAGCAAAGTTAGCCATGCTAAACCCAGCACGATTCTGTAAATTCCAAAAGGTAAAAAGCTGTGTTTTTGGACAAAGTTAATAAACAGTTTGACGGCAAATAGCGCGGTGATAAAGGATCCTACAAACCCTATAATTAGTAGGACGACTTCCTGGCTGGAAAAATTAAAGTTTGACTTATAAAGATCCAGACTTGTGGCGGCAAGCATTGTGGGAATTGCTAGAAAAAAGGAAAACTTGATAGCTTCTGTTTTATTTAACCCCATTAGCAGTCCGCCAAAAATGCTTGCCGCCGATCTTGAAACTCCTGGAACTACGGCAAGACTTTGGAACACGCCGATAACCAAAAGCCTCGGTACGGATAAGTTTTTAAAAAGCTCTTTGGCTGGTGTTATTGTTGGGGGAATAAGTCTGGGATTACTATACTTTTTGGCGTGATTGCCATTGTATATATTCGGTATACCGTTTTCGTAATGCGAAGTCGTTGGTACATGTGGGTCGGACAACCCGATGTTTTGGTTGGTAGCGTTTGTTGTATATTTATCCGATCGATTGGTTTTATCCACCAACTTGTCAATAACCGTAAAAACCAAACCGCCGAGAATTAACGCTAGAGTAGTAACAAGTCCGTTGCCAATAAGTCGCTCCTTAATAAAGTCGTACAGAAAAAAGCCAATAATTGCGGACGGCAAAAAAGCCAGAATTGTTTTGTACCAGAGCTGGGTGTTGCGGGAAAGCTCTTTAAAATACAGCGCGACAACGGCAAGGATTGCTCCAAGCTGGATAATGACCTCAAAGCTTTTAACAAAATCGGTTTGGGAAACGCCTAATATTTGTGAAGTTAAGATTAGGTGCGCGGTGGAGGAAATCGGCAGGAATTCGGTAATTCCCTCGACCACAGAAAGTACAATAGATTCAATGAAGTTCATAGTTTAAAATAAAAAATCTAGATACTTGTCAACCATATTTATATTGATTTCTTTAAACCTATCTATAAATCCGTGTTGACCTAGTAATGGTGAAGACTGTTTTTCCACAAAGAAAACAACCGTATCATTGATTACAATGTCGCCAAAAAACAAGTCACACCCATGACCCCAGGCATGGGCTTCGGTTCCTCCAGCACCGGTTATTGGCAGATACATGCCTTTTTTTATTTTATCTATAGAAAACCCCAAAAATACTTGGGCATACTCAAAGGGAAAGACATTTATAGCTGAACCTGTGTCAAAATAGCAACTTATCGCACGACCCATCATGTGATTGCACAGCAAGCCGACTTTTATCCACGGAGCGTAGTGAATAATTTGACCTTCCTGATTGGGTAGTAGGAATGTTGTTTCGGTTAAACCTACCTTCATAGAATTATAGATGGAACATAAACGGAATTTAGTGGCATGACCTTCTCCACAGTGTAGTCGTTATTTAGTGTCCGCATTTTTTCTGCTAGTACTGCTAAACTCTTGTCTGCTTCAAGCACAGCCCCTGTAACAGGATCCCTAGCCAGCCACATATTTTGATATTTAAGCTTAAAGTCTATTAACGCCTTGTTTTTTGTTTTCATAAAGCTATTCTACCACACTCGCATCGTTATAAACTTCATCCGATTGACTTGACTGCAAAGGCTCTTCCTGCGGAGTTGGTGTAGGTAATACATTTTCCACGACAGTTTGCTTTTTTACCGGTCTAAGTCTATTTAAAATTCCACTGTTGTAAACAAAAACCAAGACATAGACCAAAACAACTAAAAATGCTCCTCTAAATATTAAGTCCTTAAGATACTGGTCGTCTTGCCTTTTTTCCATGTAAAAATTAAACCACAAAAACCCACTTTTAGGTAGTATACTTGGCGCATGCAGATGAACGACTTGATTTGGGGCAAGGTAACTATCGACGATAAGGATGTTCTAGCGATTTTAAAGCATCCGGCTATGGACAGAGTAAAAAGGATTTGGATTTCTTCATACGGTTACCTGTTTAATTTGCAACGGAGTTCTACGCGGTTTGAGCATTGTTTAGGAGTTTACTTGTTATTGAGACATTTTAAGGCATCCACAAAAGAGCAACTTGCCGGGCTGATCCACGACGTTTCTCATACAGCGCTTTCGCACCTTTCTACCTACGCAATTCAGGGAAAATATACGGGCGAGGAGTTTCACGAGCTGATGCAGAAAAAGTTTATTGACGATTCGGGCTTAGCTGATTTGTTTGTTAACTTAGGCTACAATGCGGACGACTTATTACACACCGATAAATTTACGCTATTGGAAAATAACCTGCCGGATATTTGTGCTGACCGTATTGATTACGCCCTTCGCGACGGTTTACATTTGCAAATACTTTCCCGTCAACAAGCGGATCAAATTATCAATGGGTTGGTTATAAAAAACGGCGAGTTTGTATTTTCCAACGGTCAGTCAGCATTTTTATACTCATTTAACTTTTATTTACTAAATTTAATGTTTTACGGTTCCCCCGCGGAGGCTCATTTTAACAACGACTTTGGAGCTTTGGTTAATTATGCCATGAAGACGGGAGTATTAAAGGAAAAAGATTGGTTTAGTGACGATGTTTATTTGATTGGAAAGCTTAAAAAGTCCAAAAATGCCAAAATCCAAAAGTGGCTAGGTAAATACAATCAAAAACTAGTAGTTTATGAGGACAGCGCGCATTCGGACAAGGTTTTTTCTAAAAAGATTCGGGTAGTGGATCCAAAAGTTATTGTGGGCGGCAAAATAAGTCGATTAAGTGAGATTAATGCCGTTTATTGCAAATTAATTACCGATTACCAAAAAAACCATAAGGAACATACATTACCCGTCAAGGTTAATTATAAAGATTGAAGTCGGTCCAAACTTCGTCCCGTAAAGCAGGACCTGCGGTGACTTTTATCTCTGTTCCATCCACAGTCATTACCCCAAAAATAGCCGACTTCACATCGACATTTGAGAAAGCTTTATCGTCCCCATATCTTCCACCTGTATTAAAGGCTAAAAGCCTGGAAATATCGTATGGGGTTGGAATCTCTCTTTGTGTAAGTACCCTCATTAAATGTAAGGCTCGGTCAGCTAAGGCCTGTCTCTGCAAATTCCAAGCCAATGCCTCTTCATTCGCATTTTCATTACCTTCTAAAACCACCTTACCGTTTTGAGTATAAATATTTGTGCTTATCATGCGTGTGCCAGCTTTGGATTCGAGTTCTATTTTATCTACGGTGTCGAGTGCGAATTCTACTTTTCCTGCTTCTATGCCTACTTCCCCACGCCTTGCATAATTGACTACATAACCATCTGCAAACGGGGCTAAAGCTCTCATAATATCGTATGGATGCATGCCGTTCCCTATATAAGAAGCAGTCCACACAGCGGTATTTGCCAAAATTGCAGGTTCCTGATCCTCTTTTGTATGTTGCATATCGACACATAGAAACAAATCCTTTCCGAAGGTAAATCCAGCACCAGGTAGTAAGTCCGGGTATACAAAAGAGAAGTATTCGCTACCCCTAACCCCCTTTATCTTCACTATTCTCGTTTTGTCCACACGAGATCCGGGTTCATCCTCAACATCTTCTTCGTTATGCCAAAATATCACCTCTCCGCTTTCACCTCTAAGCAGACCGCTGATACATCCCACATTATCGTTTTGCAAAGATAAGGCGATAAGTAGATTAAGTTTGTCTCGTTCGTAAATGTCGCCCAAAAGTTCTGAGATTTGTCGATGTTCTAAGGAGCTAAAGTCTATTTCATCGGACCAGCTTTTAATTGCTTTCAAATATGCCTCCAGCCCCCCTTTAATTAATGGGTTCTCTTCATGCTTGATTCTATCCTCGATCACAGACAGACACTTGTCCGCAAATTCTAAATCTACCCTGAATACCGATGGATCATCCTCATCTATTAATGTATCAACGGATTTTCTAGCCGCGTCCCGTACTTGTCGACCCAATTCTCTGTAGCTTTCCTCCAACGACAGTTCCGAAAGATCGACCAACTCAAGACTCCCAAGTCGCTCTTTTTCTATCTTTAGTCCTTCTAAATTAACCATATTTGCACGCACATTTTATCACGGGGGTCTTGATCCCTGATCCATTTCGTATTATATTCGGTTTATGATTCAGCAAGTCCGCATGCCGGTGTCGGTTAATTTAATTTACGACCATAAGAAAAACCGCGTCTCACCCGTCGCACTAAAATGGGATGGCGAGGTTAAAAAAGTTAAAACTGTGGATTTGCATCATTCCTACAGAACTGGTCGCACCCTATACCATGTGTTTTCTGTGTCAACCGAAGGCGCGTTTTTTAAGCTGGTGCTAAATACCGACAATCTTTTTTGGGAAGTTGAGGAGGTTTCGTGCGATGGAGTTTAACCCAAAACCTTCCACCACTATGCATATTGATCTAAATTCCTGCTTTGCCACTATTGAACAGCAAGCTAACCGGAATTTGCGTGGCAGACCGATTGCGGTGGCTTCCTACAACAGTCCCGGTGGGTGTATTTTGGCACCTTCTGTTGAGGCCAAAAAGTTGGGTATTAAAACCGGTATGCGGGTTAAGGACGGAAAGCTGTTGTGTCCTGGGCTTATTGTTATGGAGCCGGATCCGCCCAAGTATCGATTTGTCCATCTAAAACTTAAAGAATTGGTGGGCAGGTATACGCCAAAAGCGGTGCCTAAGTCTATTGACGAGTTTGTGTTGGACTTGGAAGGCTGTCCCGCGTTTAAGATGGGCATGCGGGAAGTTGCCCAAAAAATTAAAGTTGACATTAAACAGGAAGTTGGCGACTTTATTACGGTTTCCATAGGCATTGCGCCAAACAGGTTTTTGGCAAAGTTGGCATCCGGTTTGCATAAGCCGGACGGATTGGACGAAATTAACAAAGCTAATTTTTTAGAAATTTATGGGCGACTTTGTCTGCAGGACTTGTGCGGTATTGCCCTAAATAATGCAGTGCGACTTGGAAACACGGGAATTTACACCGTTTTGGATTTTTACCGCGCGGATGTGGCGGTTTTAAAACAGGCTTTTCATTCCATTGGCGGTTACTACTGGTATTTGCGACTCCGGGGCTGGGAAATTGATGATGTAGAGTTTAGTCGTAAAAGTTTTGGTAATTCTTATGCCTTGCCCAAGCCGTTAGCTAGTCCGGAGGAGCTTTCACCCATACTTTCTAAATTGGTAGAAAAAATGTCTTTTAGACTGCGGACTGCGGGATTTAAAGCCAGAGGCGTTGGTTTGTTTATAGATTATCGTGGGGGAAATTTTTGGCACAAAACCAGGTTAGCCGGGGAGTTTTTGTATGAGTCGGGCGACTTCTTTAGGTCCGCATATAAACTTTTGTGTCAGTCGCCTTATAAAGAACCGGTTGCGGTTTTGGCGGTATGTTGTTTTGACTTGGAAAAAGCCACGATTATTCAGCAGGACATGTTTGGCGCGCAGGAGAAAAAGTTTAATTTGGCAAATTCTGTGGATGTCATAAATTCCAAGTGGGGCAGTTTTGTTTTAGGCCCGGCAAGCCTGTTGCTGTCCAAGGAAAATGTTAGAGACCGTATTGCCTTTGGCGGGGTTAGGGATTTGTTATAATACCGACATGGGGGATGAAGCAAAAGTAAAAAATAATGAGGGCGAGCTTCTGGCTATCGAAAGGTACAGACAAATAGAGAGGGGTTTGGTTCACGCCCCGATGTTGAAAAAAGAATGGTCTGAAGAAGATATGAGCGCAGTTTTGTCTACGGTTGGAGACCCAGAAGTTGTTAGAGCAGGTTTGGAGCATGTTCGTGGGCGGGAACTTTGCCATGTATTGAGATTGCTGCGGGGGGGGGGAGATAGAAAGAGAGTTTGCTATTGCGTATTTGAGATATAGTCCAGAAGCTATTTTGCCTGATTCTAATACTGCAACAAGCGAACGCAGAGATGTAAGATTGGTGGTGGGAAGCGAGGGAACGGACACTACCGCTTTCTGGACATTCGCACCTTATTTATTTGACGAGTTTAAACAACAAGAGATCGACGAAATTATATGTATGAGACTGTTGTACAGATGGGTTGCGGATGGAAGATCTGTTTCACGCGCAAGTTCCCAATACGATCAAGACAGCCATCGCTACATACACCTTAAGGGCTTAGAATGGCTAAACAGGTTTGGTCTTAATAGTAACATTTACGCGTTGGATCCATACGACCCGGAACATGTTTCACACGAGTTTACTAGAGAAGAGGCTACGCGCATTGCTCCTATAATTATAACGGAGTTTGGGGATAAAATTTAGGTTAAAAAACGATCAATAGTAGACAAAATTATGCAACCGGTATTTGTTTAAGCATAAGAATAAAATATGCCCCAAAGGGTACATATTTAAACGAACTAATAGTCGTATTTCTCCGATTTAAGCCTGTAGTAACAACCAATACTATATGACAAATATCCGTTTGTGCGCTTGATAAAATACGCGAACTATTTCCGTCCTGTAATAACAACAAAATCCACATATCCTTAAAAAATAAGTGAACTATGTCAGGAGTATAGTTTGAAGGCTGTTAATACAACCTAAAAACGCTGACACATAAATACACACTCGAATACACAAACAAAGATCTAAATACTAAGTCGCGCTAGATAAACTAACAGATACTCACATAAACACACAGATACATCAAAAATCTAAATAAATACATATCGGAATATACTTAAGCACCCCAATACCAATACGACTCACTGTCACCAAGATTAGACAATAATACCCAAAGAATTCAAGTCCGCCACCGTGACTGTAATTACAGCCACCGTAGCCTACGATATTTACGAACTAGGGTAGTTCACTAATTATTCTAGAAAACTAGGTATTTGCTTTAACAACGGCTTAAAAATAGTTCGCAAATAAATATAACTGAACAATGTCACAAATGTCATACAGTTAACGCCGTAGTAAAAGCCTTAAATCTATAAAAAGCAGTTTATTGTTCGTTTAAATATAGGGTCTGTGGACTAATAAAAAAAACGGCTGGTAATCCAAAGTCAAAATAGCTTTAGAAGACCAAACAAAAGTGATAGAAATGTCCAAGTAATACTAGTGGGTTTGCTTGACTCAAAATCTAAAAGTCGTATTATATAAATCATGACTAATAAATCTTTAAAAATAATCCCAGTAGTATCAAGTTTCGTTTTCTTTTCCCAAGTCGCTATGGTCCAAGCTGTGCCACAAGGGCAGGGGAGAACTACGGTAGACCGTCCGCAGGACAAGGTCGTCCAAAAAGTGGACAAATGGACTGACCAAGCCCAAAAATGGGCAGAAAAATGGAAAGGTACTTTAGGTACCCGGGCAAACGAGGTAAGAGAGGGTAGTCGCGAGAAAATTTGCACTGCCACCCAAAATAAAGTGGGCGAAAGGTGGCAAAAATATTACGACGCCAGAATGAATCGTGTAGAAAATCTGGGAAAAAGCGTGGTGGCGTTACAGAATCGTGTGGATTATTTTAAGAACAAAGGTTTAAGTACTACCGAGTTGGAAAGTGATATAACCACTCTGCAAAATCTAGTTGACGAATACAAAACCGCGTACATGGCTTTTTTGGACGCTTTGGAAGGAGCCAAAACCTTACCCTGTGCAAATTATCAGGGCGGATTTTTACCAAAGCTTAAGTTAGCCAAGGATGAGTGGGTAAAAGTGAGATCGGCGTCACAGGTGGTAAAGGATTTTTACAAGAGCGACATCAAGCCAGATTTACAGGCTTTGCGTGCCCAGCTAGTCGAACAAAATTTAGAAAGTAAGGAGGATTAAACATGAATATTGCGGGTAAAATTACAAAAGGTGTGCTGTTTGCTGTTGGTGGTGCGGTTTTAGTTTTGTTTGCGGTTTTTATTTATATTAATAACGACTTGGGGTCAGGTCAGTTTGTTAGACGGGTTCAGCAGGAAGTAGTTGGTAAGTTGCCAGTAGTTCCTAGTAAAGAGGACGATAACGGGGCGGGTTCTAAAGTTGACCAAACTGATGTAACCCAGACTCAAAGCGAAGCCCAGCTGGATGCGGTTTTTGAAAAAGACGAGGTTGTTGATAATTTTGACGATTTGGTGGAATAGAAAACATCCAAAGACTAATATCAGTCAGTTCCTACGGAAATGATTTCATGCCTTCAACAAGGTCCACATTTCTGGGTAGGTTTTGATAATCTCTTGGTGAACCTGTACTCGTTGGGCTAAGGAAATCGGTTGTTCGTCATCTCTAGTAGTTTCCACCACAAAGCAAGCCTTAGCTCCGCGGTTGGCAAGATACTCATCCACCGATCCGTCATTACTATTAAATACAAAACCCTCTGCAATTTCTTCGTCAAACCAGGTTTTTCCGCTTTCCTGTATCGGAAAACTATTTTTTATTAACAGATCCGTGATTAGCCTGCAAACGGCTTTAGTGTTAGTCGGATCGCCGTAGCAATAGGAATATGTATACCCGCTGTTAATATTTTCTGTTTCTGTATGGTCGATTTCATCTTCATGGTGATCAAAAACCACCAGAGGCGGGTATTCTACAAGCGTTTTTTGAATCCATTCTAGTACTTGTTCTGCGTATTGGTTTGAAGGTTCCTGTGCTCGGGGTTTTTTAGGATCTGTTAAATCAGGCAACAGGTGTTCGGCATCTGTAATGCTGTGTGCTGGATCGCCTTTTTTTAGTCTATGTGAATCAAAATATCTGTCGTCTCTAATGTACCCAAGCGGATTTAGTAGTGGGATTAGTACGACTGGAATTCCATGTTCCCAGAGCTTTGCAATTAAGTCAGTGTTTTCTGCCAAAGCGTTTGGACCAGCAGGCTCCTCGCCATGGATGCCGGAGAGAATCCAAAAAGCTCCGTTAACTGCGTTTTCTGATGATTTAGGTGATAGATAAGCGTAACAGAACAACTCCACATCCGTTCCGTTTAGATCTCTGCCTAATATTCTATAGACCAGCTTTTTAGACCAGCCACCCTCAATTAATGCATCGTACTTGGCGTAAAGGTCTTTGTAGCTTAACCGACCATCTCGATCGTATGTAGAAACCTTTTGCATTTGGGTATTTTACTACATTTATGCATAAGTAGGAGTAGATTCTCGATCGACTTAGGTAGTTGGTTGGCTATCAGTAGAAGAGTTAGAGTGTTCGGTTGATTCCTCCGTGGTTTGTGCTTCGGTATTTGTGCCAATGCCTGATTCGGAGTTTACGCCTAGTGTATTGTTAATGAGTCGCCTTAAAATTTCACCAAACGGTACGCCATAAAGTTCCTGAATAATTAGTCCCATGCTGGTGCTTAATTCCTTTGGACCAAAAGCGGGATTGGCATTGGAATCTATAAAATAATATCTGCCGGAGGCATCCAGCCTGACATCAAATTTGGCGTAATCTAGCATGTCGGTTATTTCAAAAGCCTTACGGACATAATCTTTTAACAAGGTGTCGTCATATTTTGCGTAAATATACGGCCAGGTCGATTTGTCAGACGAAAATTCTCCCCATTGATCGTCATAAGTAGCAAACACATATTTTTCATCCGGTTTATTAAAGACTTTTTCTGCTAAATAGATTTTTGTAAAATTGCCTTGTAGAATGTAAGCGGTAATTTCCCGGCCTGCTATAAATTCCTCTACTAAAACTGGCTGGTCGTATGTTTTAATTAAAAACGACAAGCGGTCTCTAAGTTGTTTTTCGTTTTCCGACACCGCGTCCTTATTTATTTCCACCGCGCCATGAATCTCATTTAATTTAGATATTAGAGGGAATCGTAAATCTATGTTCAATTTGTCGTTTGGAGAATGAAAGAGCTGAAAGTTTGGTACCGGAATACCCGCAGTTTGTAGTAGTTTTTTGACAAGAAATTTATTGTAACAAAGGGCTAAACCCAGTAGACCGCTACCAGTAAAGGAAAGATCCATCATGTCCAGAATGCCGGGAATAGTGGCAGAAAGATACTCATTGCCTTTTATAGAATCCACTAAATTAAAAACTACTTCCGGATGATGGGCGCTTAATTCTTGGATAATATTGTCGTTAGCAGGAATTAGTGCAACCTCTATACCAAGTTTTTCCAGCTCTTTACCTATAAAAACTGCGTCGTCGTATGCAGAGGCTTCTGTTTTATACTGTTCTTCCGTGGGAAAAAACTCCCTTTTTACATAGCTATAAATTATGGCTACTTTTTGCACAGGTGGATTTTTGTGTCCGTTACCATTTCCATTGCCATTACCGCTACTACTGCCGTTACCGTTACTTACATTACCGTTTGTTGAAGAACCGTTAGCTAATTGGTGACCGTTTTCTCCACCATTACCGTTAGTCAGATTATTATGAGATGTTAACATTAAATCACTCATGCTACATATCTTTTTACAGCAAATTCACAAATTTGCAATACCGTTTGACCGTGATTTAGTCCAAATTGTTTTGAGGCTTCAAAAATTATTGCGTCCAGCCCAAGAAACTGATTAGGATTGCAGTCAATTATATAAACATCTTCTTTACCGTGTCTGTATTCTAGTGTGCCATAATCACTAAACCCCAAGGCTTTATAGGCTTTTATTGCAGTATCAGAAAGTCGTTTATAAATTTGTTCGTCTGTGACGACGCTGGACACTGTGTTTTTTGCCTCCGCGGATGAGTAATCAAACTTTGTTCTTTCAGTAAAAATTTTAGAAATACTCGTATCCTTAAAATCTTCCTTATTTATATCTATGCAAGCAGTCTCGTCGCCATTGCCCCAAAGCGTTACTGTATACTCACTTCCGTCAATAAATTCCTCCACTATAATTTTGGTTTTATAATCGTTAAATAGTTTTTGGGCGACTGTTTTAAGATTGGGAAAATCGTAAACTACATTTTGGTTGGAAATTCCGGTTGATCCATGTCTGTCGACCAGTTTAACAATTACAGGAAAGCCCAACGAATCATTCAACTCCGATACACTATTTGCTATGTAGTACTTTGGCGTTGGGAGATTATTTTTAATTAGTATTTTCTTGACTGAATTTTTGTCGTTGGTTATTTTTGTGCACCTAGTACCAGAACCTGTAAAAATGTACCCTTGTTTTTCTAGATAGCTGGTTACTAGATGCGCCGTCACCTCTTTTTCGTCCAAAAATTCACACCAGTTAAATATTACAACCTTATTTGGGTCGTACGCTGTTAATAGTTTCTGCAGGTCCTTTAGATTTTTAACTTCGTGGTATTCAAAAATCCCGCCCGCCTCCAGAATTTCCCGTTGCAAAGTTTCTATAAATAATTTTTCACTTTGCAATTCGTCAGGCAGGTAATTTTTTGGATCCACGTAGTCAGAAATCATTACAATTTTTCTTGCGAGTAATTCTGACGAGAAATTTTTCATGATTAGGATTATAATACACTTTATGATGCAAACTAGCTATAAGCGTGCGACAATTAAAGACGCGGAAGTTTTGTGCGACTTGAGCTTGGAGTTTGAAAGGTTTAATAAGGAAAAATCTACTCGCCCGCACGAGCATTATTTTGAAAACACCCATGACTATTTTAGGGATGAAGTTTTGGACTCGTTAAAAAAGCGTAATTCTTATGTTTATTTGGCGTTTGTGGAAGATAGACCCGCGGGTTACATTTTTGCAAGACTATGTAAAGGCTGTTACGCATTTATTGTGGAGGAGTTATTTGTACGACAAGAATTTTCAGGAATGGGCATTGGCACCAAGCTTTTGGATTTAGTAATTGCTAAAGGTAAAACTTTTGAGTACGACATTAAGGTAGAGGTATTCGACTGGAACGAGACAGCCAAAAACTACTATTTAAAAAAAGGTTTTTTTGTGGAGAGTTATGTTTTAAAGCTCCCAAGCGATAGCTAAAATCACAATAGGTTTTTTAGCAATTCCAGCAATTTAGATCCGCCGTACGCCAGCATTATCGCGCCGGAAAGATTAATTAAAGCAGAAGTCCAAATGTACCGCTTAATTTTTACCCCGTACATACCTGCCATTATGCTTATAATTTTAGAACCGTAAAACGGAATCATGCGTCCCAAAGTCAATACCGGAATTGAGTTAATAGGTAGCTTGCCAAGTCCTAAAGGCAATTTTTCCTTCTCCTTGTCAAAATCCGTGTTTTTACCAATATGTCGTCCAATAAAATATTCTACCAATGCCGCAATGTTATTACCCATCCAGGCAATTGCGGAGCCGTAAATTGGTCCGTACATAGCTCCACAAACAATTGTTATCGAATCCGTAGGGACTGGTGTGGGCGCAAAAAGTCCATATAGTACTAAAGCAACAGCAGGACCTGCAACACCTGCTTTGGCGATAATTGTCTCTACATCGCTTATATTTTTTGCGATAAAGTAAAGTAAAGCAATTCCCGCCACCAACCCCAGTAGTGTCAACAGCTTTTCAATTTTCTTACTTGCCATTTTTCTATTATATGCCAAATTTGGCTTTTGCTATATACTCTCTACATGGAATTTGAGCTTGGTTACATTTTACTTGCCTCTTTTATTATTAGTTTGGGTGGACTTATTGGTGTTGTTACTTTATCCGTGGACGAGAATAAGTTAACTAAAATTCTACTCCTTCTGATTTCTCTATCTGCTGGCGCGTTAATGGGTGGGGCGTTTTTGCATTTACTACCGGAAGCTTCGGAAAATTTAGCGCCAAAAACTTTGTATAGCGTGGTTCTGCTTGCTTTTATTTTGTTCTTTTTAATAGAAAAGCTCTTGCATTGGCGACATTGTCACAAAGGTGGAAAGTGTGACACTCATACTTTTGGCTACATGAATTTGTTTGGCGACAGTATTCACAATTTTATTGACGGGCTAATTATCGCCGGCGCTTTTATAACGGATGTTAACTTGGGTATTGCCACAACCCTTGCCGTAGCCCTGCACGAGATTCCGCAGGAAATTGGCGATTTTGGGGTCTTGTTGTATTCCGGCTTTTCCAAGAAAAAAGCATTAACGGCAAACTTTTTAGTCGCACTAGCCTCGGTTTTGGGGGGAGTCGTGGGTTTTTATCTGTCGACCCTGTCCCACAACTTTATAACCTACCTCGTACCATTTGCAGCTGGGGGTTTTCTTTATATTGCCTCGTCCGATTTATTGCCAGAACTCCGTAAGGAGCAAGACCCTAAGAAATCTGCTTTAGCTTTTAGTTTCTTCATTGCGGGTATTTTGCTAATGTTTATTGTTCAGTAATTTCTTCAAGCACCGCGTCTATTTTTAGCGTATAATAACCCTTTGTCTAAGGACACGCATATGATTGAGTCAAAAAATATAAGAAATATTGCAATAATCGCACATGTAGACCACGGCAAGACTACTATTGTGGATGGTTTGCTCAAGCAGTCCAAAACCTTTAGAGAGAACGAGGCGTTTATGTCGCAGGACTTAATAATGGACTCCAACGACCAGGAGCGCGAGCGGGGCATTACTATTTTGGCCAAAAATACCGCGGTTAATTATAAGGATATAAAAATAAATATCATTGACACACCGGGTCACGCGGATTTTGGTGGTGAGGTTGAGCGCACTTTAAATATGGCGGATGGGGCGTTACTGGTGGTAGATGCCCAAGAAGGTCCCATGCCTCAAACAAAATTTGTCCTAAAAAAAGCTTTGGAACTAGGCTTAAAGATAATAGTTGTAATAAATAAGATTGACAAAAAAGACGCCCGAATTAACGATACTTTAGGTAAAGTGGTTGACTTGTTTTTGGAGCTTGCCACGCGGGAAGATCAACTGGATTTTCCTGTTCTGTATGCTATTGGACGCGACGGCAAGGCGTGGACAGATATTGATTTACAGAATCTAAAAACATTGATAGAAGCACCCGCGGATTTTACGCCCATCTTTGAAATAATTGTGGAGCAGGTACCCTGTCCTGTGTCGGATATAGAAAAACCTTTTCAGCTACTGATTTCTACTCTAGACTGGGACAATTTTAAAGGAAAATACGCTATTGGCAGAATTTCCCGAGGATTAGTTAAGACGGGAGACTCCGTCGTACTAATAAAAGGTGGCCGACAGGAAAAGGCTGTGGTGGAGAAAGTTTTTATCAACCAAGGTTTAAAACGCGTGGAGGCAGAAGTTGGCGTAGCGGGAGATATTGTATCGTTAACGGGCATAAAAAATGCCGGCATTGGTGACACGCTTTGTGACCCAACTTTGTCAGAAGCTTTGCCCACCATTATGGTGGAGGAACCTACTTTAAGTATTTCTATTGGACCAAACACTTCACCCTTTATGGGCAAAGAGGGCAAATTTCTAACAGGTCGACAGATTTTGGAACGCATTGAGCGGGAAGTCCAAACCAACATCGCCATGAAGTTTGAGGTTGCATCGGACGGTCAATATATTCTTTCGGGCAGAGGGGAATTACATTTAAGCGTGTTTTTAGAAACTTTGCGTAGGGAGGGTTTTGAGCTTTCTGTGGGCAAGCCAAAAGTCATTACAAAAAATTTGGACGGGGTGGAGTGCGAACCGGTGGAGCAGTTAACGATTGATGTTGACAACGCCCATCTGGGACCCGTAAAAAGCGAGTTGGGTAAAAGACGCGCAGTATTAACTTTGCAAGAAGACCTAACCAGTGGGACTACCAGATTGGTGTTTGAGCTTACCACTAGGGCAATTTTGGGACTCCGCGGCGTTTTGCTAACTTTGTCCAAAGGTACCGCCATAGCTAGCTCCGTGTTTATAAGGTATGACAAGGTTAGTGGGGCAATGCCCAAACTTAGAAAAGGAGTTCTTCTGGCGTCGTCAACAGGCAAAGCAGTTCCTTATGGTTTAGTGGTGGCGCACGACAAAGGTCCAGTCTTTATTCCCCCGTCCACCATGGTTTACCAGGGCATGATTATTGGTTTAAATGCGCGCGACGAGGATATGGAAGTTAATGTCTGCAAAGAAAAACAGCTTACCAATAACCGCTCGGTAGGGGAGGAGGGTATAGTTTTACCGCCCCATGTGGAAATGAGTTTGGAGCAGTGTTTGGGCTTTTTGGAGGACGACGAGTTGTTGGAGATTACGCCGTTAAGTCTGCGACTTAGAAAAAAGATTTTGGATCCTAATTTACGCAATCGGGTTAATAGAAAGTAGTTTGACGACAAGGAACACAGGAAATTACAATGCTCTCAAGATCTTTTTAAGAAATCCAGGATTAAATTACCCCAAATTTAGTTAGTAAATCTTTGGTTTGGATACTACCAAAGCCTTTAAATTAAAGAATGTACTGACTTTTTATTTATTGGCATATCCTTAAACTCAACATTAGGCCAGGTACGGTTTAGCTGGGTCACAATGTAGTCGCCGGACACTTTCTCCGGTAAAATCACATAGTCCGCGCCCAGCTTTTTAAGAATCTCTGCGTGAACTGCGTCCGTGGCGCGCAAAACAATTTTAGTCGTTGCGCTGGTTTCTTTAATATAGTTAAGCAAAAGCTCGTTGTCAGCCAAGTCAACAGCAGTACAAATAACCAGCTTAGCCTTGTCGACATGTAAAAACTCAAAAATATCCGGATCCCCGATGTCGCCATAAATAGCATTTACCCCTTGATTTGTAAGATCGCGGACGACGGTGGGATTAAAGTCCATAACGACAAAAGAAATGTCGGTAGTCTGTAGGTATTTTATTATGGGACCGCCCACGCGATGCCCTCCGATAACAATTACATGGTCGGCTAGCTGATTTTTTACCTTGCGCTCAAACACATGGGAACTTCCTTTGGTTTCAAAAAAAATCATTAAGCCGGAAAATCGCTTATAAAGTAATTTTGACTTAGAAATTAAGATTGACGAAACTGTAATTGATAAAACGGCCACCAACGCCATAATAGAAATAAGCTTAGAGTTAACCAAACCCGCATTAACGCCTACCAGCAGAACGACTAGAGAGAACTCCGAAATTTGTGACAAATTAAGCGCGGTTTGGAAAAGCGTATGTTTTCTAAACCCAAAGCGAGATAGTAGAAAAGCATAAACTGCCGGTTTGGCAACAAGTGCGTACAAGGTAAAAATAAGAACGATAGGTAAAATGCTACCAAAGTCGACAAACTGGGCTTTTGCGCCAAGATATATAAAAAATAGTGCCAAAAAGAAATCACGCATGGGTTTGATTTTTGCTTGAATTTGAATATGGTAGGGTGAAGAAGCAAGCGCGACGCCTGCCAAAAAAGCACCAATTTCTACAGAGAAACCTAAAAATATGGCAAAACTGGTAAAGGTGAAGCACCAGGTAATGGAAGAAATGTACAATAGCTCCACAGAATGGGCGGTGTATTCAAAGATTTTGGTTAACAGGTATTTTGCCAGGACAAAAGTTGTCGCAAACAAGGCAAGTGCTTTGGCTAAAAGCATTAGCAAGGCTGTGGTATTTTGACCGCTTAAGTCTGCTACGGAACCGTTAACGGAAATTAGCATTAAAACTACAATAGCTACCAAGTCCTCCACCAATAACATGCCTACGGATAGTTTTCCGTACAGGGAAGTTAGATCCCTGCTGTCCAACAGCATTTTTACTACGACCACTGTGGATGAAAAAGCTAAACCAAGACCTAAATACAGAGCTTCCGTACCGGTAAAACCTAAAAGTTTTGCAATGCCAAAGCCCAGCATTGTAGAGACGGCAATTTGACCCAGTGCAGTAACAAAGATAGGTTTTCCTAGGAGTTTGAACTCGCTAAGTTTTAACTCCATGCCAATTAAGAACAACACAAATGCAATACCGATGTCAGGGAAAACTTCAAAAACTGGTGAGTGTCCCAAATCAAAAAGTCGCACGACAGAAAGCAATAGACCGGCAAGCAAGTACGACACTACCAAGGGGAGTTTAAGCCTGTACGCTATTACGCCAATACCGCAAGCAAGTAGTAGCACCAGGGCAAGTTGGTAAAAAGTATTTTCCACCACTTTATTATATGGGTGAGGGTGGGGGATTACAACCAATTTTTAATGCCGGGATACGCCTCTGTACGGTTAGCAAAAAGTTAATGCCACGCCTTTTTTATTGGCTCTGCCGGTTCTTCCTATGCGGTGAATATAATCTTCATAAGTTTCCGGCAGTTCGTAGTTTATAACATGCGTGACATCTGGAATGTCCAAGCCTCGGGATGCTACATCCGTGGCTAATAAAATTTTAAATCTGTCAGCCTTAAAGTCTTGCAATGTTTTTTGTCTGTGAGTTTGAGTTTTATTGCCGTGGATTACTCCCACCTTAAAACCGCGCAGTTGCAACTCTTTTTGGAGCTTGTCCATACCATGTTTAGTGCTACCAAAAATTAACACTTTGTCAAACCCCTTTTGAATCAATAAATCGTACAACTTGTCGACTTTTTCTGACGGCGTCCCAACCCGCACCACATCCTGGTCGATGTTTTGCAACGCCTCCTGTTTTTTTACCGCAACCGTCACAGCATTATTAACAAAAGAACCAAGTATCGCCTGAATTCTTGGTGAAATGGTAGCGGAGAAAAATAGCGACTGCCTTTGTCTTGGCAACATTGAAGTAAAATATTTTATATCGTTAATAAAACCAATATCCACCATTAAGTCTACTTCGTCCAGCACCACATTTTTATAGTCGCCCAAATTTATTTCCCGCCTGACAATTAAATCTCGCAACCTCCCGGGCGTAGCAATAACCATGTGCGGACCTTTGCGTAACTCGTAAATTTGCCGATAACTGCTGGCCCCGCCAATTATTGCAGTGGAATACAGTCTCATGTCGTACGCAAAGTCTTTAAACTCCTGCTGAATCTGCATAGCCAATTCCCGCGTGGGCGTTATAACCAAAACTTTTTCCTTTTGGTCAAGCGACAATTTATGAATAAGCGGAATCAAAAACGCAGCGGTTTTACCCGTACCGGTAGACGCCAAGCCAATAACATCTCTGCCCTCCAAAATAGGCTTAATGGCTTGGTCCTGAATAGGCGTTAGTGTTGTGTAGCCTTTGTAGACAATGTTGGACTTTAGAGTCGAGCCAAAATTAAAGTCGGCAAAACTATTTACGGGTAAATAAGCTTGTTCTGGAGTGGTTGACACGGATTTTTTAATGTACAGACTGGGGTCGTAGGTAGCCTTAAATCTACCTCTGGTTGGCATTCTTGTTTGACTATTAAAACCGCCTCTTTTAGGCGCGCGATTTTTTGCCCGTGTTTGATATACCATCATACTTTTTATGTTGTAGGGAAAATACTTAAAGGTTAAAAGTTATCTAGTACTAGCCCTAAGTGGATTGCTCCAGCGTCAACTTGCTTATTGTACCACATATCCAAAAGCCGGACATTAATGCCAGCCCAGCGTTCCGTCCTCTACACTGGTTTTAAAATTCCATCCACCGGGTGACTCCGTTTTGTAAGTCCAAAAAAACCAACCTTCTGTTTTATCAAAAATATCTATTTGCGTTTTTCCAAATTCCTTAATAGCCAAAATCTGATCCTTAGGATTTAGGTGCGACAAAGTCACGGGGTCAATTCCCAAACTCCACTCACCGCACAAAATTTGCATTTTGCTTTGCACCGTCTTAATTAAACTAGGCCACTCGACTTTGGTATTTATAATGATCTGTTCTATCTTGAGTCTTCTGTTCCAGGGGTAAAAACATTGGTAAAAATGGGTGTCAAGAACAACATTTTTACACTCCGCTTCGGTCATATGCTTTGAAACTTCCACGGGTCTGAATGAATCACTTATAACTACAAAAACATCGCTAGGGCAGTATTTTCTAACGGCATTGAATCCTCTGATATAAAAGTCCTTAAGAATATTGATCGGTATTTTAGTATGCGGTTCGTTCAGTAAACTAATCCCATAAAGGTTTTTGTTATTAGCGTACCTGTCAGAAAGTCGCTCGATGACATTTACGGTTTGGGATATGTATTCAGACTTTTTGTACCAATTAACTTTACCCTTAACTCCGCTGTGGTCGTATCCATTTTGACTGCCTGGGGCGGTATGTAAATCAATAAGTACCTTAAAGTCGTATTTTTTTGCCTGGTCAAAAGCAAAATCCAGGTACTCTATGGTTCTTGGGAAAGGCGGATAGTCCCCAAAAACCCAGTGTCCTACAGGTATTCTTAAAGCATTTATTTTGTGTTCGGCTAGAAATTCAAAATCGTGATGTGTCAGGAAGTTGTCGTAGTGATTTAGTATTTTTGTTTTATCTTGAGTTTTGTGAAGACCAAACTCGTCCTGGGCATTGGTTCCAATAAATAACGAAGGCGTGATCCATTTTTCTAAAACTAGCCAACCTCCCAGGTTTACGCCTCTAACTGGCTGTTTATTTTTACGGATATCCGAGTATAATGTTTCCGTGGACATAAACAACATTATAACTAATACAATTACAATTACCGACCAGTTAACAAAGAGCGCTAGTCAAAAATTTGGAATTCCTCAAGAGAAGACCCAAGGCGTCATAAACATGGCGATACCTTTATTACTAGGGGGCTTAGCACAGAACGCAAAGGACGCGCAGCAGGAAAAAAGTATTTCAAACGCTCTTGCTAAAGATCATAGCGGTAGTGTAATAGACGACCTCTCTGTAGTTCTTAGTGATGTTAAGCAACAGGAAGGAGCCAAAATTGTTGACCACATACTCGGAACTAAAACTGTAGTAGCGTCCAAGGTTATTGGAAGTCGTACACAAATAGATCCGGTGCAGGTCCAACAGATCTTAAGTGTTGTGGCTCCTGTAGTAATGGGCGCACTTGGAAATAAGCAAAAAAGCGGGGGTTTGGGTGGTACGAATTTATCGGATTTTTTACAAAAAACCGTTAATGATATCAATAAAGGTCCTGTACATCAGGGAGATTTTCTTGCCCAAATATTGGACCAAAATAAAAATGGTAGCGTGGTGAATGACATTGTCAGCATGGGACTCAAACTTCTTGGCAGATTGTTTAAAAAATAGAGTAGCACTCTTGATATATCCGTAGATTACCGTTGCTTTTTTGTTCCTAGTAATTAGACCGTGTTAAGGACTTGTCAAAAGCATTTTAAACCTGCTACCGCAAAAATCAATACTAAAATGTATTATAATCAGCGGATGCAAAATGCAAAAACAAAAATAAACGGCAAAAATATGTACGACATAGTAATGGTGGGAGCAGGTCCCGCAGGAATTTTTGCCAGTTACGAACTTCTTAAAAAGTCCAAAAACCTTAAAATCGCGCTAATAGACAAAGGAAATCGCATAGAAAAACGCGCTAAAACCGAGGTTATGTGTGGCTTTGGCGGGGCGGGGGCGTATTCGGACGGCAAATTGCATTTTACCCCAAAACTTTCCCACGAGCGTACTTTTCACCTAATTGACCCCCAGTCGTACGAAAAAATACTTATGGAAATCGACCAAATTTTTATGGACTTTGGGGTAGACGCCGAGGAGTATCCAAAAAACCCGCAGGAGGTTGCCAAACTTGTTGAGGAAGCCCAAATTCACGACATCGAGCTTATTGTTAGGCGGGCAAAACATGTTGGTACCGACAATTTAAAGCTGGTCATGCAAAAATTTCAGGACTATCTGGAGGGTCACGGGGTTACTTTTTACGACAACACAGAAGTCACCGATCTACTTGTTGTCAAAAATGAAATAAGGGGCGTTAAAACTAAAAAAGGCGACATTTTGGGAAAAAAGATACTGCTGGCGCCCGGTAGGGGAATGGCGCGTTGGTTTCAAGGAATCTCCGACAAATATAAAATTGACTACACTTACGACATGGTGGAAGTGGGCGTGCGGGTGGAGTTTCCCGCGTATGTTATGCGTCGCCACGCGGAGGCGCTGTACGAAATAGTTTTTAAGATTAGGACAGATACTTATGACGACATTATTAGGACCTTTTGTACTTGTCCAAATGGTTATGTTGCGCGGGAAGATTACGCCGGCTATGTTTGTGTTAACGGCCACTCACTTTCTAACCATGATTCCCCAAATTCCAATTTTGCCTTTGTGTGTGAAGTGCATCTAACGGAGCCGGTAGAAAATTCTTTAGCTTACGCCCAGTCAATTGCAGAGCTTGCAAGTACAATTGGAGGTGGTAAGCCCATTTTGCAACGCTTGGCGGACTTGCGGGCAGGCAGACGCAGTACCGATGTTCGCATTAAAAAGTCCATGGTGGTACCGTCCTTAAAGGATGTAACACCCGGGGATATTTCTATGGCTTTG
The DNA here is from genome assembly GCA_964490125.1 of uncultured Candidatus Saccharibacteria bacterium. Lineage (GTDB taxonomy): Bacteria > Patescibacteriota > WWE3 > UBA101185 > UBA10185 > JBBAAW01. Next base: position 230,367 of record CAZBAJ010000001.1, read on the forward strand.
CCTCACAGAGTGGTAACTAATATTTTAGAAGGACTGGAAAAGCTGGACGAAATTATGCCGGGCATTAACGCCGGTTCAACTTTGCTGTACGCGCCGGAAGTTAAATTTAGGTCGTCCAAGGTAAAAACGGACGCCAATATGGAAACCAGCGTTAAAAACCTGTATGTGGCAGGGGATGCTTCCGGCATGGCTGGATCAATTACGGGTGCTGGTGCTACAGGCATTATGGCAGCCCGTGGGATGCTCAAAACCTTGGTTGATAAATCCTAGAGCTTTTGATATTTGCGTGGCGACTGATGAAACTGATTAAAACTGTTATTTAAAAACCTTGGACCTCTTTTTTCCCAGATTTTGTCAAAACCAAGGTAGTCAATCAGTTTGGTTGACAGGATAATTGCGATAATTAACACGGCGACAATCAGCCCAAAATTATTTTTGTAAGAAAAGTCGTACTTTTTTAGGAGCACGATACCTACGACTACAAAAACCAGCGCAAGAAAGGGGATCCAAAGCGGGAATGATTCCAGCATGGACAGTATTTTCCCCGTACCTGGTCCCTGCTTGCGGACTAAAAATATTGTAAGGTTGGTTAAAAAGACCGCTCCCACAATCAGTCCCACAAGTCCTGCAAAGGAAAGTACTGATCCCGCCACAAAATACCACTTTGGTTTCATGGTAATTTGACCGGAAAGCACCTTATCCATTACGGTATCTTTAATTTTTACTTCATTTTGGTTTGACATATCTTCTTCATTATAACTTTTGCGCGGTTTATGCGCGTGGCCACCGTTCCCATGGGTAGCCTTAAAATATCACTTATTTCCTCGTACGACTTGTTGTCTAAATAATACAGTGAGAGCTGCTCCCTATAAATTAACGCAAGCTGTTCTAGACATTCCTGCATGTGATCTATAAGTTCCTGCCTAAAATAGTCGTCCTCCGGGTTGTAACCACCATCAAAGTCAACATCAGGCTCTAGAATTATAGTATTTTTATGTTTGTCGACTAAATTCATGGCTTCGTTATGGACAATTCTGTACAGCCAGCTGGCAAACTTCTTTTTTGGATTAAAGCCCTGCAGGTTGATATACGCTTTAATAAAACCTTCCTGAACGGCGTCGCTTGCTTTGGCGTGGTCTCCAAGCAAAAAGTACGCGTATCTGGCAAGTTTGGTTTGATACCGCTCCACCAGCTGACCGTAAAGTTCTTTATCACCCTTTTTGACCAGCTCGGTAAGTTCTTCGTCGGTTTTAGTTTTGATGTCGTCCATATATTTTTCATTATGTTATACCACGCCCCGGCTTTTACTTTCCGGGGCGTAGTTTTTTCTCTATTTAGTTTTTAGCGGTTTTGGTTTCTCCCGTAACCCATGCCTGTGCCGTCCTGTCCGCCCATACCTTTACCGGATCCATTCCCAAGTCCCAGCCCAAGTTCTGCTCTAATCTTGGCTGCATCCTCGGTCTTACCCGCCTTGGCTAGTTTATAAGCTTCGGCAAATTTGGCAAAGTTGTCTTTGGTTATTATTTGGCTAACCCTGCCTCGACCTTCCTTTAGTCCTTTCCAGGCTTCGTAGTCGCCGGATTCAAGCGCCTTAACCACGGCTTGGTGCCTTTCTGGTGTGCAATTTGGTCCTTGGACATTAGGGTCGCCCTTGTAGGCAAACGCCCGACCTTGTCCTAAAACAAGTCCGCCCAAAATAAGTCCTACTGAACCTAACATTATAAATTTTTTTGTCATTGTATATCACCCCCTTAATTTAAAAATTCTTACATGTGTAATACAGGGGGACTAAGAATTTTCTTTCAGGGATTTATCTGATTTAATACAGCGGGTAGTTTTTTGGCTGGCCATAGTTGATACGGTAAGAACCTATTATAGAAGTGGTGGCTGCGTATTTCAGCTCGTTACAAATTGAAGTATTGTTGTTCTATAAAACCCTTTAATTTAGAAACATATTCTTCGATGGCTTTTGTTTTTCGGTCACTTTTATCGTGAGCTTTAGCATACTCCACTGCCTGCGTAACAGATTCTAGCTTAGTACCGAATTTCTCATCCATCCAGGGGTATCTTGGTAACAGCCAGAAGTGAAGATGACGCTCCTTACCTTCTTTCTGGATGATATACACACTTTCTATGTTTAACACTTGCCGTTGAGCTTTTCTAAGTTTGGCTATTAGTTGTATAAAGTCCGATAACTCTTCTTCAGTTAGTTCGTCGATACTGGTTAGGTGTCGTCTAGAGGATACGATAATAAAACCTTCGATAGGTACTTCAAAGTCCTGGTGTGCGTCAAAGAATTTTGTTGTTACCAGGTGCCCCAGATTTCGAATTGTTCTATTTTCTCTAGCGCAACTTAGACATTCAGTAGAAAATTTATTTCCACGGTAGTCCGATACTTCTTTCATGGTGAAATTATACTCCAATTCGAATCCTAAAGACTGTCCGGGTAATAAACATCCTATCTATGTTATTGTTACGGGATTTCTAGAAATGGCTGAGCATGTCGGTCTAGAACGGTAACTTTCTCCAGGCTAGAAATGAGACAAATGAGACAGTATAAAAAGCTCATAACCTTAGGTATTTGACAAGATTTACCAAAGTGCTATTATGAATATGTATTCATTAGTTATTTGTAAAAAGGAGGTGAACGAGATGCCATATAGAGATGGAACAGGTCCTCAAGGACAAGGTCCCATGACCGGGAGAGGTTTTGGTCCCTGTGGTGATGGCAGAGGAATGGGAAGAAGGATGGGTTTTGGTAGAGGGTTAGGTAGAGGCTGGGGTTTTAGATCTTGGTTTAATTCTCCAACAAAGAGTCAAGTAAAGGAAGATCTTGATCAATACAGAAAAGGTTTGGAAGAAGAGTTAGAACAGGTCAAAGCCGAGCAAAAGAAACTTGAGGAGGTAAAATAAAAGCGAACCCCTACCTGTGTTATAAATAACACAGGCGGGGTTCACCCGTAGTAATTATTTTAACAGAAAGTCTATGACAAGACCAAGAATAAAACGTTGCTTAAAATTTAGTCCTGACGTCGACTACTTTAAACCCAGAGGCATTCCTCTTAGAGAATTAGAGGAAGTTGAGCTTTTAGCTGATGAGATAGAAGCTATAAAGCTGTACCTGGTTGACGGTTTAGATCAAACACAATCCGCTGAAAAAATGGGTATATCACAGCCTACGTTTGCGAGAACTGTAGATTCAGCATGTAAAAAAGTTGCAGAAGCGCTAATAGAAGGCAAGGCAATAAAAATAAATAGAATAGATGAGTAAATCGATATGAAAACTAGAAGCCTGCTAAAACCACTATCAATTTTAATTCTCGCCTTTTTATTTATAATCCCCTATAAAGTATCCGCTCAGGAAATGGATACTTCGCCCGTACAGAAAACATATGAGGGGGTTGTTAGAAGCGTTTTAGAGGAAAACAAAAATACCAGTGGAGGTTATTACCAAAAACTGGAAGTTGAGATTACCGATAAAGATCAAAAAGGTAAAATACTAAATGTTGAAAATGGCTCTGGAGATACACCTGTTTCTCAAAAATATAAAAAAGGTGATGCCTTAGTATTAACAGGATTTCAGGACGAGAAAGGTGAGCTACATCTATATGTAAGTGATTATATTAGAAGAGGTCAGTTATTATCATTGTTTTTAATATTTCTCATATTATCAGTGGTTATTGCCGGTAAGAGGGGCGCTACATCATTTGTGGGAATGCTAATAACATTTTTTATTATTTTTTCTTTTGTACTACCAAAAATTGGTGCAGGATCAAACCCAATTCTTATTATTTTACTTTTTTCAATCATTGCCATACCTATTACTTTTTATCTTTCACACGGCCTAAATACCAAGACGTCCATTGCCATCTTAGGTACTGTTATTTCACTTGTTATAACAGCTGTTTTGTCTGCTATTTATGTAGGAAGTACCAAACTCACGGGTTACACAACTGATGAGGCTTCGTTTCTGCAAATAATGAAAGGTGGAACAATTAATATGCGCGGTATTCTTCTGGCAGGCATAATTATCGGGTTTTTGGGTGTTCTTGATGATATTACAGTATCCCAGTCAGCAATTGTATTTCAGCTAAAAAATGCGAACAGAAGACTCAATTTTTCAGATCTGTTTAAAAGGTCTATGGATGTGGGAAAAGATCATATTGCCTCGATGATTAATACTTTGATTCTTGTGTATACGGGCGCCTCTCTACCCCTACTCCTTCTTTTTACAGATACATCAAGAACATTTAATGAGGTAGTAAACTACGAAATTATATCCTCGGAAATAATCAGAACTCTTCTTGGAAGTATTGGACTAATACTTGCAGTTCCAATAACAACTGCGTTAGCCGCTTTTGTTGCGGATACAATTGAAGGAGGTGACCAAAAATGAAAGTACTGAAGTTTGGTGCAGTTTGGTGTTCGGGGTGTCTAGTTATGCGCCCAAGATGGCAAGAAATAGAAAAAGAAATGCCGAACCTTGTGACAGAATATTTTGATTTTGATAAAGACAAGGACATGGTTGTTAAATACAGCATAGACAGTAAACTGCCGGTGTTTATTTTTTTGGATAAAAACGAAGAAGAATTATTTAGACTAACAGGGGAAGTTGAAAAGAGTGAGTTAATAAAGTTAATTAATGAAAATATTGATAAATAAAATGAAGGTTTTTAAGTATATAAGTATTTTATTATTCGTCTTTACGATCATGCTAGGTGCAGGTCGTTCACATGCTGCCGAAAAGGTTAATTTATACTTTTTCTGGGGTCAGGGGTGTCCGCATTGTGCTAAAGAAAAAGTATTTCTACAAAATCTTGTACAAAACGATAGCAGCTTAGTCTTGCATGATTTTGAGGTTTACAATAACACTGAAAACAGAGATAAGCTTATTGAGGCGGCTCAAAAACTTAATACAGAAGTAAACGGTGTACCTTTTTTAGTTATTGGAGATAAGTATTTGGTCGGATATCTAAGTGATCAAACTACAGGTGTAGAGATACAAAAACTAATCGAAGATAATAAAACAAATGGGTGTTTTGATATATTTAAACCCGAAGTTTCTAAGGAAGTTGTAATCTCTGAAGTTACTGCACCGCCAAAGGAAATTACATCAACAGAAATAACCATCGGTAATCCTATGGAGGATTCAGACGAACAGAAAAATGTTGGCGATGAGGGGTGTGTTCAGGATACAAATCCAGGTAAACCTGTACTTCCAAAATTAGGGAGTCTTGATTTAGAAAGTCTATCACTTCCGGTATTGACTGTTGTTCTTGGATTCTTAGACGGATTTAATCCTTGTGCAATGTGGGTACTTCTTTTTCTAATAAGTCTACTCTTAGGGATGAAAGATAGAAAAAGGATGTGGGTACTTGGTATTGCCTTTATTGTCTCCTCTGCATCTGTATATCTCCTATTTATGGTTGCTTGGTTAAATTTGTTTTTATTCGTCGGGTATATATTCTGGGTAAGAGCCTTTATTGCAGCAATTTCACTTATTGGAGGTTTTTTTAGTCTGAGAAAGTTCTTAAGTAAGGACATATCTGGTTGTGATGTTGTGGGTGAAGAGAAGAGAAAGAATGTTTTTGAAAAATTAGGACAAATAACATCTAACAGATCGTTTCTAATGGCACTGCTTGGAATTATGGCTTTAGCCTTTGCAGTGAATTTAGTTGAGCTGGTATGCTCTGCAGGCCTACCTGCTGTTTATACGCAAGTTCTTGCATTAAATAATTTACCCAAACTTAATTATTACTTATACATATTGTTGTACATAACTTTCTTTATGCTAGACGATCTGCTTGTATTTTTTGCAGCTATGATAACTTTGCAGATGACTGGTATTACAACAAAATATGTTAAGTGGTCTAGATTAATAGGAGGGATTCTTATGATTGCAATAGGACTACTCCTATTATTCCGACCAGAAGTACTTATGTTTATCTGACAAAGAGTGTTTTATTCCTTTTTAGGATGTAATGATTTCTCCACCTCTTCTTTACTAAGCTTTTTAGTACAGAAAAACCAATCGTAACATTTCATATCCTTTTTATTTTCCATTCTTTGCTTAGCTACACCGCAGGATCCGGCTGTTGGAATGATAACGTCATCGCCGGGTCTCCAATCCGCTGGTAAGGCTACAGAAAAATTATCTGCTGTTTGTAACCCTATTAAAACCCTATATAGCTCATCAAAGTTTCTACCCAGACTTAGAGGATAATAAATAATCGTCCTTATAATTCCTTTTGGGTCTATAAAGAAAACTGCGCGGACGGCTTTTGTGCTGCTCTCCCCTGGCTGAATCATTCCATATTTTTTAGCTACTTCCATTGTAATGTCCTCAATAAGTGGAAACTTAACCTCAACATCTTTCATCCCCTTATACTCAATTTTTTCCTTGATTGTTCTTAACCAGGCAATGTGACTATATAAACCATCTACCGATAAACCTACAAGTTTGCAATTTGCATCATTGAATTTCGTTTCAAGACTCGCAAAAGTCATAAATTCAGAAGTACATACTGGAGTAAAATCTGCTGGATGACTAAATAATATTACCCAGCTTCCTTTATACTGTGCTGGAAAGTCAATTTCTCCTTGTGTAGTTAATGATTTAAAAGATGGTGCAATATCACCAATTCTAGGCATCGAAAAAATTTCTGTTTGATTAAGTTGTTCCATATTATCCTTTCATAATTTATTAATGCTAAGCTATTTTAGCATACATATTCATAATATAAACGAGCAATCTTATTATAGTATTGGGGTGGATTACTATGAATTGACAAAAAACACAAGGAAAAGACCTGCCAAAAACAATAATCCCATAAATACTAACCCTTTTAACGGAAATATAGTAGTATTAAGATATGAGAAAAATAATCCCACTATTTATACTTTCCTTACTAATTTTTGCAGTCTTCCAAAATAATGTCCGCGCTGAAGGATACTCTGTAGCGGGGCATAAGATAGTAATCGATGCGGGTCATGGTGGTACAGATCCTGGTACAACACAATGCCCGGGACTTTATGAAAAAGATGCAAATCTTACAATAGCTCAAAAGCTTGAAACCCTACTTAAAAACGCAGGGGCGACCGTTTATATGACACGCACGGATGACTCTACACTAAGTAATGAAGATAGGTACACATACGCAAATAAAACCAATGGTGAGGTATTAGTTTCCATTCATTTAAACGGGTCCACAGATCACTCAGCAAACGGAACAAAGGGACTTTACGCTAAAATTAAAAAAGACAAGGCTTTTACCACGGTAATGCATAATCAACTGGTTGCAGAACTTGGGGTTAAAAACCTTGGAATAACAAATTTCATGAGCGGTGTAATACTTAAGTTTGTAAGACCGGCAACAATTCAGGAATCGGTTTATCTTTCAAATACACAAGAATGTGAAGCGTTTAAAACTGGAAACAGGGCTGATCAGGTTGCCCAATCTCTATTTAACGGACTTAATACTTGGTTTAAATAATTTAAGTTTATAAAGGAGGTGCAAAAAATGTATAAAATCTACTTACCTTTTATATCTTTAGTGTTAGTTGGATTACTTACTGCCAATGTACATGCTGCGAATAATCAAGGATCCAGTTCTCAAGGTACAGGCTCTGGAACTGGAATAGGTGTAGGACAAGGTTCACAGGGAACAGGAACAACACAACCGGTTCATAAGCAGAATCAGGTTCAAACACAAAACCAGGGTGAAGAACAACAGTTGCAGGTACAAACTCAGGAACAGCAAGGAACAGAAACTGGAAAAGGTACTAACAGCAATGCTCAGGGATCAAAGAAAGGACTCTCCGAGACCAGAAGTTCAGTTGCTCAGCAAATACAAGAGCTTCTCGGCACCCAATCAGCAGCTGGCGGCATTGGAGACCAGGTAAAACAGTGGGCAAGAACTCAGCAGCAGTCTGAACTTAAGATTCAGGAGCATCTATCAAAGATTGAGGGCAAAACCGGTCTTGCAAGATCACTCTTTGGACCTAACTATGGATCTCTTAATGCTCTAAAGCAAGAAATGAACCAAAACAGAGTAAGAGTTCAACAGCTTGAACAATTGAAATTAAAACTGACTAACCAGTCGGATATAACAAATGTTCAGGAAATGATTGAGCTGCTTAACCAAGAAAATACTGCTTTACAGGAGAAAATAAATCTTGAAGAAGCGGATGGTGGCGTTCTTGGATGGTTAGTGAAACTTTTTGCTAAGTAAGGTAACGATATCGTACGAACTCGTTATGCAAAAAGACCGGTTTAACCCAGCCTTTTTGTTTTCTTAATTGAAGCTTTTGATTAATTAGCACACCTTTGAAATGCAGGTAGGTGTTTTTCCTGCGACGCATTCATAAGATTCGTAAACACCAAGGATATATCCTCGTAATCTTTAACACTTGGTAGTAGTTCATCTCTATATAAAGAAGCATTGGCGATTTCTGCTTCAACACCCGCTGTACAGGCTTCTGACAATGTTTCGGGAGAAGTAATTTTGTCCGTATAGGGATTTTCCGGAATTGTCATTCCGTATTTATCGAACAGTGCCTTCAGCGACGATATATGCTGCTCTTCAGCTCTTATGATCATGATAAATGGTCGTACGCTACCAAGTTTGGTTATGATTGCCTCATAAGTTGCTTGGGCTTTGTACTCATCGTCTAAGGCTTTTAATAAAGCGCTTTTTGCATTATCTGTTAATTCTCCAGCCGGGTAGTTCAGATCATCTACAGCCAGGCATCCATCAGATAAACAATTTTTACTCGATTCTGTTGTGTTGTTATTTCCTCTTCCCTGTCCGAGACTGTTTCCCTGCCCAAGTCCCGTTCCTTTTAGGTTTTGGGTCTGAGGATTGTTGACAAGTTGCTGTGGCATAGACTTAAAAGACAGATAACCAACAGCACACAGAAGAAATACTATTACTGCTATGTATATATATATTTTGTATTCATAAACTTTATTTTACATTAATTGCTGAGTATTGGCTGAAAATACCAGAAGGATTAATTTATTAAAACGTTTTTTCATCCACCTGTGCTGTGCTTACAACTTTATCAACGTGCCTATACTGGCACCACTTACAATCAGGATTCTCTGGAGGTATGGGATCCATTAAGTAAAGCGTCAACTTCCTTTAAACAGATGATATTGAAGGAACTGGAATTATACAAAATAAAGGGCAGCGGACTTTCGGCATATGTAGAAGAGTATTGACAAGTATTGAATAATGTTGATTTGACAAGCTATAATAGGTATGTTAATTTACTAATAGTTAAATTTTAAAACTAACTCGAGCTGTACTCGTTAAACGACTGGTCAAGATTTTCTTGGGCGGTCTTTTTTTTAACTCCCAAGAAAAAGTAAATAATTTACCTTCTTTCGAAGGAGAAAGGACAGTCATGTCCAATAAAAAGCAGCTCGAGGTAGTCGAGGTACCAATTAGTAAATTAAGAGCCAGTGCTTACAATCCCCGTAAGTGGTCAAAGGAGTCTCTAGAACAGCTAAAAGAAAGTATAAGTAGGTTTGGTTTAGTTGACCCTTTAATCGCTAATGGGGCGGAGGCTAGAAAAGATATTCTTATCGGAGGTCACATGAGGCTTAAAGCCTGTGAAGAATTGGAATATAAGTGTGTGCCTGTTATCTACTTAAACATCCCCGATACAGAAAAAGAGAAGGAGTTGAATTTACGTTTGAACAAGAACACAGGAGAGTGGGACTACAAGTTACTTGCTGAGTTTGATCCATCGATTCTTGCGAATATAGGTTTTTCCAGCGAGGATCTTGATGACATATTTGGTTTGGACGAAACACACGAGATTTTTGACCTGGAAAAGGAATTGGCAAAACTTGACATAAAGAAGATCCAAATCCAAAAGGGCGACATAGTGAGGCTTGGTGAAAACAAACTCATGTGCGGTGATTCTACAGTTGAAGCTGATGTGCTAAAGCTGATGAGAAATGAAAAAGCCGATATGTGCCTCACAGACCCACCATATATTTTGGACTACCTCAAAGGAAAGAAAAAGGCTGGTAATGCTATAACAGGATTTGGAGCTAAAAGAGACAGAAGGTACCTGGAAACTGATGTTTTACCCGACGATTTCACTGAGAAATGGATGGCAAACAGGTAGTGTCAAGAGGTCTGTGTAAACCCCCTTTCTTCTTGTTTTGGGTAGCGCC
>CAZBAJ010000002.1:0-127724 GCA_964490125.1 uncultured Candidatus Saccharibacteria bacterium
ATAACCTATTCTTTCAATTTGAATAGGTTTACACAATCCAGCTTACACTACCATTGTTATGTCTGAAGGTTTGACTGTTTATAGAATACCTTATGTATCTTATCCGGAAAAACCAGAGAAATGGGCTAGCCAGTTAAAGGAGTCGAAAGAGTTTCTCCAAAATGTTTACCCATATCTACAGAATCTGAAGCCGGATGTATTGCATTATTTCCATCTACTTTCCTTTGTTGGTTGGTACTCCCTTCTTGACGAGGTGCCTTATTTAAATAAGTCTACCTTTAGTCCTCTGCTCCTTAGCGTAGGCAGAAGGTTTGAAGTACTGCCAAAAGAACGTATTGATTGTGAACGGAAAGTACTGGAACAGGTACCTGTGATTAGCTGCCAATCTACCGGTGAAATAACCACAATTACATGTAATTATGGTTTAAACAAAGAAAAAATTGTAAAAGTTCCATTGGGCGTTAACACAGCCATTTACTACCCTAAACTAAATTTTGATAGGGTTATGGATTCTAAGAGAACCCTGCTGATAAGTCCGAACTCCATTAAGCCCCAGAAGAAGCAGATAGAGGCTACTAGAATATTAAAGTACTTGCAGGACCACGGAAACGATGTTTCGATAGCCTTTATGGGTAATATTATTGATACGGAGTATATGGATCAAATTACAAAGCTTATTAGTGACTTTGGACTTAAGTTAGATTATTTAGAGAAAGTACCATCACGTGAGGAAATGCTTCAGCTAGAAGCGGATGTACTATTTCTTCCTACTCAAAGTGAGCAGGTATTGTCGGACTTTATAAGGTCGGGAGATATTGCAATATTTCCATCCACGGATGAGGGTTTTAGCCTGATGAATATAAACTGCATGTCTTGTGGCACACCCCCGGCATGTTCTCTTATACCTGAATATGCCGAGTATATGAAGGAGGGAGTTAACGCTATAGCTGTTGATATTAACAAAGGTTGGGAAGGCTTTGCTACTGGAATTGAGTACTACTTAAAAGATAGGAGTGAGCTTAAAAAACTTTCCATGGAGGCGTCTGCGAGCGTGCGGGAGTTTTCATGGAGTAACCTTATCGAAAGACAGTTGGATGTGTACAACTCTCTTATAAAAAACGTTTAAGTATTTCCATTGCGTCGGAAGTTGCTTTGCCGTTGTCAGCATTTTCTTCCTTCCACCCTACGAAACTTAAAAAACTGGCATGTTTATTTAGTTTGTCTAGGTTCATGGAAGTTAGTTCGGTGTCGGCCGTACTAATGAAGTAGAAGTTATTGTTATAGTTAATCAGAGTTTCCACACTAAGCTTCAGTTCTAGATCTACCTCAGTTGTTAGTAACACTCTCGATGCCTCTTCTAAACTGCTTATACCAAAATTATTTTTGTAAATAACAGGAGTTGATATAAGCGCGTAATGAGTCTCCCTCTCTAGTAGGGAGTGTGCTTTTTCTTCTCCCAAAAAATACTCGCCACTCTTAGGATTACTAAGCACTACATCAAGGAAACATGGATGTACTAAGCTGTCATCCCCATAAATATTTACAATATTTTTGGCTGAACAAAAACGTGTGTAGATAACATCTGAATACAAGATCTTTGAGAGATAGATATTTGAAACGGTTTTTCCGTCATCGAGCAAGTCTAGGGTATCCAGAGAAAAGGTTTCAAAGTTTTCCATCCTTTTTCCAACAATCCTAAATGTCTTTGTGTAACTATCCCAATACCTGTTTCTCTCCTCTATATACTTTTTTGGAAAAACTCGTTCTCTGCTCTCGGTTATTACGGTGTCCTTTTTGATGATGTACTTGCACATAGTACGTAGTATACAGCCGGTAAGATACAAACTGTAGTTGTACCAATAAGTAATAACCTATATAATTCACGTGCTTGAAGATAAGCGCATCCCTAGGCCAATAAAGGAGGCAGACGATGTACCCGGTAGTAGCGTTGAGGCCGTCTACATCTACCCTTTGTGCTGCAGGGATGTATGTTGTTCATAACAACATCTTCTTGCCCACTGAGGAGTCAGTAGACGAGCTGATTCGGTTCCTGGAGGAATTTGATTTATCGGCAAAGGCCGGAATCGGGCATCTGGACGAGAAGTGGGTTGCCGTGAGTAAGGCGGGACATGTTTCAGCACGAGCTGTACAGTCTACGACGGAGCGTTGGGGCTGTAACATTCTGGGTGGTGTGTTCTTGGACTATATTGCAAGCTGCGACTTTCAGATCGTAAGAGAGATTGGTGAGTTTGCAGTAAACGGAGCAGATACAGAGTTCTACAAGACACTATACCCGGGAATGCTCCCATATCTCGAGGGCTCGATCCAACCAGAATCAGAACTTGGAAGGTTTTGGGAAGGGGTTGTATTCAACAACACCGGTGTGTTCAGAGTGCTGGAGGTCGACAGGCCCTCAAACACACTTGTAAGCAACCTTACCGCCCTCGCCTACCTGAAGCGTGTCTTTAGGGAAGGACTACGCCGTTGTGTACAAAGTGGCGTAAGTGTCGTCGACAATGCCGTTCACACATCGGAGAACGTGCTAGAGTTAAGTGAACATATGTGCATATTCAATCGAGGAATGCATAAGGAGTAGTTGGGCAGCAGCCACGGTCATCCGACCCGAAGTTACTGCCCAACTTAACATTTATGAAAATATTATCAGTATCAGCTTTCTATAATGCCTTAACACCTCCGGAGGGTTATGGGGGAATGGAAAGGTTTATTCACTATATTAATAACTCATTTGTAAGCGATGCTAAGATAGACGCTACAGTTTTATGTCCTACCGGGTCAAAAGGTGGGCTCTACAAAACTCTCTGCTGTGATAAGGAAAAGTTACCAGATACTTTTAAACAGATAGTTCATACGATGCGGCCGGACATTATCCATAATCATATGCGAGACACAAAACTATTTGAGGTTTTCCCATTAAACATACCTGTTGTAACTACCATACATGCAAATATTCGAAAAACTAGCAGTTGGATACCTTATATAAGCAACAGGAAGAATAACCACTTTTTTGTAGCAATAAGTAATAGTCACAAAGAGCGTGTACTAGAAGCTATGCGGGAAAATAACCATACTATTAACGATGAGGATATTTATATGTGCGGTTATGGTATGGATATTACCCCTTATAAAGCGGGTAAGAAAAGTTCCTGTTCTGGCGAGTACTACATATACATAGGTGCCATTGCTCCGTATAAAGGGGTGCTTGATGTGGCGTTAGCATTTAAAAACACAAACGAAAAACTGGTAATTGTAGGACCCTGTACTAACGAGGAAGAAAGGACTTACTTTGACAAGGTATTAGAGCTAACAAAGGAGTGTAAAAATATTGACTATTACGGTGAAGCAAAGACGGAAGATGAAAAAATAAAACTGCTGCAAAAAGCGAAGGGATCCATAATTGCCTCTGGTTATAGTAGCTATGATTCCGACTACTATGAGGCGTTTGGTTTGGTCATGTTGGAAGCTAATGCTGTAGGAGTACCAGTAATTGGGTTTAATAAGGGAAATATAAGTGACTATATTGTCGATGGTTTAAACGGATATAAGTTTGATAATATTTCAGAATTGCCTGGGTTAATTGAGAAAGTCAACAATACTGACATGCTTGCCGGCTCCTTAGAAGTATCAGATAGATACCATATATCAGAAATTACTAAAAATTACATTAAGTTGTTTGATAACATCAGGAGACTATGAAAATACTTGAGGTGTCTTGTCTACAGGAAGAAACTCCGCCCAGTGGATATGGTGGAATAGAACGCTTTGTTCATTATTTTAGCAACACGCTAACGCGGTTAAACAACGAAGTTATAGTGGTGTGTAAGGGTGGTTCAAAGGGTGGAGATTATAAATTAGTGTACTCTGATCCAGATAACCTGATCAGTTGTGTAAAAGATCTTTTAGAAAACAACACGTACGATATAGTGCATCTTCACGTCAGGGATGCGGGGCTTATCTCTTATTTGGATAGTGTCGAACAACATACAGTAATTACCTTACATAACAATGTCCGAAAAAGCAGTGCCTGGGTGGATATTCTGACAAAAACCGGTAGCAATGTATTTGTTACTACTATAAGTGAAAGCCTTAACAATAGACTAAAAGAAGCCTTTACCTATCAAAACAAGGCAGAGCCGAAAAATGAAATGGTTTCACTTGGTTATGGTATGGACGTTTATTCTTATATTAAGCAGGCGGACCCCTCTACCACTAAAAAATACTACGTTTATATAGGCGGCTTATTTAGATATAAAAGCGTATTGGATATAGTAAAAAAGTTTGCTGAAACGGGCCAGGAACTGCTGGTTGTTGGTCCTAAGGATAGAAATTCTGAGCCGGACTACATTGAGGCACTAGAGAGGATGTTTGAAACTAATGAAACTATACGGTACTACGGTGAAACAAAGAGTGAGGCTGACAAGATCGAAGTGTTATCGAAAGCAAAGGGCTTAATTATTGCGACTGGCTATGATCCTGCTGAGTCAGATTGTCACGAGGCGTTTGGTTTAGTAATGTTAGAAGCTAATTCGCTTGGTGTTCCGGTTTTTGGCTATTCCAAAGGTAATGTAAAAGACTATATTCAGGATGGGATTAATGGTTATAAATTCGAAAACATGGCTGATTTACCAAAATTACTTAAAACTGCTGAATCCGTGGATTTATTTAAGCAGTGTATCGAAGTAGCGAAGGAATACGACATAGGAATAATAGCAGAGAGATACCAGGAATTATTTAACAAGATTGTACATACTTCAAAAGGAACGGAAACAAACTAATGCAAAACGGCAGACCTAGATCGGTCTTGATAATATCCTGTCTGGTATACAAAACACCGCCTGATGGTTATGGCGGTATAGAAAGAGTAGGTGCAATGGCCTATGAAACATATAAGGCTCACCGTTACAACGTGGACATAGTTTCCAGGCACGATTCTCCTTACCATACTTACAATATTCAGGAAATAACCAAGGAGATTCTTAATAAGTATGACTTCGTAATCTGTTATACCTATGAGCAACAGACACTAGAATTGTTAAATCAGGCTGAAGTTCCGATATATGTAATATTAGAAAATACATTTAAACCCAAGCTGGGGTTTCTCACCAGTCTAGTTCACTTAAAGTACTATGTGTTATCAAAACACTCACAGGTACAGTATGAAAAAGGACTAGGTGCAAAATTTGAGATAATTCCCAACGGAGTGAGTATCTCGAACTTTAAGTATCTGGGAAAAAACAGGGAAAATTCCATACTATTCATAGGTGCTTTGGGGCAGCATAAGTCTCCCTTAGCGTGTTTACGATATGCAAGACAACACGATCTAGCTATTTACTTTTACGGACTAGCTATGTTTAAAGACGTCGAGAAAGAGTATGAGACCCAATTTCTAAAAGAAGTAGACGAATATCCAAAGGCCTTTATAGAAGGAGAAGTCAACGATAAGGACAAGATTGAAGTGCTAAACAAACATTCGTACTTTATTTTTCTCCCGGGTGTTGATAAACCAGATTGGGTAGAACCCTTCGGTATAGCACCCTTAGAGGCCATGTCTTGCGGTTGCACGGTTATTACACAGTTTGAAAACGGCGGTCATGTTGATTTTTGTAAGTCAGGGATAAATTCTATTCCGTACACAGAGTCTCCCAAAGTACTGGATCCTTCTACAGTTAGGAATAGCGTTCTTGGCTATGATTTCGTTGATATATGGCGTTGTTATTACCCAAAATAACAGTATAAACAAAGGTTCGGATCTGGGTTTTGGAAGGGGGATATTTTCAAGCCTTTAAAGGCTATACGAGGCTTCGTGGTCACTTGCGTGCCCATTCTGGCTGGGGAGCTAGGATTCGAACCTAGAGTCTTTGCGTTCAGAGCGCAATGTCCTGCCGTTAGACGACTCCCCATCGCTTTAGTGTGGGTATTTTACCACTTCCAGCAATATAAAATCCTAGTCATGCATTCGGCTAGTTGGTCATCAAACACCGTCCCCACTTCTCCCAAGTCGGACTACCCAAAAAGTTACATAAAGCGTAAAATATGCGTGTGACACCAAGTCAACCAAAAAATCCAAATGCCCCAAAGCATAAAGAACAACGCGTGGCGGTCTTTGTAGATGTCCAAAACATGTATTATTCCGCCAAAAACCTGTATAGCGCCAAGGTGGATTTCGGCAAAGTGCTTAAAGAAGGCGTGGCGGGTCGCAAGCTGGTGCGGGCGTTTGCTTATGTAATTAAGGCTGATGTGGGCTCGGAAAAAGAATTTCACGAGGCGCTAAGCGCGCAAGGCTTTGAGGTCCGGGTTAAAGATTTGCAGGTGTTTTTTGGCGGGGCTAAAAAGGGCGACTGGGATGTAGGCTTGTGCATGGACGCAGTTAGAATGATGCCAAAAATTGACGCTATGGTGTTGGTTTCCGGCGACGGAGATTATATGGATTTAATTGAGTACGCTAGAAGCCAAGGTGTGCGGACGGAGGTTATAGCGTTTGAAAAAACCGCTTCCGGCAAGCTGGTGGAGACTGTGGACTCGTTTACCAACATGAGTGAGGATCCAAGAAAGTTTTTAATTGGTCAACGCGGCTTTTCTACTACAGCCCCTAAACCCGGTGGCCAGTTGCCGTATCAAGACTACTCAACTCCTACCATCGCCTAATACAAATGCTTTGATTTCTCCTAAAAAATGTATATAATGAGAATATATGGTAGTAATAAAACTTTCTGACCCTGAGATGTTTGACTGGGATACCGGCAACTCGAGGAAGAATGTTGAGAAACACGGTGTGACAGGTCAAGAGGCAGAAGAGGTTTTTTTCTACTACAACCTTAACCTTGAGGACGATAAGCACTCCAAAGAGGAAACTAGGTTTAAGGCCCTCGGTAAGACTCGGGAAAGTAGGTATCTGATGATTGTTTATACAAAACGCAAAGATAAAATAAGGGTAATTTCGGCGCGTGACGCCAATAAAAAAGAAAGGAAAATATATAAAGACTATGAGCAAAAAGCTAAAGCCGATTCCACAATTTAATAGCGAGCAGGAAGAATCCGATTTCTGGATGACGCACGACACCACAGAGTATTTGGACTGGAGCAAGGCAAAAACCTTTATCTTCCCGAGACTTAAGCCGTCGTCAAAACTTATATCGTTGCGCTTACCTGTCAGTATTATAGAAAACGCCCGTATTGAGGCAAATAAAAGGGACATGCCCTATCAGTCGCTAATTAAACAAATCCTTTATTGGACTTTTGTGGAACGAGGTATAGATACCGGGCTAAACGAACAACCCGCCGATATGTTGTTTTTTGGCGCGGTTAGAAAAAACGCCAAAACAAGACAAGTCGATTCCTAATGACTTGAATACGAGTTACCCCTATAATACTAGTGTGAGAAATCGTGTTGTAAGAAAAGTCAAAAGTTATATGGTCCAAATTCGCAAACCGATGCTATATGTTGTTGCCACCATTCTCATTGTGTCAACGGCGTATCATTTATACTTTGCCAATAAAATTATCCCGGGGGTAGTGTTGGCGGGGGTAAAAATTGGCGGGCTTACAAGTCAACAAGCGCTAGAAAAAGTAGCACAAAAGGAGGCACAGACAGAAAAAATCTTAAAACTGTGGGCGCAAAACGGTAAAATTTACCAAATTAAGTCGGACGACATAGAACTTAAATACGACTGGGAAGCCGGTATTGCCAGGGCGTTGGAAATTGGCAGAACGGGCAACTTTACTGTGGACACCAAAGATAAACTTGCCGGACTAATAAAACCGCTAAATCTTAATTCTAAATACAGCTACAACAAAGATCTTTTGGGCGGTAAAGTGGCGGAAATTAGAAGTGAGGTAAATATCCCGTCTGTTAGCGCTAAAATTGCTTTGGATGCGCAAAACAAGGTGGAGGTTGTGCCTGAAGTTTACGGCAAAAGCCTGGACGAAGATAAAATTTATACTTGTATTCGGACTTGTTTTGATGGTCTTAATTTTGACCAAAAATCTCTGGAGGTAGAGGACGAAAATCCTCAATTTACCAAGCAGGATTTGGAAAAAGTGTTAAACGAAGCGCAGGAAAAAGTGGGCAGGGAGTTGGTTTTAACTTCCGGCGACAAAAAATTTGTACTGTCGCCCAAAGAACTTATTGAGCTTATTAAATTTTCTAAAGACGTGGGTGGTGTAGATATTAAAGTCGACAAACAAAAACTTGTTGCTTTGCGCGATACTGTTGGCTTAGAGCTCAATAAACTACCAATGGGTCAGGTGGTAAATGTGGCGGACGGGCGAGTGAAGGAATTTAAGATTATTCAGGAAGGGCTGGAAATTGACGATGAAAATTTTGACACGGAATTTAAAAAAGCTTTCAACAACAAGGGCGGCACCGCTATGGAAATACCGCTTAAACAAATTAAAACCAGCAAAGACGGCTCGGAATACGGGATTTTTTCTTTGCTGGGGACGGGCGTAAGTAAGTTTACCGGTTCGGCACAACCTAGAATTACTAATTTGACTCTGGCGGCTCAAAGAATTAACGGGGTGTTGGTTCCACCCGGCGAGGAGTTTTCTTTTAACAAAGCTGTGGGGGAAATTAGTGGTAGGACCGGATACGCAACAGCCTACATTATTGCTTCCGGGCGTACGGTGTTGGGTGAAGGCGGAGGTGTGTGTCAAACCTCCACTACACTTTTCCGTGCGGTGCTAAACGCGGGACTTCCCATAACTTCCCGTCATCCCCATGCTTACCGCGTAAGTTATTACGAACTTGAGTCGCCTGTGGGATTTGACGCTAGCGTATATCAACCATCACTAGACTTTAAATTTAAAAATGACACGCCTGGGCATATCTTAATTCAGTCGTCCGCCGATTTGGCTAATAATTCATTGGAATTTAAACTTTACGGAACTCCAGATGGTCGCAAAGTAGAAATGGGCGAACCCAAACTTTACAATGTAGTAGGCGCGCCCGCGCCGTTGTATCAAGACGACCCGACTTTAGCAAAAGGTGTGGTTAGGCAGGTGGACTTTTCCGCCCCGGGCGGAACAGCAGAATTCACCCGCAAAGTAACCAAGGGTGACGAGGTCTTGTTTGAGGATACTTTTAAAACCGTTTACCGCCCGTGGCGAGCCATCTTTTTGGTGGGGACTAAGAAGTAAAGCTAGTACTACAATCGATCAACATGGATCCAAAGCGAGGTAGTTTCTAAAATCACCTAAAGTTTAACATCAGTCAGAATGCGACAAAGAAAATACCGTCTCCCCTTTGTCGGCATCAATAGTCAACACAGAAACTTCAATCTTCTCGCCGTCGCGCGTATACACTATAGAAAGAGCTTCGTCGTCGCCCTCTTTAACCTTCCAACCTTTAGAAACCAAGACGCTTCTAAAAAATCGCTGAATTTCTTGGGACGACTTGGGTGACGACGCGGTAATTTGTGAAAAATCGTCTCTAATATTTCGTCCAACTTCCAAAGTATCAGTAGGCATTGGAATTGTGTCCAAATAAAGCTTGTCGCCCTTTGTGGATTTTGCCCCTTTAACTTGTGAAATAAGCTCCGGTTTGTATATAGAAAAAGGGTAGTACGACGCCCCAAAAACAAAAAGTAGGGCTACAAAAATTGGCAGGACTCTTTTAGCAAACTTCATAGATTTATTATACAGACATACGTCAGCGAGCATCGCTTTTTGCGGACGATGTTGCCTGACAAACATTTTTTATACAAGAACAAGCGTAATCGTAGGGTGGCGCGATGTCGATACACCGAATGGTTGAGCTCTTTAGTGTACAAGTTCTCCCACACCAAGAGCAATCGGAGTCTGTAGAACAGGAGGTAGAAGTTGTTACAGGAGTAGGATCCGGTGTTGGGACGGGAAGTGTCTTACACTGTTCGTCCACACACTCACAGGAGTAATTATCAGGAATCGCGACAAGCGGACATCTGGTAACTGTTCCTTTCAAGACGCAGTTTCTTCCACACCAAGAACAGTCGGATTTATTGGAACAGGTTTTAGGCGAAGGTGTGGGCGATGGGCTGGGTGTGGGTGTTGGGGCGGGAGTAGGGCTAGCCATAGGCTTAGTAACGCACGCGCCTTCGTTACAGCTACAAACATGCTTGTCGGCTGTAATATCCGATGAGCAGGCTATACCAATACCTCTTGGCACACAGCCATCATTACACCAATAACAATCGGCGTCCTCCTCGCATTTTACAGGTCGTGTAGGTTCCGTTTTAACTTCAACAGACTTGCATGTTTTTTCCACACAACTACATGAATAACCACCGGGCTGTAGTACATCGGGACAATTTTCTAGGGGTGGTTTGTATAAGCATGTCCGACCACACCAATCACAATCCAAGTCATTTTCACAAACAGGAACTTTTTTATAAGATGTTGTAGTGTTGTTTGATTTGCTCGACAAAAGTCTACTGCCGGTAAACACGGCCGTTGACGCGACAACTGCAAGTGCCATAGCAACAGGTATTGTAATAAAACCTTTGGACTCCGCCATAATGCAATTTAATAGTAATGCTCTTGCGGAGGTAAGTCAAACAAGCAAGTCGCTTTACTTAATAAGATTAACCATAATTTTAGAAATTTTTTTATAATCCAAACGCGTTATTTCACCTAACTTTGACATAATTCTACTACTATTTATTGTGGTGGGATGCCAAGCAAGCACCCAGCTTTTAGTATTCAAAAATTCTCCAGTGAGTTCAACATCGTGCTTGCTGGTGTTTACTCTAGTTTTTGTCGACAGGGGAAGAATTGTAATAAAACGAGGGTCCACAGAATCAAAAAGCACCAATGCGGGGCGGTATTTTTTTAACTCTAAACCGAACGAGGGGTGGAATTTTACCAAAACAACATCTCTTTTCTTATACATACTTACTTCTCCCGCTCGTCAAGATAGTTTGTCAAATCGTCAAGCGTTTGTTGATCGCTGGACAGCAAATCCTGCAGGTCGTCGTCAGGAATAGCCCGTTTACGCAACAACAAGTTATTAACAGCCAGCCACATAAAATACTTGCTTCTATCTATTTCCGGGTACTCGCGATCAATCTCGTCTACTATAATAGTGGGCATCTTTAGTTGGACGCGTCTATCAGAGTCGAGTCTTCCTATTTCTAAAGTTTTTGCCATGTTATTAAGAGTTGTTTCTGTAACAATGTTTGCAGATGCGTGTTTCTGACTTTTCATACACACCATTATACACACAGAAAGCCGTCTGTCAAAGATGATAAAATCTGCAAATGACGATTATGGCTATAGAATCCAGTTGCGACGAAACCGCTTGCGCGGTGGTGGAAAACGGAGTTAAAGAAATTGCGTCCGAACTTGCAACCTCTGCGGATTTACATTTAAAAACCGGCGGAATTGTGCCAGAAGTTGCGGCTAGAAAACAGGTGGAGTTTGTTTTGCCGGTACTGGAGTCGACAATCCAAAAAACCGCCCAGCACTACAACATCCAACCCGACCAAGTTAAAAATAAAATAGACGCACTTGCCGTAACCGTGGGTCCTGGTCTTGTAGGCTCGCTGATTGTAGGGATAGAGGCGTGCAAAGCTTTGGCGCTGGCATGGAGTAAGCCTGTAATTCCAGTAAATCATTTGGTAGGGCATATTTACGCTAATTTTTTGGACGACGAGAAAATAAGGGGCGATGTCGAAGAGTCGCTACCCAATTTGAAGGATGGGCGCGAAGCCGGGACCCATCCTGAAAAGGGGGTAGCGACTCGTGAAAACTCACCGTTCCCCGCAGTCGTCCTAATAGTAAGCGGGGGTCACACGGATTTAGTACTGATGCAAAACCACGGCGACTTGCAATATTTAGGCGGAACGGTGGACGACGCGGCGGGCGAGGCATTTGATAAAGTGGCAAGACTTTTAAACTTAGGCACATACTTGGGTGGGGCAAATCTCTCCAAAGTCGCCCAGCAGTACACAGGAGCCCCCTTGCCGGAAAAACTTCCGCGCTCATTTATTCATGAAAATAATTTTGACTTTTCTTTTTCCGGTCTTAAAACCGCCGTCAAACGCCTGGTGGACAAAAATGTCTATCCCGTCCCGGCAATCGCCAAAGAATTTGAGGAAGCCGTGGTGGAAGTTTTGGTGGAAAAAACCCTAAAAGCGGTAGAACGCACGGGCGCAAAATCAATCCTGTTGGGAGGCGGGGTGTCTGCAAATTCTAAATTGCGACAGGATTTGGTGGACAAAACTAACGCTCGCTTTGGCAACGGCAACATTACGGTAAAAATCCCGCCTCTGCGCCTGTGTACCGATAACGCCATTTATATTGCCTCCGCCGCCTACTTTAACCAAACTTACAAACCACTGGATCAAATCCTCCCCAACCCGTCTCTATCCGTTAGGGATTTGTAATAACAATGTCCGGAAAATAACAAAGAGGGTCCTTGCGAACCCTCATTTGTTTATAAACTCGATCCAATTTACAACATTACCTTGTAACCATGATGGGCGTTGCCGGATCTATTTGACCAACCGCTGAAACAGTAATCCTTCCACCATCTGCAGTAGCAGTCTGGCTTATAGTGTACCCGGTAGTCCATGATTCGCCAGCACAGGTATCAACCGCTACCCCAGTCGTCGGATCAACAGGTAATGCGGCGATATAGGTGGGAGTTAATAATGTGCACAGATCCTCGAAATCTGGAGCAGCAATTACCTCTCCTACAGTAGCGTGCGCACCTTCAGGAATGCCTAACGCCGACAGGTCCCCTCTGTGATCGGCACCGTACTGTGTAACAGCGTTCAGTATAGCATTAACATTGCTACTTCTCTGTGTATCGTTGGCCTGCTTGAATTGTCTGTCTGGGTTAATAGCCACCAAAACAATAGCCAACAAAACTGCTAGGATTCCAATAACCACCAAAAGTTCAATAAGTGTAAAACCTCCTTGTTTTCTTTTTGTCATATTTCCACCCCCTCTCTAAGCCCAATGTGTTTCTTTTTTGTTATGGGCAGTAACATATCTAACTTTTATTATTAGTCACGCGCATCTTAATGTCAACCATTCTTAATTAGGCTAAAATATATCGTCAACCCAAGTACCACCAATAGAACGACAAAAAGTCCAACCATAATTTTTAAATTCTTAGTATCCTTTGGTGTATTTTTGGCAATAAATGACTGCGGGACAAACTTTCTCTCAAAGTCGCTTAAAAAATTAAACTTTTTGTAGTCATCCAAATTTTTTATCAACTGGTCCACCTTAATTTCCTCCGGCGATTTTACCTTTAAGAGCGACGCGGGAAACAGCGCCAAAACTCTAAAATACCGCTTTTCCAAAAACTCCAACAGCAGGTCGTAGTAGTCTTTGCCCAAGACCACTATCCGCTTGGAAGCACCGTCCGCAAGAATTCTACTAATGGGCTGTTCAAACGGCACCGTCCCCAAAAACATGTCGATTTCCTTCTCATCCTCGTCGCTATTTGCCAAACTTTGCACCGCATGTTCAAAATAAATATTCTCACTAACCACAATTATTAAGTCGGACGCGGAAATTTTAGCGTTGTCCAGCCAATAAGCCAGCGCGGTAACAAACTTTTCCGGACTTACAATCTCCATGTCCTTTACCACATCCTGCGCCAACTCTAGCACCAAAGGCTTTTGATTATTTTTGACATAATAGGAAAGCGCGTTCCTGTCCACATACAGAATTGCTTTTTGTCTTTGATTTTTTGCTTTGAGCAGATTCATAATACCTGTTTCCAGCTTACCAGAGTTAGCCTGTTATTAGCAAGGCTGACTGTAGCTTGGATTTTTTTGGTAAAGCCGTTGTAATTTGCGGTGGATACAATGGTTTTGTTTACAGCATCTCCGGTTAAGTTTATCGACACAGAAACAGCGTCAATTATAAGTGTTCCGCCAGAATAATTGGGATCTCTTAACAAACGCAAAACAGCTTCCTCTGCTCCGGCTTCCGCGTAGTTTAAAGCTTGGACACTTTGGGTAGTTTTTGCCGTGTTTTGAATATTGATAATAGTAAGGACGGCCGACAGCGCTATGACGCTTAAACCAAACGCCATAAACACTATAACGGATGTTAGTATTTGACCGTGATTGTTGGTGTGAAATTCTTTAACGCCTGCAAAAAACTGCTTACGATGAAATAAAGATGTACTAATGTGTTTAATATCGGCTATTGTCCTGCTTTTGACCATCACCTTAATCCTCCCGCGCCTTTAAATGTTTGGCTCTCATGCCCTACAGTCCCTTGCACACCCGTGGAACTGGTAAATTCAAATACAATCACGGGCTTGCCGTCAGCATTACCCGTCCTAGTAAAGAGTGCATCTGTAATCCGAGTGTCTAGATGTGAAACTAAATAGTCTCCCGTCCCATCGCTTAAATAAAGTTTATTATTCATGGTGTGATATCTATGCGTTGCCCCTCCCACCGTTAACTCCAATTCGTCCGTGGATTCACCCAAACTTGACGGCGTAAGAACAGCGTCGGCATTGTTTAATGTTGTTTTAAGTCGTCCCAAAACATACCTGCCATCAGTTTGGACTGCAGAATAATTTTGCGTTTTAACACTTTCGTCCAAAATACTTACAAAAAGTTCGCTCAAAACCACCAACATAATGGTAGAAAGTCCTAGATAAATAAGTAGCTCAACGATCGTTACTCCTTTATTACCATGAATTTTATAATTGTTAAGATCGATCATTTCGAGTAATTAACCGTAAATGAATTTAATACAGGGGTTTTATCTCTATTTCCGTCTGATGTAAAAGTTGCCTGGTACTTAAAACACCTGGCGGGGTTTTGATTTGGCGCGGGAAGATCGAAGTAAGCAATTTGTCCGCCAGCCAGTGTATATGAAGAATCCTCTGCACCGTCGGGTCCCACAAACTTTGGCGTTACGGCATTGCAACCCAATGTACCGTCTCCATAAGTAGCAACTTTAAAGGACAGTATGGTACCGCTTGGGATGTCTGCAGTAATGTCTACCCTGTTGAACATGGCGGTTTTGTTCACACCAACATCTATAGCTTCGGACTCAAAAACCCCGCTGGCAACATAGGTACCATCCTCACCACCTTGAATAATCTTTAACTCATTTACATCCGTGTCGGCTACCATATACACAAACGAGTCGCTGTCCGCCTCAACTACAGAGGTAAGGTCGTTAAAACCTTGGTCAAAATCCACACCTCCGCAATAGCACGGCTGTTCTTCACTGCAGCTTGTACCATCTTCCTCGCCTTCCATCTTTAGGACTTGATAATCTTCTGCATCATTCTCGTCGTCCACACCGTCCTTACCTACTAAAACGGCGCGAGCACCGTCTAAAACCGTCATGGACCTTCTGGGATAAAGTTGTTTGTTCTCTGCGGGAGCTTTTTGACCGTAGTAGTAACCGGATGTTGGTGGCGACGAAGTACCGGAAAGAAACCTCGGGGAAGATTTTGAACCCGTATCTAATATGTAAAACTGAAAGCTATCGGGCTGGCCGTCATTGTTTTCATCCACACCGCCGTTGGAAGATATATATGTCCTGTCACCGTCTGTGTTAATATATACTGAATTTGCCGCTTCTTCTGTTCCAGAGCCACCGTTAAAGTCCAAAGAGCTAATACGCCTCCAACCACTATTACCGCCACTAATTCTTCCGCAACTACTGTTGCTAATGCTGGGCGACGAACCACTTGTGGGCACACTAGTAACATTTGCAATATTTAGTTCCGGATTGGTAACGCCACCAACGGCTATATGCGCGTATAAATTTGAACCCACCTGAACAATGTTCACGTCGTTATCCGCGTACAACTCCGTGTTTCCACCATCCGAGCAATCCGAATGGATTGGACTTGATGTATCGCTGTAAGTTGTACCTGTCTGCCCGGCACCGTATTTTTTTACACCGGAACTGGGGGGCTGACAATCATAACCATCCAACTGAATTCTACAACCTACCATATCTAAACTATCACTAGGAGATTTACTATCTATATTTGCCAGATTAAAAACATAAAGATAACCGCCCGAAAGCACATAACCTCTATCTCCAAAAACATCCATGGATACTCCTCCGTAACCGTACGGTGCTTGATCGTTGGAGGAAGCGCCTTGGTAAATCCTGGTGTTAAAGTATGTCCAATACTTATAGATATTATTCACCGGGTCGGCAAACTCGCCGGAAGTATCGTTGTCGTTATCGGGATTCCCGTCGTTAACTAAAACCGCAATAACTTCTTTGTCCGACTTTGTGGTGGCTAAAAGTGCGTATGTTCTACCGACTCCTGTGGTGTAATATACTTTCAGCGCGACCCAGTCCAACGAAAAATCCCTGCT
Organism: uncultured Candidatus Saccharibacteria bacterium; assembly: GCA_964490125.1. GTDB lineage: Bacteria > Patescibacteriota > WWE3 > UBA101185 > UBA10185 > JBBAAW01. The sequence continues at coordinate 16,317 of CAZBAJ010000002.1, forward strand.
GGTACTGCTGGCAACGTTTGTTACCCTAACTCTAAAGTTAGCGTTAGTCAGGTCTTGGGTATTCCAGGTGCGACTCCAAGTATCTCCCGACCCGCCCAGCGTATATGTAGTCTGACCTGTAGTAAGAGTTGGCGTGGATTTTGCGGAGGTCCATGTAACCCCACCGTCCCAAGAAAGCTGAACGCACATCTTAGGCGATCCGATCGTACTGTCCGCCCAAGCGTCCAAACGAACCTCTATACCCCCAATGTACACGCCAGAAGGAATAGACGGGCTGTAGCCGTAATAAACATGCTTATCTTTACCTGCATCTGTGCATCCCGTAGTATTAGTATTACCGCTATTAACATCCCGGGCGTAAGACGAATCATCTGCGTATGCGCTAGTAGGACTGGACTCAAAACCGTTGTTATCTCCACCCGAGCCGGCGATGTTAGAGCTTGGACTAAGAAAACCTGTAGTCGTTACGCCCGAAGACACATAGTACTTAACATCGTTGGTCTTAAAGTTGTTATCCAGTCCTATTCCGACAGGAATGAAGCTGGAGTTGCTGTATTTACTACTGTCCAAAGTAAACCTGCCCTTTAAACTAGGTGATGGGGCTTCTCCTTCATCAACATTGGCGGGAACTGTAACATAGGCCAATTTTATTGAATTGTCCGAATCAGGCGATGTAGCTACTAAAACATCGTTGGGGATGGAGTTGTCTGTTGAATTGGACCACGCTGTAACGGCTACTGGCGGTCCGTCTGGTAAGTCTATTGTTGCTGACATAAGTTCCGGATCGCACCACCTGGCATGGGCGTTGTTGGCAAGTTTAACAGAACCGCTAGATACCTGCGTTCCCGATAACTGCCCACCGATAAAATCGGGATCATCAGTATCTATTGAAACATCGTTACTACCGTACCTTGTAATGTAATAAGAAATACTTATTCTCTGTCTGTCTAAAGGTCCCCAAGAAATTGTTATTGTTACCCTCTTAGTGGCGGGATCTGGTACAGCATCAGCGTCACCGCAGGAAGAAACCACGGCGCCGGAGGTTTTGTTTCTACAAACATCGGTAATCTCTACCTGTCTGGTAAAACCGTCCACAGTTATCGGATTGGGCAAAAGTTCCCATACTGCTCCGTTAAGGTTAGTGTGGTAAATACCGGCAGCAGAAACCAAATCCCACCCGCCTTCCCGTTCACGAACACTCCTAAAAGCCTCCACTTCCTGATCCAAGTAGCCTTTAGCCAGCAATGTTTGCTTTTGCGACACTTTTCCATCCCGCACAGAAACAAAACCGCCCAAAATAGACGCCGCGATTACGGTAAATATGGCTATTGCTAACAAAACTTCTACTAAAATATGCCCCTCTACCCTTGTTCCTTTGTTTGTTGTATTAGATCCTATTGACATAGTAAACATTGCCTAATTTGTTAAACCTTACGGTAACTTGCCTGCCGTAAAGTCCGCTAAATGTAATTGTATAATACTCGGGATGATCTGATTCATAATCCTTTATATCCCCTGTCAGAGCAGAAAAGGTTAATGTATCGGAAAAAGAATCTGGCAAGCCTGTGTCGGCTGTTACATTTTCCGGGTAGCTTACGGTGTAGTTGGACGGGTCGCTTGGGTTAAATGTCGAGCCTCTAAAAAGCGTGTAACTGGTTCCGTCAACCTTAATACTGTAATCAAACTGGGACGACGAGTTGGATTCGCCCAACATGGCGGATTGTTGCTGACTTTTGGCGTCGGCCACAAAGCTGTTAGAGATTTCTGTTAAACTAGACTCCGGAATAATGCGTAGCAGGTTAATCCCGGAGAAGGCAAAAATAATCATGATTATAGATATAGAAATAAGTAGTTCCGGCAAAGTAAACCCCGTTTTGCCACATTTTTGCGGGTTGTGCGAGCAGAAAATCATTGCTACTATATAATACACTGATATGACTAAAAAAAGCATTCTTATAGTAGAAGACGAGCAGGATATTCAGTCCTTATACAAGGAATTCTTAACTGACGCTGGCTTTGAGGTTGACACCGCCAGTAACGGCGAGGAAGGTCTTGCCAAAATCTCCGCAGGCAAGGCGGATGTGGTTCTTTTAGATATTATGATGCCTAAAATCGATGGGATTGGTGTTTTGCAGACGCTTAAAGAGCAAAAAAAGAAGTTGCCTAAAATTATTATGCTGACAAATTTGTCGCACGACGGAGCACTAAAAGAAGCGGAAGCCTTGGGCGCCAAAGAATGCATTATTAAATCGGAAGTCACGCCCGATCAGGTATTAGAAAAAATAAACGCGTTACTTGGATAACTGCCAAATTTCTAAACGGCATGCGAATAAGCGTATTCCTACAAACCCTATCTATTAGAAACCTGCCCGATCATACTGTACATAGGGGAAATAATGGACATCATAATTCCACCCACTAAAAGTCCAACAAAAACTAACATAACGGGCTCTAACAGTGTTGTCAGGGTTTTTAGATTTTTAGAAACCTCGTAATCCATGTATTCTGTAACATCGCCCATAGCTTTGTCTAAACTTCCGCTGGATTCACCAAGCTGGATAAGTTTTACCACAATGCCGGGAATTATCCCTTTATGTGTTGTTAAACCCTCGCTAAACTGCTTACCGGCGTAAACGGTTTTTTTGGCACTCTCTAGTAAAAGTCGTAAATCCCGTCTATTAACAACCTCCACAGAAAGCTCTAAAGCACTAACTATAGGAATGCCAGAACTTAACAATAAACCCATGCTTCTAGAAAATCTTACAATGTCTACTTTTTTAAATAGGGTCGACACAACAGGTAAGTGGGCAAGCAGATTTATCATAAACCGCCTTTTCTTTTTGTAGACAATGACCAAAACCAGCAAAACCAGAGCAGAGCCCACTGTTACAAAAACGGTGTTTTTTAGCATAAAGGCGGAGGTAGCCATTAAAATTTTAGTGGGTAGTGGGATGTTTACCTTAAGCCGGGAAAATACTTGGGAAATTTTGGGCATAACTACAAAAAGCATTACACCCATAACGCCAATAAATATCAAGAAAACAAAGGCGGGGTAGGTTAATGCGGATTTTACTTTGTCGGAAAATTCCATTTCCGCTTGGGTGTTTTTTTTAATGTCGGCCAGGGTCACCTCCAAGGTACCCGCTTCCTCGGCCGCTTTAATTAAATTTACGGTAACTTTGTCAAACGACTCCGGAAATTTAGCTAAGCTTAAATGCATCCGTCTGCCAGCTAAAAGATCCTCACGCAGAACAGAAAAAACCTTCTGTAGGTTTCCCTTAGAGTCCTCTAACAAAGACTCCACGCCGTTTAATACCGGAATCCCGGCCTTAAGCATGGTATACATGTTGCTAATAAATTCTATTTTTTCGCCACCGGAAAGCCTTATAGACGAGTGTGTCACGACGCAACCTCCTCGGTTTTTATTACACGCAAAACCTCTTCCATGGTGGTAAGACCTTTTGCCATCTTAGCCAGACCGTCATCCAGCATGGAGGTCATCCCCTCGGTTCGGGCAGTGGCTTCAATTTTGTCGGCATCGGCTCTATCGTTTATTAGTTTTTTAACGGTGGGCGAAACATCTAAAACCTCAAAGATTCCAAGTCGGCCAAAATAACCCGTACCGTGGCAAAGTTTACATCCCGCGCCTTTGTAAAGTCTGGCACTTTTATCTTTGCCCACACCCGTATAATATTTGTCTACAAGTTCTTTTGGAAAGTAGCTTACTAAATTGCTTTTTGACAACATGTAGGAAGTTTTACAGCTGTCGCAGATTTTTCTAACCAACCTTTGGGCAATTACCACATTTACGGTGGACGACACCAAAAACGGCTCTACCTTCATGTCGATCAGCCTTGGAATGGCGGTTGCGGCGTTGTTAGTGTGAAGCGTAGATAAAACTAAATGCCCTGTTAAAGCAGCGTTTACCGCAATTCCCGCCGTTTCGTTATCGCGAATCTCTCCTACAAAAACATTATCAGGATCCTGTCTTAAAATGGACCGCAACCCGTTAGCAAAAGTTAGATTGGTTTTTGTGTTGACCTGAATCTGATTAGCGCCCTTTATTCTGTACTCAACGGGATCTTCTATGGAAGTTATATTTTTCTCACGACTGCTTAATATTTTTAAAATGGCGTATATAGAAGTGGTTTTACCGCTACCAGTTGGACCTGTGGAAAGCACCATTCCGTAAGTCTTGCTAAAGGCTTTTTTTACTTTTGCCAAATCTTGGGGCGACATGCCCAGATCCGTTAGAGTGTAATTTTTAGCACTACTAGCTAAAATCCTAATAACGATTTTTTCTCCGTCAACAATAGGAATAATAGAGATACGCAAATCTACATCCTCTTTGTTTATGATTTTGTGAATCTTTCCGTCCTGTGCGCTTTGGTGCTCGTCCGTCCGCAAACCTGCCATAACCTTTATTCTGGTAACAATTCTGTCGTGAATAACTTCGGGAATTTCTATCACATCGTGCAAAATCCCGTCAATCCTAAACCTTACAAGCGAGATTTTATCTTGAGGCTCTACATGAATGTCGGAGGCTTTTTCCACATAGGCGGTATCAATCATCAAGTCGACTATTTTTTCTACGGGCGGATCCCGCTCTACACCGTAAGGTGTTGTAACCTCGCCTTGTTTTAAGAGTTTCTCAAAAGTGTATTGCAGGTTTTTTTTATAAGTATACAAAGTTGCCTCCAGCTCTTTAGGGGTGATGTAATGTAGTATGACTTTTTTACCAGTCTTTTTTTCTAAATTATGGACTAGGTGATCCAGATTAGGTCCTGGCATAGATGTTGCCAGTTTTATCTCAACATCGGTGTAACTAAAAACTACCGCCTTGTTTTTCCTGGCTACTTCTTCCGGCAGAGAAAAAAGTGTATCGTCGGGTACCTCCACCTCCAAGAGGGAAATAAAGGGTAAGTTATAAAATTGGGCCTCTAGCGTACCTAGAGAGATATCGTCCGTGAATTCCTTTTGAATTAAAGCTTCGCGTAAAGGAATAGAAAGTTTTGTAGCCAGCTCCTGGGCTTGGGCCAGTTTCTCCTTTGGCAAAAGCTTAGAAGAAATAATTAACTCTTTAAGCTTGGACTCATCTAATTGGGGCATGGTTATATACTAGCACGACAAATAAATCTTGCGCATCTTTTATAAATAAAGACAGCATAATTCGACTTGGGAGGTTTTTGTAGGTGTAGTTACGATTATTTGGCGATGGAATCTTTTGCCGTCGCCAACGCCTCACCGGCGGATTTGCCAGCTAAAACATCGTTTACCGCCTGCTTTAAAGCATCGTATTGGCGTCTGTTACCTGCCCTACCCGCAATTTCTGCCGTTTTTGCGTAGGAAGCGCTCTCTATAGCGGGTCTTAGGTAGCTGTTGCTGGACAAATTCTGTGCCAAGGTTACATTACTGTAAATGGAACCAAATGGTCTGATTTTTGAAACCTCGCTGAACAAGGTCGTTTGTTGTTGCTGGTCGACTAAAAACTTAATAACATCCCAGCTCTCATTTGGACTTGGGGAACTTTTTGGCACTACCCATGTCCAATAACTTGCCCAACTAACCGGTGTATCCTGCAACGCTTGGGGGACCTGGGCTACACCAATTACCGTGGGATCGCGCATGTTAGCCAAAAGCTCGTACATCCTCCAGGTGGGAATCAAAATCATGCTGACTTTTTCATCCGCAAAAGACCTTACCGATTCTAATAAAGATGCCTGCCAAACCCCATCCTCCTTAGCAAAGTTAGTATAAAAAGTAAGGGCATCTTTTGCCTGCTCGCTGGCTAAATCGTCTGGGATTTTTACGCCCGCTTGGACAAACATTAAGCCCAGAACATCGCTAAAATGATCGATGTTATCCGCTAAACCCATAGCCGCGCCTGCCCGCACCAATGCCGGCGGGGTATTTTCCGTCCCACCCGTTCTAACCGTCAGTAAAATAGCGTCGCGTCTAAACTCCTCCCAGTCAACCGGCGGACTAACGATACCCGCTTCCTCAAAATGTCGTTTGTTATAAACCAAAACCAGACCATCGTAACTAGACGGTAAGGAATACAGTCTGCCGCCAACCACGCCCATCTCCTTAACCACGGGGAAAAAATTAGTATCTACATAACCGCTTTCAAAAACTCCTGCGGGTACTTCCCAAGCTCCGCCTCCAGCTACCAATCTTGGAATCCAGCTGGCGTGAGCCATAACAATATCTGGCTTGGTGCCTTCAAACGCGCGGGTAAAAACGCGTTCTTTGTAGTCAACCAGGGGCATAATAGATCTATCTTCATAAGAAATGGTCACGCTGGGATGTTCCGCGGTATATTTCTGCAAAATCGGTTGCATGGTGGCCTCGTTTTCCCACAATCCCCAAACCGTCAAACTTACATTTTTAACTTCCGGCGCACCACCCCCAAAAAGTCGCCCAACTACCGGCAAATTTTTAGGATTACAGCCGCCAAGGGAAAAGGGCAAGGCCACAAGCACCGCTAAAGATGTAGTTTTATAGTTCATAGGCAGTTAGTATCTTTAGTATAAGTGAGCGACAACATTAAAGTCAATATTAAAAGTAATAGTGTTTGGTGGATGGTAAAAAAGTAATGATCAAAGCTGGCTAGAAAAATTATCTGGAGCAGGGCGATGGTGTAAAACGGGATGTTGTGCCGAGTGGTTTGGTGAAGCGTGTAAAAAATAAGCGATAAAAATAAGACGAGCCCAAAGATTCCGGTTTCTACCAAAATTAGCGCAAAAATATTATGGACGGGCTGGTAAAACCTTGTTAAAACGGGATCGGTGTAAAAAGGCTGGGAGCTGTATGTAAAAGAATTTAAACCCCAACCAAAAAAAGGCTTTTGTAAAAACATTTGGTATGACGCTGTAAGAAGCAGTGCGCGACGGTCGACGGAAAGCTGGGATTGGGTTGAATCGGTCGGCATGAGTTTTAACGCAGGACTTTTTAAAAGCGGAAACGCCAGACCTACTACAACAATCCCCGCGCCAATTAAAATAACGACCGATTTATAAACACCTCCATGTGTCAGAGTCGTTGCACCTATCCCGTCCCCTACATTAGAACCCATACGCCGATGTAAACCTGCTCGTTCGACCAACCAACAACCTAATAAAAACACTCCACCAAAAATCAAACCAACTTGCGCGGTAGTACTTTTTGTCAAAAACACTACATAGACTCCTACACTAAACAACACTAATCCCACGGCACTTAAAATCAATCGCTTTCCTTCTTGTCGACAAAACCAGCCTGCCAAAAAAGTTAAAGTGACGACAAGGTAACCCGCCAAGATATTTGGGTGCTCAAAAGTTCCGTAGGGTGGGATTTTAACCGCCCCGCCGTAGCTTTCCTTGGCGATAAAGGGCGTGTAAATGTTGTAGGGCTGCTCACCAAAAAATAGATAGTTTTTAAAAACAGCGGACTGGTTAGCAAATTGGGCAGCGCTTAATAAACTTAACAGCAGTAAATTTACGACGATGGAGGAAAAAAACATTTGCCTGACAAGCCTTTTTCTAAATAAATCGGCGGATGTGATAAAAAACACAAGATATAACCCAAGCCGACAGAGAAAATACAACGAGGGAGTCGACCGTCCCGCAAAGAATAAGGAAAACAAGCAAGCGAGCAAAAACAAGAGAACCAGTCTGACGGATACGGTATTCCACCGCGAGCTGATTCGATCGGCAGATTTGTGGGTCAAACTGGCGAGCGTAACAAAAATAACCAGAATGTCCTGTAAATATAAAGTGGGCACGAGGTAAGGAATCAAAGTACCTTCTAGATAAGAAGCGCTGATCTCGAAGTGTTTTCCAATATTCCAAGGTAAAATTAAAAACAAAATTATTGAAAGTTTTTCACCTGCCGATTCCTTAGTAAAGTTAATATATAAATTCAGTAGTGGTTGTATTAGGTAGTGTGAGTTTGTGGATAGCTTCTGTAGATGCTGTGGGACCAGCTTTGCGACTTTTACAGGATGTTTAAAAAGTGATTTGTTTTTATTCATAGACTTTTTTAGTGTGACAAATTTCCGCCGACTATCCCGTCGCCTTAAAACCTTTGTGCAAAACTTGCCCGTCGATGTGTGTAATTTTGTGGAAAACTCTCCCAAGTTATCCACAAAACTTATAGAAATCTCTAAAGTTATCCACAATCCAGCTCGTTTTAGGCGTAGACCGTTTGCAGGATATTTGCGACATCTTGTTGAGTTTTGCTCACCGTTTTTAACTCGTCCTCTACTTTTTTTATACCGTGCAGAATGCTGGTGTGATCCCGTCCGCTAAAAAACTGGGCAATTGTCATATAAGGTGTTTTTGTAATGTCGTAGATTAAATACATGGCCATGTGTCTTGGTACCACCAAGTCCTGGGTTCTTTTAGTGCCTTTAACATCATCCATTTTTACGCTGTAATAAGTACACACTGCTTTTAGAATTTGGTGTAGGTTTACAGATTTTTTGTTTTGTTCAGGCAGTCTTTGATTAAGCTCTTTTGCTACAAAGTCCTTAGTGAGTTCCGTATTATTTGCTTTGCTGGCGGTGGAAATTTGCAGGTATGCGCCAAGAAGATCGCGGACATTGGTTTTTACACTTAACGCAATGTAATCAACAATGTCGTTGGGAATTTTGTCACCTGCCTCGTCGCGCTTGTTGCGTAAAATTGCCGTTCGCATATCCAAATCGGGCGGTTGGATGTCCACTATCATCCCGCTTCCAAACCGCGATTTTATTCTGTCTTCCAGATCGGTAAAGTCTTTGGGCGGACGATCGGAGGTTAGCACAATTTGCCTTTGATTCATGTACAAAGCGTTAAAAGTGTGAAAAAACTCTTCTTGCGTGGAGTCGCGACCGGCAATAAACTGGACATCGTCAATTAAAAGAACATCCGCGGTTCTGTACTTTTCTCTAAATTTGTTCATAGTGTATTGTCCGCGACCTTTGGAGGTTTGCAGGGCTTCTACCAGCTGGTTAGTAAAATTTTCCCCTGTGCAGTACACGACTTTTAGGTTAGGTTTGGTCGACAGAATTTCATTGCCTACGGCCTGCATTAAATGGGTTTTACCAAGTCCTACGCCGGAATGAATAAATAGCGGATTGTAAGTTTCTCCGGGCCTTTCCGCCACGGCTTTTGCTACGGCGTAAGCAAGCTGGTTATTGGAACCCATTAAATAGTTCTCAAACACATACTTGACGGAAAGGCCGGCTCCGTTGGTACCCCCACTCCCGTTAGTTTGCATGTTTGCCGTTGGACCTGCTGTCGATTGCTCCTGCCAATCCCCCAGTTTATTCTTTTTAGGACTTTCCGGCGCTTCCGCTTGGGCAAAGAGCGAACCTTTAGAAAAATCCCGTCTTCCTCCGTCGCCCCCAGTCCCCCCTTGGTCAACCTTACCTACCACAAATCCCACAGTTTTATCGCCCATACCACACTTTTTTAAAAACTCCTCTACTACATTTTTAAACGCTTTTTCTACCACACTCACAGCATGACCGTCCGGGCAGAGGATGTTTACCTCCTTGTCGTGGATTTGCACACCCATTCTTTGCGAGTACATTTTGTATACGCTGGGGTTACCGGCAAGCTCAAGCTCGCTGGACAATTTTATCCACAAAGATTTTTCCTGATCTGTCATAGTTTTGCGGGTGGGCAGGGTTTTGCTGAAGTTAGTTATATATAGTTATCCACAAGGTATCAAGCAACTTTGGTTATCCAAAACAAACTTTCTGCTATGTGTAAAACACCAATAAACATCTGCTTGACCCGTCTTGACTCCAGTCAAGAAATAAGATAGAATAATTGGGCTGGAGTCAAGATATGCAAAACCTCATAGAGTCGTACAACAAGTTATTAATTGAGCAAACCCCGTTATACAGGCGTAAGTTTTATGCCGATTTTAAAAAGGATGCTAGGTTTATCGGCATTATTGGTGCCAGGGGTGTTGGTAAAACCACCTTTCTATTAAACTATTTGCGGGAGAATTACAAGGATTCTGACCAGGCTTTGTATGTGTCGGCCGACAATTTATATTTTGTAGAACACACGCTTTTAGAAACCGCGGACAAGTTTGTAAAAGAGTACAACGGTCAATTATTGTGCATTGACGAGGTTCACAAATATAAAAACTGGAATCAGGAATTAAAGAATATTTACGACTCATACCCCAAGCTTTCCGTACTTTTTTCCGGAAGTTCCAGCATGAGTCTGATTAAAGGACATTACGATCTTTCCAGGCGGGCAATCTTAAAAACCTTGTACGGCTTTTCTTTTAGAGAATACCTAGAGGTGCAAGAAAAAACAGAGTATCCCGTGCTTACCGTGTCGGACATTATAAAAAACCACACCAAATACGCCAAGGAATTAATGGCAACGCCAAAGCTACTAGGTCATTTTAAGTCGTACCTAAAACAAGGGTATTTTCCTACATTTATGGAGTTTTTATCTTACGATGCTTACAGAAGCAGTTTGCAAAGCGTTGTGGACAAAACGATTTTTGAAGACATCAGCTCTTTTTACTCGCTGTATACCTCAAGCCTAGATATTTTTAAGAAAATTTTGTACTTTTTTGCTACTTCGGAACCGGGCGGGGTAAACATAAATAAATTGGCGCAAAGTTTGGCTAAAGACAATTCCACAATTTCCGACTACATTCAGATTTTAAAAGAACTGGGGTTGTTAAGGTTTTTGTTGACGAACAAGCAAGGTCACGCTTTGGTTAGAAACGCGGAAAAGATTTATTTAGATAACCCCAACCTACTTTATGCTTTAAACGATGAGGCTGGTAGGGATGTTTTAGCGGGTACCCTGCGGGAACTTTTTGTTATTTCCAGTATTCAAAACTCCGGTGAGCGTGTGTACTTTTCACCGGTAGGGGATGTTGAGTGTGCTGGTCATGTATTTGAAATTGGTGGGACGGGCAAGCGGACATCCTCCCTACACGGGGTGCAAAACGGTTTTATTGTTATGGACGACATTTTAATAGGCGATCCCAAGACCATTCCTTTGTATCTGTTTGGATTTTTGTCCTAATCCTGTATAATAACCACGCTATGCCAAAGACAAAAAGAACATTTCAACCAAAAGTCCGCAAACGAGTGCGATGCCACGGCTTTATGAAGCGCATGTCCACTACTGGTGGCAAGCGTGTGTTAAAAAGACGGATGTTAAAAGGTCGTAAAGTGCTGGCACGAGAGTTAAAGAAAAAGTAAGATCCTTGTAAACCCGTCGCTCGCAGGCAAGCCGGGCCGGTCATTCACCCAAAATACTGTCAAATATAGTAAACTTTACCCATGCTACCAAAGAAAAACAGAATCCATACTCGGTTTGAGTTTGGAAAAGTCAAAAAGTTTGGCGATTCGTACAGGTATCGCTACTTTTACCTTTCCGCTTTGCCCATAAGTCGGTTAGAAAAAATCTCAAGAGGTAGGTGGGACATTGGCGGGCAGACGCAGGTGGGTTTTTTAATTTCTAACAAATTTCATAAAAACGCGGTGGTGCGTAATAGAGTCAAGCGACTTTTTAGGGAGAGCGTCCGCCAAAATTTTGATAGAATACCCAAAGTTACGGTGGGCTGGTGGTTGGTTTTTAACCCCAGATTTAGTTGTTTAGGCGCAAGTTATGAAGACATTAATACTGAAGTTGCTAAAGTTCTACAAAAGTTATCTGTCGCCAGGTAGGTTTGGGTTAAAGATTTGTCGGTTTGAACCCAGCTGTTCCAGATACACTTACGAGGCGGTGCAAAAGCATGGAATTGTCAAGGGGCTTTTGCTAGGTGGTTGGCGTGTGTTAAGATGTAATCCGTTTAGTAAGGGTGGGTATGATCCTGTGGTTTAGGAATTAAATAGTAATTAGATGGGTGGTTTGTGTAAAAGCGGGGTAGTTCTAACGAGCGATCCCGCAGTCCGCCAAAGGCGGACGAGGACCTAGCGAGGTGAACTACCCCGCTTGAAACTAGGACAGGAACTAACAAATGTCAGAACTATGGAACACAGCACTAATAAACCCGCTCATGAACGCGATGATTCTGTTGTATCGCTATGTGGGCAACCTGGGCTTGGCAATAATAATCCTATCTTTTTTTGTCCGACTGGTGATGGTGCCCTTTTTTGTCCCCAACCTAAAAACCGCTAAAAAACAGCGGGATCTTAAGCCGGAGTTGGATGCGCTACGAGAAAAATATAAGCACGACAAAAAAAAGCAGGCAGAAATGCAGATGGAGCTGTTTAAAAAACACGGCATTAATCCTGCCTCGGGCTGTCTAACCAACATTGTTACATTACTTATTCCCATTGCCCTGTACGGTGTAATTAACCAGGTTTCCCGGGCGACGGATATTACCGTTATTAACCCCAAACTTTACGCGGATTGGTTGCGGTTTGGCGCAGGCGAACTTTTGAATAGTCGTTTCTTGCTGTTTGATATGGCCAAGCCGGACAGAACCTTTATCCTGCCGGTTTTGTGCGCTGTTTTGCAGTTTGCGTCGTCCAAAATGATGTTGCCCGCCATAAACAAAGCAGAAAAGCTGGCGGACAAAACGCCCCAAAAGTCGGACGATATGATGTACAACATGCAGGAGCAAATGCTGTACATGTTTCCGGTGATGATGCTGATTTTTGGTTTTAGTTTGCCTGCCGGTGTCATGCTTAATATTTTTGTCAGCACGGTGTTTACTTTAGTCCAAAGCTACTTTGTAATGGGCTGGGGCGGGCTTACTCCCCTTGTCCAAAAGCTAAAAAAGGCGTAAGTGTGGTAGAATAACGCAATGCAAAAAACTATTTTAGAAAATTTAGTTAAAACTACTTTAAATCAGTTGCGGGTTTCGTACGACTGTACAATTAAAGATGCGGACGACGGCGTGCTGGTGAAAATTACCGGTAACGAGCTTAATCATTTAATAGGTTATCGGGGCGACGCTTTAAATGCGCTCCAGCACTTTTTGAATTCTGCCTATTATAACGGGGCGGGCGAGTATGTTAGAGTGCTTGTGGATATTAACGGCTATCGCGATCAGCGCAAGGATAAGCTGGAGGACATGGCTAAAAGTTTTATCGACCGCGTGCGGTTTTTTAGTCAGGAAGTAGAAATGCCTCCCATGAATCCTAGCGAGCGCAGAATTGTGCACAGCTTTGTTTCCGAGTACGACGATGTGACTAGTGAAAGCGTTGGGGTTGGACGGGACAGACGGGTAGTTCTAAAACCTAAGAAATAACAAATAGAAGTTTTATGAAGCTAAAATGCACGCAGGAAAATTTATCCAGGGCGCTTTCCATCGTCAACAAGGCAGTGTCCGTTAAAGCTACCTTGCCGATTCTTGGTAATATACTTTTTACGGCAAAAGACGGCACCTTTTCTCTAGCGTCGTCCAACTTAGAAACCTCTATTCAAACCACCCTACACGCTTCTATTGAGGAGGACGGTGTGGTGGCGGTGCCGGCAAAACTTTTTAACGAATTTGTCACCAGTTTGTTGCCCGGCAATTTGGAATTAATCACGGAAAAAAATACCATAAAGGTTGTAGCCACGGGTAGTAGCGCCAAGTTTACCTGCATGTCCGCGGAGGACTTCCCCGCAATTCCCGTGGCAAAAAAAGGTGTGGGGGTAAGTTTAAATGCCAGGGAGTTTAGTTTTGCGGTGCAAGTGTGTTCTTTTTGCGCGGCAACAGGTGATTCCAGACCAGCGCTTACGGGCGTGTTACTTAAAAAACTTGGGGGCGACTTTGTGGTTGTGGCAACCGACGGTTATAGACTTTCGGAAAAAACTTTAACCCTGGATGAAAATTCCTCCGGTGAGGAGGATTTTAGCTTGTTGGTTCCGGCAAAAACATTGGGGGAAATTGCCAGAATGTTTGGTACATCGGAGGATACAGTTAAGCTTACTTTTAGCGACTCGGAGAACTTGGCGGTTTTTGCGTGCGGAAACAGCGTTATTTCTATTAGAATTTTGGACGGTGAGTTTCCTGATTACAAAAAAATAATTCCTGCTAACCACACTTTAACCGCGCACGCAAAAACCGCCGAACTTTTGCAAGCCATTAAAGTTGCCAATGTTTTTGCCAAAGACTCCAAGGAAGGTAATAACCTTTTGCGACTTACTTTGGATCCCTCCGGCAAATGCTTGGTTTATTCCACCACCTCCCAAAGCGGTGAAGGTTCCGTGGATTTAACAATGGTTGTTGATGGTCCGGAACCACAGACGCTTAATTTTAACTCTAAATATCTGCTGGACTTCTTTAATAATGTAAAATGTGAGGAAGTAGACTTGTTTAGCGGAAGCGAGTCCACCCCCTGCCTTTTTAAGTCACCCAGCATAGACAACTTTTTGCACCTGATTATGCCCGTCAAACTAAACAACTAACTTACCAATAAATCCCGTTTATTGTATACGCTGGACTAAATAAGCGGGGCGGAGTCGCCAATAGGTCTGTAAATCATTTTTTCAGGCGGTTCACCTGACGATGGGTTCGGTTGGGGACTTGTGCCAGATTGGCTTGGGTTTGATTGAGGGTTAGAAGTGGGAGGTTGATTAGATCCAATCCCTTGAGAGCTTGATTGACTTCCCTGAACAACGGGTCTTGGTTGACTTGGCTGATTCGCTTGGCTGGCTTGATACGCCGGCTTAGGTTGGGGTCTGTTTGACGCTTCCAAAATAGCTTTACCGCTAATTAGTCCGCGCTCACGCAATTTTAATAACTCCGCTGGATTAGTAGTAATTAAATTATGCTCCGCCTCACTAGCTACCACCCTTATAGCCACATGATTCGCACCGGCAAAAAACAGCCCTTCACCCTGTCCAGCGCCCAGCAAAAGCCGTTTTTCTCCCTCGGACAAATAGAAAGTGTCAGCCACTTTGTCTATGGCGGCCGGGTGCTGTTTAAGCAAAACTTGAATAGACGAGTTAGTAACAATTGCCTTGCCGTATTCGCTGGTCAAAAAGTCGTCTACATCTTGGGAAATTGTTGTTAAACCCAAATAATACTTGCGCGCCCGCTTGGCAATGCCGTAAATAAATCGTGCAGAATCTTCGTTTTGCATTAGATACCACGCCTCCTCAACAATTAAAATCCGCTTTTTTAGGTCGCGCCTAATTTTTGTCCAAATAAAGTCCAAAATAATATAAAACGCAATGGGGCGCAAAATATCTTCCAAATTTTTGGTAGAAAACACCGTCATTTTGCTATTTAGGTTGACATTAGACTGCGAGTCAAAAATGCCCGTGAGCGAGCCTTTAATATAGCGTTCTAACCGCTCCGCCATGCCTTTAGCCTCCGGTTCGTCCGCGCCCAGTAAGACTTTGTACAAGTCCTCCATAACCGGCGGTTCTTTGGACATTTGAGTTTCTGGGTCGGGCGTAATGCCTTTAATACGGTAAGTTTCTATAAGTGCGCGGTCTAAAATAGCCTCTTCCGCCGACGACATGTCCTTAAAAATTAGTTTTAACAAGGTGTGGAGTGATAAAATCTTTTGACCCAACTCGTTTTCCCCCTCTACGGCAATGTTAGAAAGGTCAAACGGGTTTATGCGCGACTGCGAGTTGGCGGAAAAGCTAATAAAGTCGCCACCTACCGCCTCACACAGCATTTTGTATTCTTCTTCCACATCGATAATAATAATTTCTGACCCAAAGACCAGCGAACGCAAAGCCTCCAGTTTTACAAAATACGACTTTCCTGCGCCGGACTTAGCAAAAATAACCGTGTTGGCGTTTTCCATGGAGAAGCGGTCAAAAATAATGAGCGACCCGTTGTGACGGTTAATGCCGTACATGATGCCGGTTTCTTGGGTTAAGTCGGACGAAGTAAACGGAAAGGTTGTGGCAAGGCTGGTGGTGTCCATGTTGCGGGTAATTAGCAACTTGTCCAGCGCGGTAGGTATGGTGGACTGAAAAGCCTGTTCCATTTGGAGCGTTGCGGTTTTAGAAATAAGGAGAAGCGATCCTAAAGTGCTTTCTACCTTTGATTTTACAGTTTTAAGCTCGTCTAAAGTTTCCGCCGGAATAGTAATGTAAAAACTAAACTGAAAAAACCGCTCAATACCTTTAACTAATTGTTCCTGTAAAGCGTGAGCATCTTCTAGTGCGGAGGTTACGGTGGGGTCCTCGATCTTGCCCCTTTCGCGGTCGGTTCTTACTGTCGCTTCCATTTCTGTAATCTTCTTTTTTAAATCCTCCAATATGCCTTTGGACTTTACGGGGTAGTAGAACATAGAAAGATCCAAAGTGTGGTCAAAGTTAATAATGGGCGACAGCCAGTTAGCGCCAACAAACCTTGGATAGCCGGAAACAAACAAGGTGGTGTAATAATTTGAGCCAATGCGGATGTGATCAAAATCCACCTCTACGGCGGATGGGGCAATAATATCTTTAATATTAATCATGCCCTTGGCCATATCCTCTGGCGTGGCTACTTTTTCGTGGTCGACTTTAGGCTTTTGCGCCTCGGTCTGTTTTTTTATATCCTTTTTACCTAATGTAAATTTCATGTTAGTTTATTCTTCCAAAATTGCCGGTTGGACTACGGCAGTTTGATAGTCGCTTATATTAGTCCGCACCCGCTGACCGTGAATAGACGACGGATTGTAGATTTCAAAAAACAATTCTACCAACTCCTGGGTTGTCAACCGCCTACTCCGTACGCCAATGCGGTTAAACTCTTTAACTACATGGTCAATTTTAGCGGGAAGCTCTATTCCAGCGCGCCTTTCTGCTTGCTCCAAATTTACAGACGACTTGCGTTTGTGCATACCAAAAAGTCGCCAAAGCGGGTCCATGGGGCTTGAGCCTAACTCTTTGGCATTAGTGGGGGCGGACGGAATAGATACATAAAACTTTTTATCCAAAACATCGTTGGTTTGAATTAAGTCCTGCACAAACTTACGGTACGCTTCACATTGAAATTTAAGTAACGGGTCTTTTTGCTGTTGTTCCACTTTATAAACTAAGTCAATATATTTAGAAATATCCAGTCTTTTTGACCTAACCATAACTTGGATAGGAAAAGTGAGCGAATTTAGCAACATAGAAAAAGCCCCAATCATAGCATCCTGCTCAATTTCGGAAAGCAAATCAAAGTTAACCGCTGTGGTTTGAATAACCGCCACCACCCCACCCGTCTTTAAAAACACATAGTCGTTTTTTATGTCCTCAATGTCCAGATGTTCTTGAGTTGTACTTTTAATTAGTTCCGGCATTTGTTTTATTGTAACACGCTACGCCTTGCCCGCTATCTCCAAAGTTGGGATAAGTTCCCCCCTGGCGTCTACCGCGGTAATAGCAAATTTTAGTCCGCTCTTATTTTCTTTATCTACTTCTATTGTGTACGACCCGTTAATAAGTGGTGTGGTGATGGCAAATTTACCTTGGGTGCTGGTTTTTACCGCCCTAACCACCTCACCCTTTTGATTTCTTATTACAACCACTACTCCAGGTACGCCCACTTTACTGTCCTGATAGCTGGTGGTCACCATACCCCAAACAATATTAGGTACGCTTGGCGCATCATCAATTTGCGCCGGTTGTAGGGGGATTGGTTGGGGCTGGACCCTGGGCTCGCTTTGTTGTAGTACTTGCGCCTTACGCAACCTTTCTTCCTCCTCGCGTTGTTTTTTAAGCAAATCTTCCTTTTGTTGTCGTAACGCTTGTTCCTCTTGGCGCAACTTTTCTAGTCGTGCTTGTTCCTTAAATGCGTCCTCTCTTGCCTTGGCTTCTCTTTCCCGTATGGCACTCTCCTCTGCCCGCTTTTTTTCCAAAGCATCTTTTTCCTGCTGGTCCTGCGCTAACGCACTCTGGGCAAGTTTTTTGGTTTCCTCCTCCAGCGCGCGTCTCCTGGCTTCCTCTTGCTCTTTTAGCTTTTGTGCGGAAATTATTTGTTTTTGGACAAGTTCTTTGCTTTTAACGGAGTTAATGAGCGCGTCCAACTCATCAATCTTTTGCTTTTCTCCCGCCTCAAACTCCTGCTCTTGCGTGCTTTTTAGCGTGCGCTCGCCCCGGATGGGTAAAACAATCTCCCCCCTACTTGCCTCTTGGGAAAGATTAATAAACATTCTGCCTGCCCGCATATCCGGCGTAATGGTTGGCGAGTAATATCTGTTTGTCACTTGCGGTTGCGCAGGTAGTTTATATGCCTGAGTGCTAGCTCTGGCTTTAATTATCTCAACGGGTGGTTCTTGCGTTGGTACAGAATTTTGAGACTCCGGTTGTTTCTGCATTTGGGGTTCTTGGTTTGGTTGGACGACTTGGGGAGACGGCTCCGCTTGGTGTTTTTGTTCCACGAGCGTGGTTGTGGGCATAGGTGCTTTTAAGTCCGCTTGGTCGATCGAAGATGTAGTTCCCACAGGTAATTCTAACCGGGTAAGACTTTGTTGGGGTTGAACGCCGGGAGCAGGATTTTCCTGATCGTAGTCCTCTATAACCGTGGTGGTAACAATAGGCATGCCCAGTCCACCACCACTGCCACCGGCATTAACATCCGTGCCAAAACCCAGTCCACCGCCTTGCCCAGAAGTTGGCCAGTAGCTTGCGTTACTGTACGCCTCTTTAACCTTTAAAATAAAACCTTTTTCGTCAATGTCTAATTTGTCCACCGGCGCCTCTTGTTGTTCCAAATACGCCTCAATTTTTCTGCGACTGCTGGTGGGCGTTAAGGTTATAAGTTCACTTTTTAAGACATCTAGGTTTTGGTACAAAAACACGCTAGGGATATTTTCTTCTTTGCGGTAGACAAATTGGTTGGGTAAAAACATGGCGCGTAAAAAATTAACGATCCAAGTGTCCAGCCCCCTGTCGCCCAAAGGTAAAAACGCAAAGGCTAAACCCGTCCCCACAAAGAAAATTACAAACAGCCACTTAAAAATGACGGCTTGAATAGTCATAAAGCTTAAATACGCCAGCCCGCAAAAAATCATTAAAAAGAAAAACTGCTTAAGCGTGAGATCGCCAATAATTTTAAATTCCACCGACATAATTGATTGCGGAATAGCGTGTTGCTTGTTGGTAGTTTGTTGTTCTCTAATGGGCATAGTTTTGACGACTATTTTGGGCGCTCAAGCGTCCTGCGCTACAATTTATAATATCACAAAGTACGACGGGTTTGGGGATGGGGGTTGACGGGTATTTACGACTTATCTTCTACCGCCGGGTTTTTTAGGATCGCCGTTGATGAAAGTTTCGACCTTGCCCGGCAGTTTTAGTGCTTGGATATAACCAAATATTAAAAATACGGGCGTGAATACTACAGTCAGAATGGTTGCAGATAGTCCTGGGGCGAAGGATGTGGAAACAGACCCCGCCATTTTAAGAATTATCGCGTCCACAACAGCTGCCATTGCAAACAAAGCCACATAGCCCGCCACATAGGAGACCGCCTTCTTGAACCACGATTGCATAGAACTTTCGTTACCAGGTATAGCGCCAATTGCAAACTGGATGGGTGCAAAAACTATAGAAAACACTAGCTTCAGCATCATCAGCCACGCTTTTATTATAATGAAGATTTTAAGCACGAGAATCACTAACGCCAGTACTGCAACAATAACTAAGCCGGGTATCCCCAAGGCAAGACCGCTAGACAGAAGGTCGACAAACAGTATGCCTATGAGAATTCCCGTAGCCGCACCTTTGGATAAACTCAATGAACTGTAGATTACACCCTCTATTATTTGGGAAAGGTAGTGCATGCTAGAAGCAAGAACTGCACCTATGGGATAGCTAAAAACGATTAATATTACAGCTAAAGCAATTCTAGGTATGGCGTATTGGGCAGTAACTACTGCTTGTGGAGAAAGCTTTTTTCTTGTCATTATCATAACACCCACAGTTAACATCACGATGGACAAGATACCAAAAGAGATGTTTCTAAAGATCTTCCATATTCCCAGTAACGGTTCCATAATAGCGGGTAAGGATCCGTATGTAACATCGGCAGCTAAAGCACTTCCAGCGAGAGGAATGTTTTTTATGCTGTCGTTCCAAAAAAGTGCAAGGTTGACAGGTACAGGTTCGGTTTTAATTCCGCCCTCCAATGTGTTTGCGATACCCAGCAAAGAGCCTGCTGTTCTAGTTTTGGTGTATGATAGCATCCCGCCTTGGGTGTTTAGCGCGTAATCGTATGTTTCTGTGAAGTCAGAGCAATCTGCGCTCGTGTTTAAAGAAGGACACGCCCCCCCAGCTCCTACCATCGCATCGGCCCTAGCCTCTAGTCCAGGGTTACCCGAGTTTTTGAAGGCGCTGTAGGAACATTCCACCATCTCACTGGGGTTTCTAGCCGCTATTAATTGTATAGGTCCATCTGTAAGCGCGGTGACAATCATGTTTTGGACAGTTTTTCTTATATCCAGTGCTTTAAAGGCGTTACCGATTTTTTGGAATATCGTTTGATCGGGTTTGCATAGGGGGTTATCTGCGGCAAAAGCCCGACCACCACCAAATGTCAAAAGTGAAAAAGAAACCGCAACTGCAAAAAGAAGTTTTCTAGTCGTCATACCTAAAATAAAGTATTTCACAGCGTTTATACAAAATCAAGTGCTTTTAGTATAAAATGAATTTATGCCAAGTAGCAATCCGTTATGGTTTGGATATTATCCGGGTGATCGACCCATACCTAAACGACCCGATCAGCGCTTTCCCACCCCACAAGTAGATATGAGCGATATGGGTTTGAACGCAGCGTTGGATGAGGCGATTAACGCAGTAGAAGCACCTGCTAATTTACCAAAACAACTTTGGGATTGGCATTCAGCGGATTGGAAGCAGAAGTTTTTAGTAACAGGCGTCGCGTATAAGCAAAGTGGTGGGGAAATTCTTGAGTACGATCCTCAGGAAGGTGCAGATGTAAAAGGAGTAAATCCAGCCCTTAACCTCTACGGTTTGGTTACAGATCCCAAAAAAGAATTAGGCAAAATGTGGGGTACTATGATCAACCCACTTAACCCTTTTGCTGGTATGGGGACACTCGAGGGGGAGTTTTGGACGGATTTAGATACCACTGTGGAGAAGGATATGTGGTCCAGACTTTTGGGCTACAGGGGCTCGGCTGTAGGCGGTAGTGATCCTCTTGGTTACGCTTGGGCAGAATCGGCTTTTGCTGGACCGGGTGGTGCCAAGCTTAACTTAAAAGGCCAGGGAATCTATAAGGACGAAGTAATTTATGTTACCGATACCTCAGCAAGGGGTTTGGTCTCAGATAAATTAGCTGTTACAGGGAAAACCGATGCTTACGACGAACTTGCAGGTAACATAATGGGTTTCGTTGCAGGCAAAAAATCTGTTATCAGAAGAAACCCATCCTTTACTTCAATGCAGACATCGTTTATAGAAGCTGCTGCAACAGAATTAGGTCAAAAAAGAACCGCAATTAGAACTACGGCATTTGCTCACGGAGGTGCTGGTCTGGCGGACGGTATAGATATACGAATTGCCGACTTCCTTTACGAAGCCGACATTATAACTAATCTCGAGGGTTTTAGTTCCGGGATGGCGAATTTTGGGAAATTAGTATCTAAGAACGGTATAACCGGACCGGCAGGGAGTGCCCTGTACAGTGGAACCACCGATCTTGACGCCTCTGTTAGATCGATGAGGGACGCTATTGATGTGGCTAGAAATGGAAGAGGTCCGGTGCGCGGATTGTCGGTTCCTCAACGCGCTTTATTTGACAGAGATATTAAAGGTATAGAGGGGGTTTTGGATAGAGTAGAGGCTTTTAGCACTAAAATCAAAAACAACGGCTCTACATGGGTTCCTGGGATGAATGAGACTCAAGCCGTGTTAAGCGAACTAAACACGATAACCGGATCTTTAAATAACCTGAGGTACGGTGCTGGTTCTCAGGGTAGCTACTTAATGTCTGTAACAAGAAGATATTTTAGAGGTGATGCGTCGCTTCTTAAAACAGGATCTTCTTCTTTGCTTGGTTCTGGTGGGGCACCGGGTCTTTTAACCGATGGGTATAAATCTTTAGACGCCCTTTACCCCTATCTAGAGCGGATGTACATGTATGAGGATGGAAGGGATATTCTGCAAACTATCGCCAAGGGAAACTTTCCAAAGGTCTACGCCTGGTGGGGTCAGATCAATGTAAGGGTTCAGCACTATACGCCAGCATACTGGACGGGGAGAATCATGAATAGCACCCACATGCTTGGTTTAGACTACGATTCTGATTGGGATGGGCACGAGGTTCTTTCGATCTTTAAGCCGGGTAAAAATCCGTTATTGAGACAAAATAAGTTTGATTTAAGTTATGCGACTATGGGAGGGTCTGTTTCCAAACTTCAAGTTAATGGGGGACTGTATCTAGGTACTGCTAATAACGCATGGAATGCCCTTACTGACGGAAAATTAGTAGGAATTGTAGGTGGCGGTTCTACAGCTTACGCAGGCACTGCAGTGCAAAAACAGGCATTTTTTGACTTTATTAACGGCAAAGGTAACGATTTCTTAACATCCAACGCCGGTATGTCGTATGTGGCAGTTTTTGGCAAAAACCCGACAAAAGGGCAAGCTCAAGCGCTGGAGTTTAAAGACTTTTTGGTCAGAAATTCCAGCCAACTAGGTTTGACCCTAACCGGCTCGGAAATCGCCAACACCCCCCAAAACGAAGTGGCTCTGAAAGATTTTTTTAAAGCCCTTAATCAGCACAAGGCCAACCCAGGCACTCTTGATTACACGGCTAAATATTTCGGTGGTTTGCAGTGGCTTTCTGCAAAGCTTACAGGCGTCCAGCAAATCATGTTTAACAAGGTAGGAAAGTTCTTTGCTCCTGTTGTTTATGCCAAGAACGCGATAATCAAAAAAGTAGCTGACTTTGGGGCAAAAGTAGCCGCCAAATTACTAGCCAAAGCTGGTATAACGGCTGCCCTAGGAGCGGCTACTGGAGGTATTGCTACAGTCTTGGCTCCGCTAATAGAAAAAGTCCTTCAGGCTACTTTGTCAAAAATAGCAGACAAGAGCAAGGAGTTAATAAGAGCGGTTATCAAGGGAAATTTTACCCAAGCGCTAGACAATATGATGAACGATGCCATGAAGGCTACCGAAAAAGTAATTACCTGCGGTTGTTTTGTCCCATTATTTTTAGCCTTTGCCGGGTTTATGATGATGGCAAATATAATAGTATCCATCTCGCCTGTGGATAGGGCTAAAAGCACCGCAAGTTCTGCATCCGCCGGTGGAACCCCCTTTACTACACCGCCTCCTGTTGCATCCGGCGTTAATTGTCCGCTTCAAGGTGCCAGTCTTACACTAGGTTCTTATACGGTAGGTGGCGGTTATGCCAACGCAGCAGGTCATGGTTCTAGATACTACTGGGAAAGAATATTTGGAGGTGGTACTACTTCTCTTTTTTCCATTCCTTATTTAGGTTCTCCTCGCGGATTTACCTGTCCAGGAGGATACTGTTCCCCTAATGATTCCGCGCCGTATGAGGTTGAAAACCCCATGAACATGCCTGGCGCACCCTCTAAAGCTTTAAACTCCACGCCATACTATGGCTATGCGGGTGACTTTGCTAGCGGAAATCATAATGTAAACGCACCGGGGCGTATTTCCTGCGGGGGTGTTGACACGGCCGTTACTTCTTGGCAAGTTACCGGTACAGTTTCCACCAGCTATGGTTGTGGAGTAGTAATGAGTAGCACGCCCGCTAGATACAGAATATTTCTTTTACATTTAAATACCTGCGGTGGAGGTGGGTGTTCTTGTTATTCCGGAACAACCTATAATGCTGGCGATGGTATAACCACCTTATGGTCTACAAACCCGCATGTACACATAGAGCTCACGGATGCCGGTACCCCACAAAGACCAGAAAGTTGTGTATGCAGATAATTTTTGTGGTAGGTTAGATATATGAAAAAATTGACTAGAAAAAAGCTAATGTTATTTACCGGGTTGGGCTTGTTACTAGTCTTTGTTATTATAGCCATTCTAACATTAAGAAATAAGAAACCCGGTGTTGTTATTCCTCCCATCGGTTCTAGCGTCGTGCCTCCAGTTGTCACTACCGCGCCTGCGTTAACCCTAATAAGTGTAGATCCGCCTTCAGGTAAGCGGGAATCTATCGATGGTTTTACACCAACAGCATTTAAGTTTTCGGCGCCCGTGGATCAATCGTCTGTAAAAGCTTCCACAAGTCCAACGAACCTTTTGCGTATCACAGTTTTTCCAGAAAAGCCCGATACAGTATTTGTAGAGCCACAAAAAACAGCATGGCAAACCGGCGTCGAGTATGTTATTACCATCAAGGCTGGGTTAAGAGGTACTAGTGGTGAGGAGTTAAAAGAAGATATTGTATACAGTTTCTCCAAT
Organism: uncultured Candidatus Saccharibacteria bacterium; assembly: GCA_964490125.1. Taxonomy (GTDB): domain Bacteria; phylum Patescibacteriota; class WWE3; order UBA101185; family UBA10185; genus JBBAAW01. The sequence continues at coordinate 40,610 of CAZBAJ010000002.1, forward strand.
ACTCCTCCGGAATTTATTGAACTTACAAACCCTATTTAATTTAAGGGGCGGAGACGCCAAATTTCTCCAGCAGTCGTGCAAGATTTTTGCTTAAAGTGTCAAACGGATTTAGAATTCCCGCGTCAAGCCCTAAAATATTTTTAAGAATTGTGAGGATAGTCCAAACTCCAATAACCACCAAAAATCCAACAAGCGCCATGGTTAAAGTTTGTTGGGACGCCTGCAAAGCCTTGGGGTCGCCCTGTGAAAGAGCGTATTTAATAGCGGCAACAAATACAAACATTACAAAAAAGGCGGCTGCGGAGTAGACAAAAACATTCATCAATCTGGCAATTGGACAAAGTATTGCCATGGGCGATGGCGCCTTTTCCCAGTTTGTACTTTCTAACTCTGCGCAGGTGCTTTGGTAGACATTGTTCACCCCGGCATGGGCTGGATTAGTTAGTCCAACAAACACCGTCATACAAACTACAAATAATGTTAGTGTTTTAAAAGTTTGGTGTAGCATTCCACAAGTCTCCATAATCCCCGCCAATTACATTAAAGACAATAGTTTTTACAGTAAAGGCGCCTATAGCCAAAACAAAAGCTACTACAGCAAAAGTTAGTGCTTGTTGGGCGGACGCTTTGGCTTTGGGGTCGCCTTTGGCGGTTACAAATTTTATGCCCGACATAATAATGGCGATAATAGAGATGGCTAAAGTTACACCTAGTAGAATATTTAGTCCCACTCCTAAAAAGTCGCTTACATTATTATAACCCGCGGTTCTGTCGGGGGCGTTAGGCGCCCAAGGTTTTAGGAATTGAAATACATCATTATCTGCTGCGTAAACCATAACAAAGCTAGAATGACATAAAAGGGCGTATTTTGCAATAATTTTTAAGGACGACTAAAAACCCCGCCTGTTGGCGGGGTTTAAAAGTCAAATTAGACTAATGGCTTAGTAATCTCCGTATCTGACAACATTTCCTACATCAAGATTACCGGTTTTTCCGATAACATTAAGTAAAATTGTTCTAATAGTGAAGGCGCCAATAACTACAATAAAACCAATTACTGCATTGGTAAGGGATTCCCTAGCAGCACCAGCGGCTTTCTGATCTCCTCTAGCTGTAATGTACTGAATACCACCAAGAATCAAAAAGATAATTGTGACAGCAATACCTACACCCAATACCACATTAACTAAGAAACCGAACACATCGGCAAGGTCGTTAAATGGAAGGTTAATTCTTTGTGCGGTCCTTGCTGTTTCCGCAAAAACATAGCCTGTTAAAACATCCAAATTTGTCATTAATGGTTACACCTCCCCTCCAAACCGTTAGAAGTTTACAATCTCATTCACTTTTAATTCAGCCTCGTTGGTTCCACCTATAACATTAATAAGAATAAGCCTAATAGTGAAGGCGCCAATAACTACAATAAAACCAATTACTGCATTGGTAAGGGATTCCCTAGCAGCACCAGCGGCTTTCTGATCTCCTCTAGCTGTAATGTACTGAATACCACCAAGAATCAAAAAGATAATTGTGACAGCAATACCTACACCCAGCACAACATTAATAAGGAACCCAAAGACATCTGCTAAATTATTGAACGGTAAATTTATTCTTTGGACAGTAGTGTTGGTAGCTGCCTGTACAAACCCCGTTATAAGATCTTGTAGATACATAATTTTCCTTTCTTAAAATTTGTCTAAATTTACTATGTACTAAACGGATCGGTGTCTCCGGTGATAAGGGCTTTTATAATTACCCTTAAGATGGAAACCGCCATCAATACAAATATTAAGCCAATTATTGCGGATGTCAAGTTTTCTTTGCCGGTCTGAAGTTCTTGGGGGTTTCCTTGACTGGTCATTATTTTGTAGCCAGCCAGGATGATGATGAAAATTCCCACTATAATTATGATGGGGATCATAATTCCGTTGATAAGGTTAAACAGCTCGATTAACTCGTCGTTCGCGTCCTCACAGGTACAGGTTTGACCGGGTATTGTGCCAGACACTTTAGGAAATTGACCGGGATTACAGTTTTGTGTAACACTTCCGCTCGCGTCTACTGCGCAGGTGCCTGCAGGCAGACCCCCTCCGGGTGGTGGTGCTGGGGGCGGTACAGCTGGAACACCCACACTTACGCATAAGCCTGCAAAAGTGCACCTGTAGAGAAGATTTGGCATAGGCGATGTTTGTGAACATTCTGCGGGTACAGTTGTACGCAAGAACGCTTCCACCCAACCCTTAAATGTTGCGGGACAGGCATATCCGGGATCACAGTTTTCAGTTACCGACGCACATGCTGGCCATGGAGGGTTGCTTACAGGTCTAGTACAATCGACCGCAACACACTCGTTAACTGCGTGAACCGCATTGTTTTGACTTAAACCGAATAAAACCGTTAAGATAAAAGTTACGCCAATCTTGCGATAAACATGCAACTTCATGTTAAGATTATCCTTATCCTTGTTCTAATAGTCAATGCCCGTGCAGAAAATCCTGTTATAATAAGTCCGCCATGCCCAAAAGAATCGTACAAATAGTAATTTTATTATTTTTAATCGCCGTCTTGATCCCATCGTTAACAAGTGTTCTTCTGTCGCCCGTAGGTATTATCTTGTCGCCCAACCAGACCAACCCGTCTAGCCAAACCAACTTAATCACCAGTCTTACAAATATTACTATCACCAAAACCCACGCGGAGGATTGCAGTTCCGTGGAAGAATGCGCCAAAGAAATGGAAAAATATAGCTCCAAACTGGCAAAAACCAAAAGTCAAATTACCGCCATCGACGCCCAACTTAAAGATTATTTAGCAAAACTTAATGTTACCGACGCGCAAATAGACGGGCTAAAAAAAGACATTGCAAAAGTAAGCTCGGAGCTTGCGGTGTTGGAGGAAAATTTGGCCGACAGACGGGGATCGCTTAGCAAAAAGACGGAGGTTCGTAATACTATTGTCCGTGACTTTTATAAATTTGGCAGACCTTCTGTTTTGGAGTTACTACTTGCGGGCGGTGGGAGTGTTAATTCTGGAAAATCGTCCGGAGGGGGTTTAGCAGGTTTAGCTGGCGGACAGGTTTTTGCCGTGCGCGATATTTTTGAAGACACCGTGGGGCGGGAAGCTGTTAAGTCCATTATTTCTTTAAATATGGAGATTGCGGATTTTGAGGGCGACAAAAAAGAGGCAAGTGAGTTACGGGCAAGTTTAGAATCGTCTCAAAGAAAATTGCTATCTTTAAAAGCGGACATTGACGCAAAAAAGAAGGACGCGCAGGCAGACTTGGCGGATTTGGAGAAAAAAGAAGTGTCGTACGAAAAAGCGTTAGCGGAACTTTCTGCCAAGCAGCAACAGATTCTAGCGGAAAAAGCCGGCGACGATAGCGGAAGCGTTGGAGATTACGAACCGCCCGAAGCAAAATTGCCATCGCCCAAATTTAGTCCAGCCTATGTTGCTATAAGTTACGGGGCGTACACGCACTATAAAGGTATGAGTCAGTACGGGGCTAGGGGGCGGGCGCAAGATGGTCAGGATTACAAGGCGATTCTAAAGTTTTACTACAAGGCGGGGACAAAAAAGGTGGATATGCCCAGTATTACAGTTTCCGGCGTGGGAAAAATGGACATGCAAAAGTATTTGTATGGGATTGCAGAAATGCCTAGTACCTGGCCTGTTGATGCGTTAAAGGCGCAAGCGGTGGCGGCTCGTACTTATGCGTATAGATACGCTAAGGATGGTAAGACTATTTGTACCACACAATCGTGCCAGGTGTTTTTAAAATCTAAATCCGACAACCCCCCGTCAGCCTGGAAAAAAGCCGTAGACGATACTGACGATGTTATTTTGGACAGCTCGGTGATTGCGTATTATTCCTCTACTACCGGTGGTTATATTGAGGGAATAGGTTGGGATAGTAAGGGCGACTGGCCAAACGGGGCTTATGAAAAGCGCGCGGGTTCACCGTGGTTTTATAAAGCGTGGTGGACAAAGTCGTACAACGATAGTTCTAATTGTGGACGGAGCGATCCGTATTTGTCGCAGGAGGAAATGGCGGACATTTTAAACGCGGTGACGGTTTGGGAAAAAGGCAGTTCCGGTGACCGCGACCGGATTTCCCCCGTGACTACAAAGTGTTGGGGCGGGAATCCGTTTTCTTTGGACGGCATGAAGGAAAAGGCGGACGATTTGGGGACAGCGTACGGGAGCGTGAGTTCTGTGGATGTAACAATTGGTAATAATGGCAGGACTACCCAGGTTAAGTTGGGGACGGACAAAGGGACGGTTACTATTGACGGGGAAAAATTTAGAACTGTATTTAATTTACGCGCCCCCGGATACATATCTATTAAGAACCGTTTGTACGATTTGGTGAGAAAATAGCATTAACTTTAGTGGCGCCTTTACAATTGGCTTCGTGAAGTCACGAAGCCAATAATTTATTGTAATACAAGCAAATATGCCAATACAATTATTGTTTGTATTAACATAAATAGCTTCCATTTTTCTGCAAAACCTGCTAATATAAAAATACTATTAAGAGCAGAATGGATACTCAAATTATAACCAAACTTCATAGGAACTTTGAATCCTGCGTACATAAGGATGGCGATCTTGAGTATTGGTTGGCTAGAGATTTGCAGGTTTTGCTAGGTTATGATCGTTGGGAAAATTTTCAAAATGCTGTCGACAAGGCTAAGATTTCTTGTGAAAAGGCTAAACAGCAACTTTCCGATCATTTTTGTGACACTTTAAACACATATACAAGCGGTAAAGGTGCTACCAAATCAGTAAAAGATATAATGCTCACCCGCTACGCCTGTTATTTAATAGCCCAAAACGGTGATCCTAAAAAAGATGAAATCGCTTTTGCTCAAACTTATTTTGCCGTCCAAACCAGAAAGCAAGAAGTTATTGCCCAGCACTTGGGAGACTATGAGAGATTGCAGGCAAGAAGTCGTCTAACTGCGTCAGAAAAGAAACTTTCCGGGGTAATTTTTGAGCGAGGTGTGGATCATCGGGGTTTTGCCCGTATTAAAAGCAAAGGCGACGAGGCATTGTTTGGTGGATTAAATACCCAGGACATGAAAGATAGGCTTGGAGTTCCCGATAAGCGTCCGTTGGCAGATTTTTTGCCCGCGGTAGTAATTTCCGCCAAAGATTTAGTCAACCAAGTTACCAGCTTTAACATTAAGAAAAATCCAAAGTTGGTTGGAGAAAAACCTATTTCTGTCGAGCATGTCAAAAATAATACTAATGTGCGTGAGATGCTTAAGAAAAGCGGTGTTAAGCCAGAAGAATTGCCTCCGGAACAGGATATTAAAAGGCTGTCGTCTAAGATGAAGACTTTAGAAAAGGGAAAGTTGCTGGGATGAATGCCGGGCAAGTTTTTTTGACATTATAAATAATATTGCATAGAATACAAAATATGCCTCAATTACAGATAGAGCCTAAAAAAGAAATCACGGAGCCAAATTTGGCGTATCTTGAAGTTGGAAGCCTCTCACCGTTAGAAAGCGTGGAAAAATTAGTTGCTAGAGCGGGTTTAAATTATTTTAGTAGAAAGGACGACATGGTAGACAAAAGAAAACTTGCATATTTAGAAAAAGCCGGTGGTTCTTGGGCAAATATTAAAAACATTGATAAAGTGCAGAAAAAGCTTAGAGCAAATGACCTAAAAAATACCAGGAGAATGAGGGAGCGTACCTTTTAGACACCGATGTTTTACGGACGCGACGATTGCAGCGACGGCTATTTACAAGCGGATAGCGTTAATAACCGCTAACACCAAGCATTTTGAGAAAATAGATAATTTAGTTTTACACACCCCCGACGATTGGGATTTTTCCTGACCGCCCATCTTATCAGGATAGTCATTGTTTCAACATTTATTTTGATTCGCCGACACGAGCGTAGCTAAATAGTTATTGACATTGTAGAGTAGGCGTATTAAAATCCTACCATGCCACAGTTACAAAAAGAATCACAAAAAATTACCATCGCGCAGTTTGCAAAGCAGTTGCCCGGTGTACTTATAAGCGTTATAGAGGATAGGCAGCCCTTGGGGTTTTATATCCAAGTAGGTAGTTATCCAAGCAACCTAGTCGAACTTTCTTTGAAGAGTGTTCAGAAGAAGTTACCTAAAGATCCAACCCGCACTATAGGATCATACAAGAAACTGTCGACCGGTCACGATCCGGAAAGCAAGTATGAGATGAAGCAGAGAGCGTGGAGAAGAAAGCTTTTTCAAGAGACGAGTGGTGCCATAAAAGATACCGAGAAGTTGGATAAAGAACTAAAAGCCAGAAGAATCAGTGAAACTGCCGCCTCAAAAAGGTTGGCAAAATGGTAGTCGTAGATACAAATATTCTTATAGATAACTTAAGAACTCAAGGAAGGTCTCCCATTATCACTAAACTTTCGGATAGCTACTCCACCCGTGATCTATATGTTTCCGTGATAACAATCCACGAGCTTTTTGCCGGCGATAGTGCTGACGATGAAGATGCGGTATTAAAAATAAGAAAGACGCTTATTCCATTTACGATTGTTACGTACGGTCAGCAAGAGGCGGAGCTTGCTGGTAAGTTAATTAGGGACGCCAGAAAATATGGACAGATACTCCATGTGGCTGATTCGGCTATTGCTGCTACGGCAATGTTTATGGATGCCGAGTTGGCAACAATTAATACCAAAGATTTCTACAGAATCAAAGGATTGAAGCTAGTAGATTTTGCCGAGCTAAAGCCCTTAAAATATGCGCGGATTTGATTTTAAGATAAGTTATAGCAGAATTGTGCTTATAGCGACTGTTCTTTTTGGAATTTTTGCGTTATTTAAATCCCCGGGCGATCCGGATTTTGGTTGGCACTACAAATATGGAGAGTACTTAATTCAGCACGGGCAAATTTTACGCGCCAACATTTTTTCCTACACTTTTGCGGATTATCAATGGGCTAATTCGTATTGGATTTCTCAAGTCGCCATTTATTTGACGCACCATTATTTAGGACACTTGCTGGCGGGACTGTTGTTCGCTCTACCGTTGTCTTTAGCAACTGTTTATTATGCCCGTGCGCTTGCCAAAAATCTATCCTCTGGAATAATTTTGACAACCTTAGTCACGGTAATGTTATTTGTAGAGTCTTCCGGCAGCGGAGTCATCGGTCGTCCAATGTATTATAGTAGTTTATTGTTAATGTTTTTATGCGCGACGCTTTTGCATTCAGACGACAGTATCAAGCGAATTTGGATTTTACCGCCACTTTTTTTAATTTGGGCAAACACTCACGCGGATTTTGTTCTAGGGCTTTTTATACTAGGACTGTATGTTTTTGACAAGTTTGGTGTGGCAGGATTTTTTGCAGGACCTTTGAGCCCCGCCCTCAAAAAATTGACCAAATGCTTTTGGCGGGGCGAGGCGGAGCGAGCTGGGGTTGTAGATGTGAATCGGCAGGAAGCTTTAGCGAGCGTTCCTAAAAAAACCCTGCCACACCTGTTTAATTTCGTACAAAAACCTTTGCCACTTGTTCTTATAGCGTCAACATTGCTCACACTAATAAACCCTTTTGGCGTTCATCTGTGGGTTACGCTTATTAAAGAGTCGCACCCGTACCAATTTAGCCACATTAACGAATGGGTGCCCGTGGCAACGGACAACATTTACTATTTTGCGGTTTACTGTGCCGTTTTGGGTTTGCTGGTTTCCGCTTTGGTTGGCGCGCGCCAAAAACTCCCGCTTTGGTACATGTTGGCGGTAGGCTTTTTTTGTATTTTTGCCGTTAGAAGTCAATATTTTTTCCGAATTGCCGTTATTTTAGGTGCGTACGCGGTATTGGTTTTTTGGACGCCTTATTTTGTCGACTTAAAATCTGCGCTCTCTGTTAATCTGGTTAAAAAAGTGCGACTTGGTTTTTTGGCGTTTCTAATTTTGTCGACTTTAATAATTTCCGCTATTTTTGTTACCGAAGTTCGCGAATCAACCGACAACGCCTATTGGATAGAAAAGCAAAGTTACCCGCAACAATCATTGGATTACGCTCTTGCTAACGGCGTTAACGGCAATGTTTTTAATTACTACGGTTGGGGTGGCTATATGATTTGGAAATATCCGCAAGTTAAAACTTTTGTGGATGGACGCATGCCCTCGTGGCGTGAAAACGGTAAATCTGTGTTTGAGGATTATATTAAACTTGTGGATGCTCCACGAAGTAATCTTGAGCTTTTAAATGTTTACAATGTTTCGTGGGTCATTTATCCAACGGAAAGCAAATTTACAGCTTATTTAAAATCATCCGGCGATTGGCAAGAGATTTATTCTGACGACACCGCTACAGTTTTCATTCGTCGAACTCTTTAAAAGTAAATTATTATTGTAGTATCTAGGATTACCATTTTTCTGCTTTTTTATGGGCAGAAATTCTCTCAAAACTTTTTCTTTCTAGGTATTCTTTATACGCTTTTTCTCCGCCAAGTCCTTTAGTTTTAGTTAACCATGTATCCTCAGCAGATGTTTTTGAATGTATTTGAGGTAGAGATGAAGAATCCGCAAAAGATTCCATGCTTGGTCTAATTCTGGGTCTGTAATATTTTTGATCGTTTTCTAACTGCGTCTGCAACATTTTTCTATCCTACCACTTGCGTTGTAGTGTGTCAAAGCCAGCTGTGTATAAAAGTGTATAATAAGTATATAATAAGTATATGTCAGCCTTACTGGGAGCCTTTATTAAAAAACCGCGCGGTGTGTACTTTGATGGTCAGGACAACGAGGAAGAAATTCTGTTATTCATGCGCCAGCATGTCGTCGTCAACCTAAAATGGATTCTAATTACCGCCATACTTTTTTTTGCCATTCCTATTTTGGACTTTTTTCTAGCCATGGGTAATACCAGCGTCGCCCAGCTTCTCCCGTCAAATTACAACTTTATAGTTAGATTTATGTTAGGGCTTTTTACCTTTGGCTATTTTTTTGAAAACTTTTTAAGTTGGTATTTTAACAGTTATATTATTACCAACAAGCGCGTGGTTGACATAGATTTTTACGGCATTACGCACCGCAGATTTTCCGAGGCGCCACTACGCAATATAGAAGATGTCACTAACGACATTTCTGGCTTTGCGCAAGTAGTCTTTCACTTTGGCGATGTGTCCATTCAGACCGCCGCGGAAGCCAGGGAAATTACTTTTGAAAATGTTCCCAACCCAGATCGCGTTCAGGACATGCTATCCGACCTTATTTCCGCCATCAAAGGAGAAAGCGAGTAATATGTTTCAACCGTGGGAGAATAATTTTCTGCTGGTCATTAGTAAAATCTTTTTTATGGCAATTTCTGTTATTTACGCGGTTTTTGCCTTTATGGTCGTCCGCCAGGTTAGTCTCATGAACAAAAGCTTTACCAGCTCGCTTCACAGCTTTTTTACTTTTTTAGCGTGGGTGCATTTTTTTTGTCGCCCTGCTTGCCGTTGTGCTGGTTTTTCTTGTCCTGTAGCCTATGCTTACTATTAAATCGCAGACAATTACGCCCGTTCTTGCCCCCCAGTCGCCTAAAATTTCCTTTGCCGTCTCGCAGGAAAAATATTACGCGGTTTTTTCTTTGGAGAGCAGGGAGGCTTTAAGTACGCAGGTGGCGCAGAATATTCTAACCGACATTTTGGCGCATACGCTCCTTTTGGATGATTCTCAAGCGGTTTTGCCTGTAATGGAGGAGTCGCTCAAAGCGTGCAAGGAGGCGTTGCAAAAAATCGAGCCTAATGTAATTTTTAACGCGGTGCTTGCGCTTTTTAAGGACGACTTTGTGTATGTGTCCATTTATGGCGACGCTAAAGCTTTGTATTTAGACGGCTCCGGCGTGGTGCATGTGGATACGGATAGCGAGGGCAAATATGCGGGCGGGTCGCAAAAAATCGAGGACGGTAAAGTTATGATTTTATGTTCGGCCGACTTTTTTAAGAGATTTCCGCCAAAGTCGCTTGTTTCTTTGGACAAACCCATTTTGGCGCAGGATTTGGACGACTTAAGTAGCGCGGTAATTTTAAAAGTGGACAAGGTTGACGAGGAAAAAGCCGACAAAGCTAAAGAAAAAGGTGAGGACGGAGACGAGAAAAAAAAGCGTGGTGATAAAGATGCGGATGCAAAAGACAACAAGGACGAGGTCGGCGGGAAGAAAAAACCTGGTACAGGTGCCGTCGTAACATTATCGGGGGATAGTTCAACCAAAGTAGCAACTAAAGCATCGGCTGGATTTAATTCCAAGCAGGATTTTAGGAAGTTCCTCAAGCCTTTGTTAATCGCTCTTGTGGCTATTGGTTTATTGATAGGCAGTTATTTTATCCTTAAAGTTGCGGTTCTAAAATCAAACGGCACTCCGTCCGTCAACCAAACTACTAACACAAACAGCGACCAAAATACTGCCGTTAAAGAGACCCCAGCTCCGAGTGATTCCCAGGAAAATCCGCAGGACAAAGAAATCCAAAGCGAGCTTAGCAAAAAGTTGGACGAAGCCAACAAAGTCAGGCGCGTCCAGCCCCAGGTTTTTTACGACATCTCGATAACGGATGCTAGAGCAAATCCTACGGAGTTGGCGCAAGGACAAAAATATTTAGCAGTTTCAGACGCGTCGCAAGGCAAAATTTATATTTCTGCAAAGGATGTTACCAAGTTTGAGGAACTACCCCAGCTGTTTCCGGGCGTCAAAAATCTGCTGTTTGACGGCGATACCTTGATTTTTACCGACAACGAAGGCGTTAAGTTTTACGCCATAGCAACAAAGTCAGTAAACAAAAGCTATTTAGTCGACCCAAACCACCCTGTACTAGGACCTTCCAGCGAATATTTGGGTTTTACTTACGCAGTTTCTAGCGACAAGCTGGTTAAATTTACAAAATCAGGGACAAGGCTTGTGGGCGCTTTGTGGTCGCAAAAAGAGGAATTTACTAACGCAGTTTCTTTGGATATTGACGGGAGTATTTATGTTTTATTTTCCAACGGAAATTTGGAAAAGTACACCGCCGGCGCTAAAGCCGATTTTTCTATTGTCGGACTTGATAAGGCAATCCAGGAACCATTAAAAGTTGTGGCGGATGCAGATTTTAAGCAGATTTATGTTGCCGACGGGGAAGAAGGTAGAATTATTGCGTTTGACGAGGACGGTGTTTTAGATTTTCAATTAAAGCCGGAACTTGGTAGCGAGTGGACAGCGTTAAAAAGCTTTGACATTTCCGCCGACGAAAAAACCTTTTACATTCTTTCCGGCACCAAGGTGTTTGAGTTTAAATTGTAGGATTATTTGTTAAGGTAAACATTCACCAGCCCGTTTTCCACCTCAATAAAGGCAAAATCTGCGGGTGCGTATTTTTTAATTAGCGCCTCTTGTTGACTTTCAAAATACTTTACGATGACCGGCTTTAGAAATTTTGCTCCAATACCTAAACCTTCAATATCCAGCGCGTCGATTTTTAACCGCGTACCATCTTCCACTACCTTTATTTTGGCGGACGCGTTTACGGGCTTTGTTGAGTCGTTATTCATTACGACTTGGGCAGTCAGTCCGACTATGTTGTCGTCCAAAAACTCCAACTTGCCGGACTTTACAACGATACCGTTCCCTAGGTTTTTTCCTATAATTTGGGTTTTAATTAGGTTGTTGACTTGATCTTGGGTAAACACAAGTTTGGTATAGGCACCCATGTCCTTTAGTTTTGTATCCGATTCTGTAGTTTTTTGGTTCGTGCCATTTGCCTTGTTGTTGGTTTCTTGAGATGGGTTTACGACAACGGGGATTTTAGGAAGACTTACGCCAAAAACCTTTTCCATCACTATGTGTTTTATATTGGAATAAGACGCCTCAACATCCCAACCGAAGATTTTTGTCCCCGCGTACGCCTTATTTACAGGCCCAATCGCTAGGAGAACCGACAAACCCACCGCCGACATTACTATTTTGCCTTTTCGGTTTCTCATGCTGGCTATTTTACCACAGACCGCAGTCATGCAGAGAATCGTAAAGAATCTGCAACAAGCTCCCTCATTTCGTTTGGCACATGATTATATACATTGCTTTGGAAATCCGATCTTTTCGTACCTGCTGAAGAGAAGGCATCGGTAGCCTCAGTGTCGGGTTCGTATCTCACAACTTCTAACTGGGCTACGCCCTCCCTTTTTAACGCGTACACCGCTAAGCCAGTCAAAAGTGCGCCAAACGGATCACTTTCGCAGGCAAAACCATCGCCAGAGGAACCCGCCCCATCTAATTTTCCAAATTCAGTTGGAGCTTTATGGTTTCTTGTAGTTCCGCACACCGCTTTGCCTCTTCTGCGGTCTAAACCCACATCCATGTAAGCAATCACCTTAGAATCTTCCGTTATTACAAACAGTTGCCTTAAACCGTTTTCTGCTTGATAAATTCGTGAAGAAGCAAAAGCACGACGATTGGGAATCAGTAAAATTACAAGTCCGCCATTTCCCTTCGCCAGAGGTGCTATCCGATCGCTTATTTTTTGTTCTAACAATTTTATGCGGGTTTCTTCAGACTCGTCGTGCGTTGGAAATTGTCCTGGTTTTCCCATGTCGACATTCTACTACAAATTGGTATACTTTGCCCATGCTTCTTGCAAAGAATAAAAAAGCCACATTTGAATACGAGGTTTTGGACAAATACACCGCGGGGCTGGTGCTTTATGGGCATGAGGTTAAGTCGGTGCGAGAGGGTAATGTCAATTTTGAGGGCTCTTTGGTGACGGTTTTGCACGGGGAGGCGTTTGTGGTCAACTTGCATATTGGGCGCTATTCCCACCAAAGTCAAAAATATAATGAAAAAGAGGCAAAGCGCACACGAAAATTGCTACTTAATAAAAAAGAGGTTTTAAAACTGGCGCAGGCAATTAGTCTAAAAGGACGATTTGCGGTGCCGTTAGCCTTGATTTTGCAACATAATCTGGTAAAATTAGAGCTGGGTGTGGTTAGAAGCAAAAAGCAGTACGAAAAAAAGCAGGTTTTAATAGAGCGACAAATTGAGCGCGACTTGGACAGAGTTCGTAAGGACGGAATCTAGTAAGTTTAAGTGGTTGACGGTTTTGGAGCGGATTTTAATGTCGCACGGACTTCTTACTTTGTCGCCCAGCACTTTAACAAGGGGATGAACGGTTTTGACTAGCTTTTCTTTTTTACGCCGGCAAGCCAAAGGCGCTGGTATTTTGTGAGGCTAACGCCTCCCGTCATCGCTAAAGCGCTGACGGTAAGCCCAGCAAACCAAAAATGCAGATAATGATGCATTCGAGTACGCTTATGCAGACGCGGTTTACGAACCAGCTTACGCCTAAGCTATCCGCCTTCGGCGGACTCGGATCCTAGGAAGTTGCGTCCGGAAGGCTTCTTGTGGGTCTTATTAAACCGGAATGCGGATGTTTGGCGTGGTCGACTAAATGTCCAAGAGGGCAAACCTTAAAAACTTGACCTTAAAAAGGGTTTGTGCGTGCCAGAGCGCCTCCTTTTGAAATTACTCTCCGGCTAAGCTTGTAATACTTGCGCATTAAAGAAAGTTAGAACGGGAGTTCGATTCTCCCCATCTCCACCACCAACCGAATACTACCCGTAACAGGTGTAAACTGCAGTTGACAAAAAGTGGCTATAAGTGTAAACTCCACTTTACACTATGGTACAACTACAACGGCTCATAGAGCTCCAAACAGAATTAGCAGAAAAGCTACCGTACACCAAAAAGCGGTACCTTTTTACCCAAATAGATTGGACACAAAAAGGTCTGGCTATAACCGGTGCAAGGGGGGTGGGCAAAACAACCCTGCTTTTACAACATTACAAAGATGCATATAACGATCCCAAAAAATGTTTGTATGTGGTTGGCGACGATATTGATGTGGTGAATCTAAAGCTTATAGAAATAGCAGATACTTTTTACAAATCGGGCGGTAAATGTTTAATTATAGACGAGGTTCATAAGTACCCAAACTGGTCGCAAGAATTAAAAAATATTTACGACAGGTATCCGGATTTGCAACTTATAGTTTCCGGAAGCTCAACTTTAGAAATAAATAAAGGCAAGTACGATCTTTCCAGAAGAGTGGTTTCTTATTACCTTCACGGGCTTTCTTTTAGGGAGTTTATCTCTTTTCAGGTGGACAAAGAATTTGAGGTCGCGTCTCTGCAAGATGTTGTTAAAAATCATGTGGAGTTGTCAATCAAAATAAAAAAAGAGCTGGGCGACAATAAAATACTGGGTTTGTTTAGTAAGTACTTAACTTACGGCTATTTTCCTTATTACCAAGAGGGAACAGACACCTTTAATTCAAAACTGGTAAATTCGTTAAATAAAGTGATGTACGAGGATATTCCGGTGAGTTTTGGTCTTAAAGTTGCATCCGTACCAAGTCTACAAAAGCTTGTGGCTTTGGTGGCGGGAATTAAGCCGTTTATGGTGGACATTACCAGAATAGCAAGTTCTGTGGGAATTTCTCGCGAGTATGTTAGTTTGTATATAGATTATCTGGAAAAAGCAGGCGTTTTGTTAGGTTTGCGTAGTGCTTTATATGGACACGCTTCCGTGCGAAAGCCGGAAAAGCTTTATATTAACAATACAAACTTGTACCTAGCAATAAATAACGTCGATATAAATCAGGAAAATGTAGGCATGCTTAGGGAAGTTTTTGTGGCAAATCAGCTGATTAGTACTCACAATGTCACCAGTCCCGGCGAGTCGGATTTTGAGGCTGACAAGCTTACTTTTGAAGTAGGCGGTAAGAGTAAGTTAAACAAGTTGGGAAATTACACAGAAAGTACCTACTTTTTAATTGACGACATAGAAAACGGTAACAACAACATAATTCCTCTGTATTTGCTGGGTTTCTTGTATTAATTAGGAATTTACCCCCTAGTCTTGTCATTCCCAGTGACACATTTACCCGGTAAGTTTGGCAAAAACCTGCACAAACCGGTGGGTAGATTTGCCACTAATCATATATAAGGCTTTACTGCGCCAAATTCTAATAAAACTAGATGTCAAGAGGTTGACGGATTTCGCGCGCCAAAGTATAACAACTATGGGATACGACTCTATATATAACTATGGGTTGCAGTAGGCTTCGGGGTTACTGTAACGGTGTTAAGATGTATGTGGGAAAAGTCTGAATAAGTCCAGCAAGCCAGAAAACCGAGCGGATTTGGTATGTTGGGTACATCGCGCAAACTGGTTAAATTACAAGCGAATGTTTTATGGAGACCTTACTTACTACTATTTTTGGTGAAAAATGCTTTTTTTGCGGACGACCTGGACGGATAATTTGTTACGGTTGCGAGTCTAGCATCAAGCTTGCTAAGAATGGGGTTTGCATAGTCTGTCAGCAACCCAGCGTGATGGGTTTTACCCACCGGCAATGTAACAAGTCGGCTTTGATTCCAAGTCAACTATGCTGTGTTTACAATTACGACGGTATAGTCGCCCAGATTATTAAAAAGTCAAAATATAATCCCAAAAGGTTTGCGCTACTCCGACTTTTAAGCGCCAGTGGGGCAAAGCAGGCCTCTAAATTAGGCTTTGATTTTACGGGCTTTACGGTTGTGCCAATACCAATTTCTAAAATGCGGGAAAAAGAGCGGGGTTTCAATCAGGCGGAGTTTATTGCCAAGGCGGTGGCTAAGGAATTTGGCTTGGCAACGGACTTTTCTATTCTGGTTAGAATTCGTGATACTACCAAGCAACACGGGCTACATAAGGACGAGCGGGCGCAAAATATTGCTGGGGCTTTTGCGGTTGCTAGAGGGTCGTTTGGTCAAAAGTCGTCAGGTGGTGAAACAGATGCGGGGGTGAGTGGGTACAAGGGTTTAGGTGGCGGTAAATTTCTGCTGGTGGACGACATTTGTACTACGGGCTCAACCTTGATTTCTGCTTCCTCTGCTCTGTACTGCGCCGGAGCTAAAGATGTTAGGTGTCTAACCCTGTCGCGCAAGCTTTAGCTAAATTGACCGCAAAACCGGTTTAGCGATCACTTGACTGACCGCAAAACGGGTTTTATACTCAAAGAGTACAGCAAACCACCGCAGGTGGTGCTGATAATCAACGGGTACAGCTAGCCAAGGCAAGTGGCGCTGATATTCGAAGAATACAGCAAGCCACTGTAAGTGGCGCTGATAATCAATGAGTACAGTAAAATATGCAAACGAACAGATTAGAGATTACAGAAAAATATAACCAGCAAAGGCAAAAATTTTTGGATTTGGAATTAGGCGTGCCTAGGGAAGTAACGGAGACCGTTTTATCCAAGCTGGAACAGGATAATGTAACTATCCTTACGGGTTTAAGGCGGGTTGGCAAAACAACGGTTATGCGTCAATTAGCCCAACGCTTGTTAGAAAGCGGGGTGCAGAATACAAACATCCACTTTTTTTCTTTTGACGATGTTTCTACCAGAAATGTCGATTTTTTAGACGGTTTGTTGGTCTACTTGCTAGAAAATCAGCCCAAGGAAAAGGTGTATATTTTTTTGGACGAAATTCAGTATATAGAGGATTGGCAGGGTACCGTCAAAAAATATTATGACTTTTATAAAGGTGTAAAAATTGTTATCTCGGGATCGTCCTCCGTATTTATTAAAAACAAGATGGCGGACAGTTTGGCAGGCAGAACCTACGAGTTTTATATTACGCCCCTAAATTTTAAAGAATACCTTTCTATTTTTGAAGGGGTGAATCAAAGCTTTTTTAACCTGGGCGACTTTTTAGCTAACCCAACAAGCCAAAGTTTTAGAGAAATCGAATCGGTGTGGGCGGAAAAATCAGCGGTTTTAACACGGCAGTTTTATAACTACCTGTCCTTTGGTCAATTTCCGGAATGTGCCAAACTCACGGAGCTGGAAGACAGGTATAAGTACATAAATTCCGGTATTTACACAAAACTTTTGGAAACGGACTTGCCGGATATTTACGGTATTACCAACATTTTTGAATTTAAGCGACTTTTTGAGGTGTTAATTATGGAAACTGGCGACTATTTTGAGGTCGACAAGTTTTCCGGGGAAATCGAGCTTGCTAAAAACACCGTTAAAAGATACTTGGATGTTTTGGTGCAAGGATTTTTGGTTGGGGATGTAAAGTCGTTTAACAAGTCGTTAAGGAAAGCCGGCAGATCCAAACAAAAGTACTATGTAGGTTCGCCTAATTTTTACACAGCTTTTGCCGGTTTGCGCGGGGACAGTATGGTGAGTGGTTTGTATGGCAAGGTTTTTGAGACTTATGTATTTTGGCTCATGAGACGACTTTACAACTATTTATTTTTTTATTATAAGGACAAGGATGAAGTGGACTTTTTGGGGACTGATAATCCGCTGTTTAAAAACTTGACGGTGGTGGAGGCTAAATTTGTAAGTAGGGTTGATTCCCAGGATTTTAGAGTAGTTAAATCGCTAATGCTAAAAAAGGATATTAAAAACGCTTTTATTTTGAGTTTGGATTGTAGATTTTTTGACTTGGAGGACGGCAGGCGGATTTGGGCATTACCCGCTCCGGTTTTTGGTTAAGACTCTCTTGTTTTTGGAAAACTCCTTCCTACTTTTTATTGTTAAAATCTATAACAGCAGTTAAAATGATCACCATGTACAAATACTTTAGAGTTAGTGTAACGGTACCTGCCTACAACGAAGCGCAGTTTATAAAAAAAGTTCTAAAAGGGTTTCCTAATTGGGTTGATAATATTGTGGTTGTTGACGATTGTAGTACGGATGGAACATATAGCAATGTATTAGCTGTTGCTAGGGAGGATAGAAGGATCCACCCCATCAGATCTTTTGAAAATCAAGGTGTTGGTGGTTCCGTGATGTTGGGGCATGAGAAAGGCATAGAATATGGAGCCGATATCCTCGTTGTTATGGCGGGAGACGGTCAAATGAATCCGGCGTTTCTTCCCTTATTGTTGGATGAAATCGTGGAAACGGGTTGTGCCTATGTTAAAGGTAATAGATTTCTGAATATCGGTAGTCTAAAAGCCATGCCTCCGTTTAGAATTGTCGGCAATGCGTTCATGACATTTCTCACAAGAATCCTAATTAACAACCTCGCCATTGGCGATCCGTTAAACGGTTATACAGCTATTAATGCGGGGGTTTATAAATCTTTAGATAAAACAAGAATCGGCAGGAGATATGATTTTGAAATCTCACTACTTATAGAATTGGCGAGGTTTGGTTACAAGGTTAGGGATGTGTATATACCGGCTGTTTACGGTAAGGAAAAATCGGATATTAACTGGCTAAAGGATACCTTTATGATAATGAAGAAGCTTGTGTTTACAAGATAAAGCGGTTTTTACTTACTGATAGATTGACAGAACGAGATGCTGAAAAAGTTAGCTACATACTTCCAAGAGCTCAAAGGCGATCGCAGGCAGACCATCTTTGTAATCGTGCTGATGTGTTCGTATTTTTCGTACTGTGTAACTAGGACCGTATACGAACCGGATTTTATTGTTGGCTGGTTTGGTGGCGTTTACTTTGGTGTATGCGCCTTAAACCATACTAGGTTTTCAAAGTTTATTAGAAGGTACACCAAAGTCGTGTTGGTTTTTTTAACGATCGCCTTTTTTTTCTACTCCGCATTCTATTATAGAACAAACTCTTGGGACGGTGGGAATCTTTATTACCGTAACGCATTTTTGGTGAAGGAGAAAGGTCACTCTGCTGTATTACAGGGCGCGATATATCCTTATTTTAGCGAGTTGTTTCTAGGTTTAATAGGCAGAATTTTTAATGATAATTTTATGTTTTTTATGTTTGGGTTAGCCTCTGTAATTTGTATTTACTCAAGCTATCTAATATACAAAAGACTTTCACTGTCCCCTTTTGTTACTAGATACGCCCTTTTGATCTTCATAACCTCCCCAACATTTATTATGCTTTCTCTTCACGAATTCAAAGTAGAGCTGTTCTTACTTCTTTTATACAATTTTTTTACATTGCAACTTATCTCGTGTATTCAACATCCGAGTACAAGAAACATCATAATTCTAGGTTTGTTGGCTTCTTTTAGTTTTTTAACTAAAGTGTCTGTCCTTCCTCTAATAATTATCAGTCCCTGTTTTTTGTTAATCGTGAAAATTGTCCGAAAAGAATTGATTACAAAAAAGGCGATCTTACACCTTGCCACATTTTCTCTAGCTGTATGTTTGCCGATATTTCTTTGGGTTTTGTACACGCCTACCCTTCTGCCTATAATTGGGGTTTTGCACCCTCGTTCCACAGGCACAAATGTTCAATTTACTGATTTAGAAAGAGATAGTGGGATACTCGCGGAATGTCGTAATCAGGAGCGATACCGCGACCTATCTGGTTGGATTTTTTATAAAAACGAGCTTTGGTTGCTAATCCAACCGATTCAGTACTTCTTATTTGTAGGTTTAGAGAGGGGACAATTTGTTTTTCATACTGGAAATCCCGGTCCTTATATTTATCTTGGGATATGGTTAACGCCTTTAGTGGCATATCTTTTCTATATGGGCAAAAAGTACAAGCAATGGACAATTTTTGCTTCCTCTATTCCTTTTATTATTGCAATTTACTACTTATCAAAAGGTGTTTTCTGGTATTATTTTCCGATTTATCCGATTTTGGCAGCTGTTATCCCGTTTCTGGCCGAACGGTATATTAATACACGGTTTGCAACCAGTGTGTTTAAGGTTACCGTGCTATCCTTAGCGTTTACTCATGTACTTTGGGGTTTTGGTGCCGGCATTACTCTTTTTGGCACCTTCGGATTCAACAGTAGCCTAGAAACCAGCAGTCCCGTAATTTGGAATTTAAGCAAAACCGCCCAAAACTTACCAGCCGATTTTTTCATAATGGATGCTACCCAACACCAATTTATTACATTTTTACCTTTTATGAATAACTACGACACTAGGATCGTGCGAAGCGACTTTTATTTTGCTAGTTCTAAGAAAAACATCGACGATATGCGACAAGAGTTACTCGTTAAAAACATCAAGTACATAATTGCCAGAAAATCTACTTTGTTTAACAGTTGGTATGCGGGTTGTCCGCTTCGAAACAACGAAATTCTTTTTCAGTTTTTAGAAAAACATACCAAAATGATTTACGATTCTATTTATGTCGGCGAAATTTACGAAGTTATCTAGCAACAATAAGGTATAATATCAGAGTTGCGCGGTTAGGTGGTATGCCAACATAGCTCAGTGGTTAGAGCGGGCGTTTCATAAGCGCTAGGTCGCAGGTCCGACTCCTGCTGTTGGCACCAAGATTAAACATAAGAAAAGGAGTCAAAAATGGCAAAAATTAACGGGACGACAAGTAAGAAAGTCAAGACGCAAGAAAACACGGCGGATATGCAAAAAAGCACGGTGAAAAATAGTAATAACAATCTGCTAAAAACGGTAGTCAAACAAATGGGTGGGGGCGCTACAACGGCGCAGGGGGAGCAAAATATGGGTTTTCCGCCCATGCCCAATCTGCCGGGTTTGCCAAAACTTCCCCAAAAGTCGCCCCAAAACCTGTTTAGCAACATTTTCTTTTGGATGCTTTTGGTGCTGGGCTTTTATCTGGTCTTCAACGCGTTTTCCACCCAGTCGCAACAAGCTTTGCCAGAAAAACCCATTACGGAGGTTTTAAAACTAATTAAGGACGACAAGGTTCAGGATGTTGCAGTTACGGGCGACGATTTGGAGATTTTGCTTAAGGACGGGGAAAGGTTTACGGCAAAAAAGGAGCTGGGTTTAAGTTTTGATCAACTTCTTAAAAATAACGATCTTTCTGTGGACAAAATCGGCGGGAAAATCTTGGTAAAAACGCCGGTTTCATGGGAGCAGGTAATTAGCACAGGTTTATCGATTTTGTTTCCTATAATCCTGCTGGTATTTTTGTACAGACAATTTAAGATGGCAAGTGGCGACATGTTAAGTTTTGGTCGCGCGCGGGTTAAGATTTTTAATAAAGAGACGGCGGTTAAAACCACCTTTGCCGATGTTGCAGGTAATATTGAATCCAAACGCGAGCTTATAGAAATTGTGGACTTTTTAAAGAATCCAGATAAATACCGCAAACTTGGCGCACGGATTCCCAAAGGCGTGTTGTTGGTTGGACCTTCCGGCGTGGGAAAAACTTTGTTGGCTAAGGCCGTAGCGGGTGAAGCCGATGTGCCGTTTTTTAGTGCGTCCGGCAGCGAGTTTATGGAAATGCTTGTTGGCGTAGGTTCTGCGCGGGTGCGGGATCTTTTTGCTCGGGCGCGCGCCGCACAACCGTCGCTCATTTTTATTGACGAGATTGACGCCATAGGCAGACAGCGGGGGACGGGTTTTGCCGGTGGTGGACATGACGAGCGGGAACAAACCCTTAACCAGATTTTGGCGGAAATGGATGGTTTTGATACTCGCACCAATGTTTTGGTTTTGGCTGCAACTAATCGCGGTGAATTGTTGGATCCTGCGTTGGTTCGTGCGGGCAGGTTTGACAGACGGGTTGTAGTACCGCTACCGGATCTAGCCGACAGAAAAGAAATTATTAAACTGTATACTAAAAATAAACCCATGGCGCCGGATTTCGACGCGGACAAACTAGCCAAAAAAACCGTGGGTTTTAGTGGTGCCGACATAGAAAACATGATGAACGAGGCAGCAATTTTGGCGGCTAGAGAAAGCAAAGTAAATATTAGCAATAAAGATTTAGACGAAGCTTCGCTTAAAGTGACCATGGGGTCAGAAAGAAAAACCATGCAGACGGAGGCGGAGCGCAAAACCACGGCGTATCACGAGGCGGGTCACGCTTTGGTGGCCACTTTTAGCAAAGACATGGATCCAGTCCAAAGAATTTCTATTGTCGCACGTGGGGCTTCACTTGGTCATACCAGTTTACCGCCGGAGCGCGACAGGTACGGGGAAACTAAAACCCGGCTAATTTCACTAATTGCTACTATGTTGGGTGGTCGGGCAGCGGAGGTGGTTGTGTTTGACGATGTGACAACCGGGGCGTCCGACGATTTGGATAAAGCTACAAAAGTCGCGCGGGATATGGTGACGCAGTACGGTATGAGTTCCATGGGGTTGGTGTCGTACGGGGGAAAATCTATGTTTGGCATCTGGCGTAATCCGTTTGACGATGAGCCTAAATACAGTCAAGAAATAATGTCTAAAATTGATGCGGAAGTTAAAAAAATTGTGGACGACGCTTTTGAGTCGGCTAAAAAAATTCTTGTCGACCATAAAGAGAAGTTGGACTTGCTGGCTACCAAGCTTTTGGAGGTGGAAACTTTGGACGGTGACGACTACCGCGTGCTTTTAGGTTTGCCAAATCCTGTGCCGGTTAACGGTGGGAATGGAGGTAACGGAGGTAACGGGGTTAAAGAGGCTGACGGGAAATCATTAGAGGAATCGGTATCCGGAACAAAGTAGCTATCGGATAAAATAATCGGCTTGGGTTGAGGTTGACCTAGGTTTGGTTCAATCGCTAACTTGGATTTGAATTAATATGAAAAAGTTTTTAATCATCGACCTGTTTAACCTTATCCATCGTGCGTACCACGCCTTGCCTAAAGAATTTACTGACCGCCAGGGAAATCCCACAAACGCTATTTACGGCGTCGCCTCAATGCTCATAAATGTTCTGCAACAAGTGTCGCCCGACTATGCCGTGGCGGTTTTGGATACCAAAGTCCCTACTTTTAGGCATGTCGACTTTACGGGTTACAAGGCTCACCGTCGCCCTATGGAGGATACGCTGTCCGTGCAAATTCCTAAAATTATGGACATAGTTAGTGCGTTTGGGATTAAGATGATTTCGTCAGACGGTTATGAGGCGGACGACTTGGTGGGCACGCTGGCTATAAAAAACGCATGCGACTGTCAGATGATTTTGCTTTCTAACGACCGGGATTTATGGCAACTAGCAGGGCAAAATATCTTAATTATGCTTCCGTCAACTAAGGGCGACAAAATTGAATGGGTAGGAAAAGCCGAGGTTTTAGCACGACTTGGCGTAACACCGGAGCAGGTGCCTGATTACAAAGGTTTGGTGGGGGACTCCAGCGATAATATCCCGGGTGTTTACGGTATTGGACCAAAAACCGCCGGAGAATTAATTAAGGAATTTGGGTCGGTGGAGGAAATTTATAATCATGTGGATAAAGTAAAGCCGGAAGCTTTGCGCAAAAAATTGTTGGATGGATATGAGCAGGCGGTTATGAGCAAAAAATTGGCGACGCTGGATTTGGAAACACCCGTAGAATTTTCCCGCGAGGATTCTCGTTACGGGAAATTGCCTTTGGAGACTGTTGTTCCAATATTAGAGTCGTACAACTTTAAATCTTTGCTTAAAAGGGTTGGTGCGGATGTTGGTGATGGCGGTAAAAGCAGCGTTAACGGTAAAACCGTTGGGAGAAAAAAAGAGGTCGCAGACAATCCGCAGAAAGGTCTTTTTGATGACTAATCAAAAGTATGTTGCAGATAAACCATCCCGTGAGGATTTGAATAGAGATTCCGCTCAACATCTCCCGGATCTAAAAGATCGAGGCGAGATGATCGCGAAGAAGCTAAAGGAGCTGTATCCAAATCCCAAAACAGAGCTCGTCCACCAAAATGAGATGCAACTTGTGGTGGCGGTTACGCTTTCTGCCCAAACAACCGACAAAAAAGTCAACCAAATTACCCAGTCGCTTTTTAAAAAGTATAAAACTTGGGACGATTTTGCGGGTGCGGATTTGCAAACGCTGCAGAAAGAAATCCGTGGGGTTAATTTTCATTTGGGTAAGGCAGAAAGACTAATTAAGGCCGGCAAATACATTGTAGATAATTTTAATGGCAAGGTTCCGCAAAAACTTGTCGATCTGATAAAAATCCCGGGTGTCGCCAGAAAATCCGCTAATGTAATTTTGCAGGAACTTTGGGGTGTTGCGGAGGGTATTGTGGTTGACACGCATGTGACGCGGGTGAGTAATCGGTTGGGGTTGACGCGCGAGCAGGACGCGGTAAAAATTGAGCGCGATTTGATGAAAATTATTCCCAAGGAGTATTGGCGCAACTTCTCTGGTGCGGTAGTTTTACACGGTCGCTATGTTTGCGTCGCCAGAAAACCAAAGTGTGGTGAATGTGGGTTGAATAAACTTTGCCCCAGCGCCTTTAAATAAGGAGGCGTAAAATTAACTAATGAAGCCTTTTTACTTCTACCATCTTATTTCTACCGATGTCGTACTAGATGAAAACGGCATCCTGTCGCCACAATTTATGTACGACATCGGAAGATTCGCCGATTTTGACAAGTGTGTTAACAAGTACAGAGAAAGATTGGTAAGCGGGTGGGGCTTGTATCCCGACAAGAAGCCGGAAGATCTCACTCGTTCAGAAATAGTAAAGGGAATAAATGAATTCAGGAAATCCGAGGATGGACTGGCAAAAATCTACGCCTTTAGATATTCACCTTATCGCGGTATGGGAAAAAATATGGATAGGGCAATTATGAACAAAACGGTATTAAGGCTCGATCTTAACCAACTTATTGCCGATAAATTAGTAAAGGAAGTAGATTGGGGGTACTGGATGAGTCGCTCTGATAACACACCATTAGACAGAGGCTACTACGAAAAGGTTAGTACCGAAGAGTATTTCAAGAATTTCGACGATGATAATTCACCGGTTTTTGCCTCACTGAATCACATCGGCGTTATAACATATACAAAATGTATACCGCTAATATATCTTTGTTCGTTTGATGTTCCGGGCAACATGAGCGAAAGCGTTAGATTGGAAAGTCGTTAGTTTTACCTTGATGGGTTGGCATCAGTGATTTAATAGAACCACACCTCATGTCGCCTCTAGAGTTTTGCGATAACTACAACTTTTTTAGCCAGAGAAGTTAGAAAAAACGGCGTTAAGTGGTTTGAAATCACTTTACAACTTCTACTTCCTCTAATAACCTCCTCGCCTCCTGTTTTCTTATTTCTGACATATCCGGCGAATTCAAGATCAAGTTGCAATAAATCTTTGCTAACGGGTAATTTCCTAGTCTATGGTGGAATTGAGCATAAGTTAGGTAAATCCCGCCAATCCAGGCAGAAAGCTTTAAGGTTGCCTGATCGTTATTTTCAAGCTCCTCTTTGGCACCTCTGTTCACTTCGGTTTGAGCCTCGGAGAGAACTTGCCACGCTTGATCTACTCTATCTTGATTGTTTTCTAATATACCAAGCTCAAACAGTACCTTAGCTTTGTCCTTTTTTAACCAGCCTTTTGAAGCTAAGGTTCCTGCATGTAACTGTTCAGCTTGTTCAATCTTCTCCAGGGCATCTTTTAGCCTGCTGAGTTTTTCTCCTTGATCCTCTGTATTCAAAGCCATGTCGTAATAAACCATAGACATGTGAACATAAAGGTTGGAAGTGTTTCCTTGCATGTTTGGCGTTTCCGGGTGTTGATCTATCTTGTCAAGACCTTGTCGACAATATTCTAGTGCTCTGGTTTTTAATGCCTGTCTTTCCTGCGAGTCGTCAAACTGATCTGCCCATTTCCTATACAGAATACTCAAGTGTCCGCAAACATCAGCAAAACCTCTTACATTGCTATTAGATTTGTCCCACCCCAAAACCCCTTCAAACAATTGTCTCGACTTCTCGTATTCCATCCCTTCACGCAGTTCAACGGCGCTGTTTTTTACTCCCTCCCGCTCATCCCTACTCGTTATCTTGTGTATTTTGTCCATAAGTCAAACAGTACCAGCCAATTTTTTATTTGCATTTTCAAGTAACAACTTTACATCACCTACAAATTCCTCAATTTTTCCGCTGATGCGCTGGGCATTTATTCTCCCATATGTGTGGACTATTAAATTTCTATTGTCGGTATATTCCAGCCACTTGTTGGGATTTGTAATTAAGCCGTTTTTTATAGCTAACCTGACACATTCTTTTGGACTAAAACACGGCGTCCCCAGACTGTCGTTAAGACCCTTCATCAGCTTCCATGCAGTCTCAAATGTGTAGTCAAATCTTAGTATAATTCCGTCCCTAGAAAGTTCCGCCTCTGCTTTTTCGCGTGGATCCTCTATGTTCTCAAGCTCTTCCTCATCCTTTAAACCCCAAAGTAGAACGCCCTCCAATGTTAGCAAAGCGTCTTCACACTCCTTTAATAATTGTGTCAGTTTTAATTTGTCCATATTTGCTTACTTTGTAGTGCGACTTTTTTGAACTCATCTTCCACTGTAGAAAAGTCCACCAAATCCACTATAAACGGAACATTTAACCTGTCAAGCTCCAGTTCTATGTTGTATCTAACCTCTGCCGGAATCGATTGACCGTTTCTACCTATAACCCCGATATCAAAGTCGCTCCATTGTTTTTGTTTGCCCGTTGCTTGGGATCCAAAAAGAAAAATCTCGTATTCGATGGGGGAAAGATATTTTAATATAATTGACTTTATTACATCCCGGTATTTAGTGTTGTCGCTAGTATTCATGTCGACATTATACCAATAAATCGTACGACACTATTTAAGCTTTACCCGCAGAGCCAAAAAGCATAATTTTTCTTTCCACCACTTCCTGTACGGCTTTTATGGCGGGAGGTGTTAGTTTATAAAAAGCTACCTCGTTTGACGAATTTAGACTTTCTTGGAGCGATAGTTTAAATGCAATCCGCATCTCGGAATTTACATTGACCTTTACAATATTAGACTTTACTGCTTGCCTAACATCGTCGTCATTTATCCCGGAACCGCCGTGTAAGGAAAGAAAAGTGTTTGGTAATGCCTTCTGAATTTTGTCGAGTAACTCTAAATTAAGTCTTATCTCGTCAGCATAAATACCATGCAAATTTCCTATAAAACTGGCAAAAGTAT
Organism: uncultured Candidatus Saccharibacteria bacterium; assembly: GCA_964490125.1. Taxonomy (GTDB): domain Bacteria; phylum Patescibacteriota; class WWE3; order UBA101185; family UBA10185; genus JBBAAW01. The sequence goes on from CAZBAJ010000002.1 coordinate 67,426, forward strand.
CAATACCGGTTTGTTCTACAAAGTAACGCGCCTTTTCCGGGTCGGAATACATGTCCATCTGCTGAAACTTTTTAGGATCTTCTTTAGTATGATCCTCCGAGCTACCTTGAATGTAGTCCATCTCTCCCTCTACCAAAACTTCATGCGCGTGAGCCAGTTTTACCACTTCCTTAGCTACCACGATATTTTCTTCCAAAGGCAGTTTGCTGGTATCTATATGGACATAATCAAAGCCCGCCTCAACGGCCAGTTTGCAAGTTTCAAAATCTTTGCCGTGGTCTAGGTTTAAAATTATCGGCAGACCCGTTTGCTCACGACAAATGTTTACAAGTCCAACCAATTCTTTTATCCCTATGTAGTTAACTTCCCCGTCTGACGCTTCTAGAATTAAGGGCGACTTAAGTCTTTGCCCCGCCTGAATTACGGCTTTTAAGGTTTCCAGGTTGCAGACATTAAACGCGCCTATGGCGTACCCTTGATCTTTGGCTTTTTGTAAAATTTCCCGTGTTTTTGTTTGTGTTGACATTATTTATGAGTATACTACAATGGCTGACGAGAGTCCTGCGCGGTCACCGGACACACGGTTGGGATGAGTTAAAGCTCGCACACGCGGGCTTTTTTATCCGTCAATTTGTTTTATATCCGATAAGCCATTCATGGGACCGACTTCTCTAATGCAGGCGGAAGAATTTTTAAGACCCCAAGTCAGGGCGGTTTTTACATCTTTGCTGCGGACTAGGGCGGACAGAAAGCCACTGGCAAAAGCGTCGCCCGCGCCAGTTTTGTCTACGACTGGTTTGTCGATTTCATAAACTTTGGATTCGTAATAATTTTGACCGTCGTGTACGCTGGCACCATTGTCTGCGTCGGTAATTATCGTCATTTTTGGACCCAGTTTTTGGAGGACTTTGTGTAAGTGTTCCGTTTTTTGTTTTAACTCGACTTGATTGGGTTGACCGGGGAGGATGGTCTGCCTATCCGCCGAATGGGCGCGAAGCCGGGACCCGTTCGGCGGGGGGCAGACCTCCGACCCGTTGTCGCTCTGTTTTAAAATGCGCTCCGCCTCCTCCTTGTTTACAAACAAAACATCCGTAATTGCCAAAAACGGTGCGTAAGCTTTAAAACCGGCCTTAAAATGATAGACCCCCGGATTAAAAGCAGTAAGCACTTTGGGATGCGTCTTTAAATAGTCAACCAGTTCCCGCTGAAATGGCTCAAAGTCTTTTGGCAACGAGGAATAGTACAACCATTTTGGTTCTTCCCAGTTTCGTATTTTGTAGGTTTTAGGTTTATGGTACGACAAAATTGTGCGCTCGCCTTTGTAAATAATTATGGAATGAATATCAGTTTCGCCGTGATTTTGTACCAGCAGGGAAGTATTTACCCCCCGCTCGCCCAGCTCGCGCACAAACCTGTTCCCGTTTGCGTCGTCGCCAATTTCTGAATACACCGCCACATTTAGCCCCAATTTTGCCATGCCAACCGCCACATTGGCGCTGTTACCACCCAAGCTTGTACTAAACTGGGAAACCGGGATTTTCTCTGCATAGTCAAAACAAATTTTGCAATTATCGTGATTGATGTCGCAAATTACCTGGGCATCGTCCACGCGCAAAAACTCGTCAATAGAAACATCGCTAATTAAAATTGCGTCAAAAGGCATAGGCAGTTTCCGGTGTCACGCTACCGGCAAATAGGGCAATAACAACCATTTTTCCTATCATATAGCCAAGCGAACCCAAAAACATGCTGACGGAGAATTTGGCCGCCGGTTTAACATGGCTAAACCCACCAAGATGCATGCCCCAGTAAGTTACAATGACCATAGTAATAATTAAAGAAAACTCCACCACAGGGAAAATCCTAGAGTTTAAAACTACATTGACGATATTTTGCGACACAACCATATATTTTTCTTAACTTTATTTAACTTGTCTAGCTTTTCAAATTAACGACCCTACTCGATTTTAACACAGCTTGGGCAATGCCGTTTTTGTCCAGCCCGTGCTTTGCTAGCAGTTGACTGTAGGTACCTGACTCCCCAAAAGTATTGTTTGCGCCAAGAATTGTAATTTTGGTTGGCTGATAGGCGCTTAAAAATTCACAAATTGCGCTACCTAGTCCGCCAGCTTGTTGATGTTCTTCTACCACAACCAAATGTCCAAAAGTTTTTGCCAAGTCTAAAAGCAGTTTTTCGTCCAAGGGTTTTATGGTTGACGCGTTGACGACTTGGACGGAAAGTTTTTCTTCTTCCAATAACTTTTTGCCAGCTTCTAGGACTTGAGCTAAAACCGGTCCGCTTGCTATAACGCAGGCGTCGGTGCCATCCCTCAAAACAGTCCATCTACCAACTTCAAACGCGTCCTCTTTTGCAGTCAAAACTGGTGTGGCTTCCCTAAAAAGTCTTATGTAAACAGGTCCGGTAATTTTGGTTGACGAGGTAACAGCCTTTTTTGCTTCCCAATAGTCGCATGGGGAAAGTACCGTGGTATTTGGCAAAACGCGCATTAGAGCGACATCTTCTAGCATTTGGTGTGTGGCTCCGTCCGGTCCCGCGCTAAAACCCGCATGACTTCCAACAATTTTTACATTTGCGTTAGAATAACAAATTTGCGTTCTAATAAAATCGTAGTTGCGACCGGGGGAAAAGCTTGCGTAGGAAGCCATAAAAACCGTTTTACCACTCAAAGCAAGTCCAGCAGATATACCCGCCATATTTTGTTCCGCCACGCCCACCTGAAAAAATCTTTCCGGGAATTTTTGGGCAAATTTGTCGGACGCGGTGGACTTTGTTAGGTCGGCACACACCACTACAATGTTTGGATCTTTTTCAGCCAACTCCACCAAAGCGTCCCCATAGCCCTCTCTTGTCGATTTATATTCCGTCATGGCAGTTACTTTAACTAAGCCTACTATTAGTCATCCAACACATCTAACACCAATCGGCTCGTTAACCAGTCGTCCAGATTATTTTTTAGTCACAACTTCGATTTTGCTTGACCACATCAAAACCAATTTCATTGTCGGACCGTTCTATTTTTACAATGTCCACCAGCACATTTTTCTTAACTTCTGGCACGCAGGTTGCGTCCGGGCTGTACTGAATCAACTGCACTTTTAGTTTTTTCTTGACTTTATCTAACTCCACCCGCTTTATTCTTAGCAAACCTTCCGTTTCTTCTTGGGTATCGCTGGTAACGCCAATTACCAACTCTTTATTAAAGTCCACCTGACCCAAAAGGCTATCTAGCGACGCTTGATCTGCCGTCATGTCGGCATAGGCAAAAAACTCCTGCAACTCCGCCTCATTTTCTATTACCCGTCGTACCTTTTTTATTTCTTTATCAGTTACCCACGCCCTAGGAAAACCCTCCATTCTGGTAATTTCTATTGTATTGTCGTCCCTAAACCACGGCAATTTTAAAGTGTCCTTAAGGAGCAGGTAGCCCGCGCCTAAAATAAGTACAAAAATTAGGATAACCGGTACTATATTCATGTTGCTTTTTCTTGTCATAAACTACTCACTTTCTAATTGACCTTCCAGCGTCCGTAAGTCGTGCAGTGCCTTTTGGGCTAGCTCTTTTGACGGAGGCTTTCCGTGCCATTCAAATTTATACTCCATCTCGGCAACGCCTTTGCCCGGGATGGTATGAGCAATTATAGCAGTCGGGCGTTCGTAAATGTTTTTTGCCAGTTCACAGGCGCTAATAATTTCTTCCATGTTGTGACCGTTAATTTCTATTACATACCACTTAAAGGCTTCCAGCTTGTCGCGCAAGGGTTCTAACGGCATGGTTTGCTCCGTGTAGCCGTCAATTTGAATGTTATTGCGGTCTATAATCCAAGTTAGGTTGTTTAATTTGTGGTTGGGGGCAAACATGGCGGATTCCCAAATTGCGCCTTCGTCAAGTTCACCGTCGCCTGTTATGCAATAAATTCTGTACGACTTTTGACTAAGTTTGCCGGCAAGCGCCATGCCACAAGCCAAACTTAAGCCCTGACCTAAAGGTCCGCTGGTAAAATCTATGCCTAATTGTGGGTTTATATGCGGATGACCTTGTAAATTAGACTCAAATTTGCGCAATGTTTTTAAGTCCGACTTTGGCAAAAAGCCCTTTTTAATTAGTGTAGCGTACAAAATAGGGCAGGCATGTCCGTTTGACAAAATTAGTCGGTCACGATTTGGATCCGCGGGTTTTTTTGGGTCGACATTAAGAATACTAAAGTACAGCGCGGTAAAAATGTCCGTAAGCCCCAATGACGACGCCGAATGCCCCGATCCCGCCGTCAACAACATTTTTATGACATCCTGACGGAGTTGCACCGCAAGTTCTTCTAATTCCAGCAGGTAGCTGTTTTGGGCGTGAAAATGCGACTTAGATAATTTACTGACTTTTGGTTGGGGCATTGAATCGATTATAGACTAATCCGATGGTAACTCAACCAAGCGAATTAATATAGTCCAAAACTTCCTGCGGGGAATTGCAAAAATGAATCAAATCGGTTTCCTGGTCGGTTATAAGCATACACTTTTGGAGCGTTGCCATAACCTGTCTCCAAGAGTCGCCAAACAAAATTATAGGTTTATGGTTTGGTTCATGAATCCACGAGCTTATCCAGGTCATACCAAGCTCGCTTAGCGTACCCAAACTGCCGTTGTAAACTATATGCAGGTCGGAGTTTTGGAGCATGACTTTTGTGCGGTCAAAATAATCCAAAGTCATAATTTCCTCATCGGGTTTGTTGTTCGGGTCAACGCCTTCGTAGTGTCTCTTTGGTTTGTTGGGGTGATAAGTTACCGCCAAAGTTTTCCCGCCACCCATGCGTCCGCCCATAGTAGAAGCCCGCATAACCCCTGGTCCGCCACCATTAACAATTTCATAACCGTTTTGGGCCAAAAGTCTGGCGGTTTCGTAGGCGTCAATATAGGTTTGATCGGTTTCTTTCCATGCCGCGCCACCTAAAAACGCAATTTTTTTAATCTTCTTTAAGGGTAAGTTCGTCGCCAAAGCTGTGGCGTTTTCTGCTAGCGAGGTAATTGTTGCGGGCATGATCGTATTGTAACACAAAATTTTGGTACGACTTTATGGGATCCGGTGATTTAAAAATTGCCGAGCCGATAATTAAATCGTCCGCACCGGCTTCTATGACCATGGGTAGGGTGTCCTGCGCAATTCCCCCGTCAACCTGCAAAACTGTAGTTGGGTAAAGCTCTTTAAAGCGGGCAATTTTGTCAAGCGACTCCATTATAAATGGGCGACCCTGCGCGCCCGGATCCACCGTCATAAATTGGACAAAATTACATTGTTTTATACAGTCGCCAAAATCCTCAAACGGCGTTGAGTGATTAAAAGAAAGCCCTACCCGGATATTTTTGGCCTTTAGAACATCGTCAAACGCCTCTAGGCAAAGCGGTTTGTACATAAACGCCTCCGCCTGAATACATACTTCTTTGACGATGGAGGGCAAAAACATAAGCATTTCCTCCGGTTTTTGGACCATTAGGTGAAGTTGAAGTTGGACGGGGTTGGGTTGGATTTGGGTGGGATTGGACCGGTTTGTATCGCTAAGTTGGTTAAGTAAGGTTAAATCCGTAAAGGTTTTTCCGCTAACCAACTCACCGTCGGCAATGTCCAGCTGGATTTTTGGGGCAACGATCTTTATTATTTCTATCCTATTTAGCGCCTCTTGCGATGTTTGTTCTAAGATTCCAGGTATTACCATATTTATCCTAAGGCAATCTCCTCCAGCTTTTTTAGTCGTCTGGTATGTCTTTCTTCATTACTAAATGGCGTTTCCAAAAAAGCCAACGCCGTTTGTAGGGCGGCTTCTTTGGTAATGTAGTCGGCGGGGAGAGCTAAAAAGTTGGCGTCATCGTCTTGTCTGGCAGATTTTGCATGCTCCGGATTAAATGAAAGCGCGCATCTAACGCCTTCCATTTTATTAGCTAAGACGCTTACCCCAACCCCGTTTTTACAAATTACAATTGTGGGGATGGTTGACTTCTGACCCTGCCTCTGGTAATCTTGGTCTAATATTGGGAGCTGAGGGATAATCGGCGCTTCGGCGTTAGAAAGTTCCCGACGTCGCCAACAAGCGAGAGACAGCTCCTTTATTGTTTCATCGTCTACCTTTATTCCTTGGTTTGCTACGCTACCTTTCCACATTACGGAAAGGAAAGTTACAGGTCCTTTGTTTGTTGAGTTCAAAACCACCTTTACCTTTACAAATTCAACAACATCATCATACGCCCAATACTCATCCGTGGTGTTTTGATATATTTTTTTGATGTAGACAGGGTCGGCTTCTGTTTTACAAAGCAGGTAGGGTACTCTCGGTAATGCAAAAAACCTGGTGATTAATTCGTTTAAAGATCGTTTTTTCTCCACCATGTGATTCCATCCTGTGCTGGAAAAAACTATTCTCTGATTGCGGTCTGCAGGATTAGTAACATCTTTTTTACATAAAACATCGTTGTAATACCTACCGGCGATTTTTTCTGTGTACTCAAAAGACTTTTTCTGAATCGTATTAACATCCTCTTTATAATCTAGTCCGTAGTAGGCCAATTGTTTAAGGGTGTCCGGGTAATCGTCGTCAGGTTTATATTTCCAGGGTCCAAAATCGCGTACCTGGTAGCCTAGTAGCTTAAGTCTGCTCACGATATAATTTTTTAATCTAAAACCACCGTGGTCACTGGCAATAAAAACATTTTTTGGTTGTTGAGTGTTTGCAATTTCCACAGGAAAAACATAACACACATTGCAGTTATCCGTCAACATTTGTGGTGTAAAATTAGCTCATGTACGGCTTTTGTATTTTTTTGGGAATTATGTGTGCGACTTTGGTAGGTGAGCGGTTGTGTAAAAAGCACGGTTTGGATGCCCAGGTTTTTTGGCGCATGGTATTTTTTGCTTTAGTTTTTGGACTTTTGGGGGCGCGTCTTTATCATGTGATACATCGTTTGGATTATTTTTTGGTTCACCCACAGGAAGTTTTTATGGTTTGGCAAGGTGGATTTGGCATTTGGGGCGCAATTTTTGGTGGACTTTTTGGGCTTTATCTTTCGTCTATAAATCTACGCAAGTTAGGGTTTGCCGAAACAAGGGCGACGGTAGTAGGTACGAAGATTGTTTCCAGTCGTAAAGATGCTGTGTCTTATTTAGACATTTTTGCCGTTTGCGCCCCTTTGGCTCAAGCAATCGGGCGGTGGGGAAATTACTTTAACAAAGAGCTTTTTGGTTTTCCCACAAATTTGCCTTGGGGAATTTATATTCCGCCCCACCTCCGTCCAGAAACTTTTAAATACTACGATCGCTTCCACCCGCTGTTTTTATACGAGTTGCTTTTATCCTTTGGACTTTTTGTCTTGTTGTACAGAATTTATAGTTTGCAGGATGTACACAGTCGGCAGGACGGGAGGAGTAAACAGTGTCAACACTTTATCGGATGGATCCTTTTACCTCGCGGTTCTTTTGCCCTACTTTACTTGTCAGGCTACGCCGTTATAAGATTTTTTCTGGAATTTCTACGCCCAAATCCTTGGAAAGTCCTAAATCTTCCAGTCGCTAGCATTGTAGCAATTATAGTATTTTCGTCGTCCCTAACTTTGTTTTTTATTGCTAACATTAAAGCCAATAAGCGCCAGCATAAAAAAGATAATTCCACTTAAATTAGAAAGTATGATGTCCGTAACTTTTGCTCTAAACGCGTCTTCCATTACGGCTCTAAAAATAAACAGACAAAACACAAACAGAGCAATCACAAAAACTCCCAAAAGTGCCCACTGGCGTAATCTTTTTTGGAATTCGTATAGGTCGTTTTTTTTCCAGTTGCTTCAACTCGTCGTCCGAATATAGTTTTTTAGCTTCTTGTTCCATAGGCTGTTACGCAAACGAAACATACTCAACTTTGTAACCCAAATCTTTAAGTCGCAAAAGCGCCACGGCAACAGAAACCTTAAATTTTTCTGCCACCCGCCTAAGCGCTTCCGCGTTAATAAAGCTTTTAGCGTCAGCCGTTTTTTTAAGCGATTCCAACACCATTTCTTTTGGCATTAGAATTTCCGCCGCCAGTTTGTTAGCTTCGTCCTCAAGTTTTCTGTCCGCCGTATGAAAAACCTTTGCCCTGTCAATTGCATGTCTTTCTTTAACAATTGGCGCGTGTTTAATAAAATGGGCAATTTCATGAGCTATGGAAAATCTTTGCCTATTTACGGGATGGGCGCTGTTGACTTGAATAGTAAAAGCATTGGTTTCTGCCTGATACATAAGCTGGGAATTAAAATCGTTGGATTCCTGCACGGCGTACACTTCCATACCTAAAGTATTTGCCAGTTTAACAACATCAATCGAGTCGCCTGTTAGACTTTTATGTTGAAGTATTCTATTTAAAAGTTCCTGCTCTACCATGCCCCCACCTTACACGAATATTAACCGAAATGCAAGTGGATAAATTTGCTACCAAAAAAACTAAGGACGACTGGGTTACAAAAACTTCTGTCACCATCCTGTAATAATATTGACAGATGTCTCTAAACCTGTCACACTAAAAACATGGTCGCTCAACTTATTGCCAAAGAAAAATTTACTAGTGTTCAAGTTGCCCAAGCCGGTATAACAAAGCTGTTTCAAAATGCAGAAGCAGAAGGCACCTTTTACAGAGTTCTTAGAAACAACGAGCCCTTAGGTGTATTAGTGCCAAATGAGTTTTGGGACGAGTTATTAGAGGACATGGAGGCTTTGTCTAGCCCTACTTTAGGAAAAGATTTGGAGGATGCTCTAAAGTACGACAAAACCTACACACCGCAGGAAGTCAAAAAAGTTTTAGGATTGTAAAGTGCAATATTCCTACTCCTATAAAGCATTAAACGACCTTGGAAAATTGCCAAGAGAACTGCAAACCAGGATTACTGAAAAGCTAGAATTTATTTTTGAAAACAACCTCTTGGCAACCCACTCTCGTCCGCTTGCGGGTAGTAAATCAGGGTGCTCAAGAATCAGAATCGGTGACTATCGCGCAATTTTTCACATTCAGACGACTGGAATTGCAGTAGTTATTAAGGTTGCGCACAGAAAGGATATTTACAATTTGTGACATACATAATGGTCGACATAGAGGCAGATGGACCGATTCCGGGCGATTATTCCATGATCGCGCTTGGGGCGGTTTTGGTTGACGCCACGCTGGACAATACTTTTTTGGGTTTGCTTAGGCCCATGTCAGACAAATTTATTCCGGAGGCGCTGGCAGTTTCCGGCTACTCCCGCGAGCAGACTTTGCAGTTTGACGACCCCGCTCGCGTAATGAGCAACTTTAACAGTTGGCTCACCGTCCATGTAAAAGATCGTCCAATGTTTATAAGTGACAATAACGGTTTCGATTTTATGTTTGTGTGTTGGTATTTTCACCATTTTTTGGGCGACAATCCGTTCGGTCATTCGTCAACAAATTTGGGGAGTTTGTATAAAGGACTTGTTGCCAACACGCGCAAAAATTTTAAGCATTTGCGTCAAACCAAGCACACGCATAATCCGGTGGACGACGCTATGGGCAACGCTCAAGCCTTTTTGCAGTTGGCTAAAGAGTATAATTTGGATGTTTTGCCGAATATTGCCTAATGTTGCCAAATGCTTCCTAATCTTGCGGAGCGGGTTTGTAAAACACACCGTTAGTAGTACCCATTTTATTAATAAACCCGCCATCCTGGAGTCTTTTTAAATCGTACCGCAAAGTTCTTTCATTCACGGCTAAAAATCGCCTTCTTATAGCGTCAAAATTTAGCAAACCATGTTCCTTTATCAGTCTAACTAATTCTGCGCGACGGGGTAAAAGCAAGTCTTCCGGTTCCACCTTTTTGTGATTTAACACCATTTCTTTGGCTTTTTCTGCCGACTCGGCAATAGACTCCAACATAAATTCTACATATGCAGTAACATCTTTTTCCGGTTCTTCAAGCATTTGATAATAAGTTGTCCTGTGATTTTCCAAATACTCCTCCAGGGGTAAAATTCCTTTCATGTCGTACCCGTCATTTTTAAGAATCTGCCTAATTAAAAGTCGCCCAACCCGCCCGCTTCCGTCCAAAAAGGGATGAATTTTTTCAAAAATATAATGCGCGACAACAGCTTTAATTGGCACAAACCGCTCACCAGACCCATTTATATAGTCTACAAGTTTGTCAAGCAGTTCTTCTATGTGACTTGGGGGTGGGGGCATATAAACAACTCCACCCGCCGAATTAAAAATTGCCTCCATATTATCGCGGATTTTTCCTAGGTGACTCTGGTGGAGCAAACCCTTCATGACAATCGCATGGAGTTTTAAAATCAGGTTTTTGGTTATTGGGGCGGGGTTTTTTTCCTGAATTAGGTTAATTGCTTTAAGGATGTTAAAAACCTCAATTTTCTTTTTATCCTTTGGACTTAGTAGGGCGAGCTCGTCAAATATTAGCGGATTACCCTCGATGTTGGCAGAGTACAGGGAACTTTTAAGTGTAGACTTTCTGCGAATATTCAATTCTACTTCTGGTGGGATGTTTACGGCGTCAATAACCTGCTTGCACGCCTCTATCTTTGCCAGCAGTTCTGACATTGTAGGATTAAAAATGTAGATAGGTGGTATTAACATTGCCTAATGTTACCAGATGTTGCCTAATAATGCCTAATTTTGCCAAATAAAGAGGTTGACATAGAATGGTGCGACTTAAAGAGTTGGACGGAGGACAAGCAAAATTATGCCGACAAAGTAGAAAAAGCCCCAGCCCAGCGTCCAACCAAGCAAATTAAACGCTTCGCGATAGTTTTTATTCCAAAAAAGCACGCCCGCCCTGCCCAAAACCAGCAAAGCAGAAATTACCGCGGAAAGAATAAACAAAAGCAACATCAAAATTGGACCGTAAAATTTCATTGTGTCGATTTTGCTAAAAAGTGGTCCTAGGGTAAAAAAGTACGCCACCAGTCCTATGTAGACAACAAGTCCGCTTGCCTGCAAAAATCCTAAAAACGGTGTGGATAATTTCTTAACCATGGATATTATTATAACATCTGGTAAAATTAGTCCATGCCTTGGATGTCATTAGCATTAATCAGTATATTAACAGTTTCTATCGCGACAATATTAGAGAGAGTTCTTATGAAGAACGACGATAGTGATCCTATTAGCTACGCTATTGTTTTTCAATTTATGTTAGGGTCCATATCATTGATTTTCGCACTTTTCTTTGGAAGGTTCGTGTTTCCCTCGCTTAGTATTTTGGGCTCTAGATTCATCCTTGCCACTTTTTTATGGGCAGGTTCTACCGTATTCAGTTTCTCGGCTATGAAGAGATTGACCGCTGGGGAAGTTACCGTACTTACAACAAGTAGTACCGTTGTTTCTGTTGTTCTCGGAGTGTTACTTTTAAGAGAGCCGTTTTCCTTAAGGATATTTCTAGGGATAGTTTTAATTTTATTGTCGGTATGGTTGGTTAACAGTGCTAAAGTTAGTTTTGCTTCAAAGCAGGGAGTCGGGTTTGCTTTGTTGGCGGCGACATTCTGCGGTGTTGCCGTTGTTAATGATTTAGTAATTTTAAAAAACTACGAGGCGTTTTCTTACACTGCTGTTATGTCGTTTCTTCCCGGTTTGGCGTTGATGTTCATTTTTCCTGGGAAGGCAAAAAAGATAAGAACCATGTTAAAGCTCCAGACGCTAAAAGTCATGTCGATTTTTTGTTTTTTCTATTCTATCCAAGCCATTACTTATTATCTTGCCTTTCAGGCCGGTGCTCCAGTTTCTTTATTATCCCCGCTTATTAAAACTTCCATTATTCTTACTGTAATTCTAGGTGTAATTTTTCTTGGTGAGCGCAATAATTTATTACGAAAAATTGTTGCCTCGTTATTAGTTACGATAGGTGCGGTGTTTTTAGGCTAGCGGGGCTACTGTGTCGCGGAATTTTGACTCCAACCCCCTATTTTAGTACCATTGCCTGATGAACAAGCCGTTAACGGGGGCGCAGGTCCGTCAAAAATTTATTGACTATTACAAAGCGTTGGATCATGTAGAAATTCCCGCCAGCCCGTTGGTGCTTAAAGACGACCCTACCACGCTTTTTACCGGTAGTGGCATGCAACAAATTGTGCCGTATCTTTTGGGTCAGCCGCATCCTGCTGGCAAGCGCTTGGTGGATGTTCAACGCTGTCTTCGCGCGGAGGACTTAGAAGAAATTGGCGACGCTTGGCATCACACTTTTTTTGAGATGTTGGGTTGTTGGTCTTTGGGCGACTATTTTAAGGCAGAGCAAATTCCCTGGACCTTTGGTTTTTTTGTGGACGAGTTGGGGATCGACCCTCATAAATTGTATGTTTCGGTCTTTGCGGGCGACGGAAAACTTCCACGGGATGATGAAGCGATGGAGATTTGGAAAAACATGTTTGCCAAAAAAGGTATTAAGGCGGAAGCCACGGACGACATCAGCAAGGTTGGGCAAGGCGACTACAGAATATTTTATTACGGAAAGGAAGCTTGGTGGGAACGCTCGCAAGCGCCAATAGGCGATCCAGCTGGACCGGATAGTGAGATCTTTTATTTTACCGGAGTTGAGCATACTAAAAAGTTTGGCGAACACTGTCATATCAACTGTGATTGTGGTAGGTACATAGAAATCGGCAACGATGTATTTATGCAGTACAAAAAAATATCGGAAACTGATTACGAGCCACTAGCCCAGAAGAATGTTGACTGTGGTTGGGGATTTGAAAGACTAGTTAGAGTCGTCCAGAACAAGGAAAATAACTACGAAACGGATCTTTTCTTTCCGATAATTCAAAAGATTGAGACCATGGCTACAAGCAAGTATGGAACAAAAAACGAGATAGATAGGGTTTATAGAATCGATGCGGATCACTTGCGGGCGGCGGTATTTCTAATTGCGGACGGCGTTATTCCTGGCAATAAAATGCAGGGCTATGTTTTGCGCAGGCTACTCCGTCGCGTCATTTTTCAGTCGCAAAAATTAACTAGTCACAAAAACTTTTTGGCGGATGTGGCAAAAGTAATTATTGAGCAATATGGCGACTACTACAAGCATCTGCTAGGTGCGTCCGACAAAATAGTTGCGGAAATTTCTGCCGAGGAGGAAAAATTCAACCGGACTTTGGATAAAGGCTTGCGTGAGATGGAAAAAATGTATGAGAAAAACGGGTTCAAATTAAGAGAAGCCGACTTAGAGATGCTGTATCAAAGCTACGGTGTACCCGAAGAACTTGCCACGGAAATTGCCAAAGAAAGGTCATGGAGATTGGATTAATAGATGATCGAGATCGTAGAGAAGTCTGTAATAGATGCGCCCCCAAATAAAGTATTTTGGTTTTTGACTAACATTGACAAGCTTTACAAGTACTGGCACCCCAAGGATCATGTGTTTTGTAAAACATTACGAGGGAATATTGCCAAACAAGGCGCTATTCATCATTTTTTTGAGTTTTTAAGATTTATCCCGCTATATCTTGTAGTCCAGAACATTCTTGTGGTAGAAAATAAAAGGATAGAGTGTGGGTTGGCTTTTCCTTTGTCGCTACTTGGAATTGGTAAGGGGGGATTTGGTATTGAAGAAACAGAGGATAAAGATAAGACTTTATTAACTGCTTTCGTAACAATTGGCTATAAATCCTTCCCGGGTAAGTTACTAGACAGACTTGTTTATTTACTAGTGCCACGAGAGGTGGCGTTACAACACATGCGGGATGAAAGCCACAACATTAATCGATATTTCTCGGAAAACAAGTAATTTTTTGTTGGCGGTACTTGCATTTGGGATCCCATCTTTTGCAAGTGGTAATATTGGTTATATGGAAACACCGCAAAAAACAAAAGTGCTTTTTATCCATCATTCCACTGGTGGGAATATCATCAAACAAGGAAAGTTGCGCGACTTATTAAAGGTTAAGAATCCAGATATTGAGTTTTGGGACCACAGTTACAATTTGTTTCCGATTTTGCCAAATATAGTGGCAAAGTTTACTAACTACACAGGTCTTACGGACAATGCTGGCAGGATGACGACGACCGATTACGATATAGTTTTAAGTAACAATTCCCCAAAAGAATACGCGGAAATTTTTTCCCGTGATTCCTCCGACCCCACCTTGTCAAAGATCCTTGAATACGATGTTGTAATTTTTAAAAACTGTTTTCCCACCAGTAATATAAAAGACGACGGTCAGTTGAGCCAAAATAAAGCGTATTACAAGCAAATACGCGATAGTTTGAAAAATTACCCGACCAAGAAATTCGTTTTGTTTACATCGCCACCCTTAAGGCGAGAAGTTACAAGTTTCGAAATTGCAAGTCGTGCTAGAGTTTTAGCCGATTGGCTAAAGTCGCCAGAATTCCTTGAGGATTCGTCCAACCTCTATGTTTTTGATTTGTTTGGTTTATTGATTGAGCAAGAAGGTGATAATAAAAATACCTTGCGTCGTGATTTTACTAGTTTTATTTGGCTAGACTCTCATCCCAACAAAAAAGCTAACAAACTTGTCGCCGAAATCTTGTCCGATTATCTTGTCAAGCTGATTTAACTTTTCTTTAGTATAATAGTCCCAATGCCTCTGCTTACTAAACTTTTTAGTCAATTTAACAAGCCCGCCAGCAATAACTTTTTTGGCGCGGTGGTTGATTCCGGCAAGTTAAACCTAATTTTATTTAAAGACGGCTACCCGTTGTGTTACTCGCAGGAGCATTTAACCCACGGTGTAGTTATAGACGGGCGACTCATAGACAAAGATCAATTTACCCAAACGCTTAATGTGTGCGTAGAAAGGTGTCTGTCGCAACAGCCCGACGAGCAGGCAAACCGGATTTTTTTTGGTGTGGGGGGTGGGAATGTTGTGTCCGCGTTAACTTCTGCCCGGCAAAAAAGGAGTTTGACGGAAAAAATCACCAAAAACGCGCTGACCCAAGTCTACCAAGAGTTGGAAGCAAACAGTTTAACTACCGCGCTGGAGGAAGTCTACCAAACCACCGGTAACGATAGCCTGGAGCTGGAAAGCGTGCTAAATGAAACTACCTATATTAAGCTGGACGGGGCGGTGGTGTATAACCCAATTGGGGAAAGCGGAGAGCTTTTGGAGACAGAAGTTTTTAACGCCTACTGCGCCCCAACCTTTATTGATGCGTTAGAGGATGTAGCGAAAGGGGTTAAATTGGAATTAGGCGGGGTGTTTCCGTTGCAGTATTTATTGTCCAAAAAGCTAACCGCCAAGTTAGGCGCAAATTACGACGCCACGCTTCTTACCGTCCACACCGATTTTACTGATATTTCCGTGGTTTTTGGTGGTCGACTGGTAAAAACTTACGCGCTCCCCTTGGGTAGTAAAGACTTGGAGCGGGATTTGGATTTTTGGATGGAGGGTTTGGAACTTACGCTCCTTAATTTTAGTGGCGTTAAAACTTTTGGTCATCTGGTGTATGTTTGCGGGAGTGGTCTTGAGCGCACGGACTTTTGGGAGATGCTGGAATGGCGCGAGTGGGAAGAAAAGGTGCCGTTTAAAACCAGGCCAGTGTTTACTAAGTTGGACGCGTCTTATGTAGACCTTCCGCAGGATTACAAGGGCGACTTATTAATTTGTGGACTGTTAAGTGTATGCAAAGAATTAGCTTAGAAATTTATACAACCGCATACGAAGCAATAAAGATTTTAGAAAGTGTAGCTGACCATAAAGTGGAGCTGGAACTTCCCGCGGGTTCGGTTTTGCTGGACAATATCTTGAATCTAAAACTTATTGCGGAGGGCGCTAAAAAAACGGGTAAAAGTGTGGACTTTGTAACTGCTGATCCATTTGGTCAAAATTTAATTAAAATTCTACGGGGCGAGACGGATCAGGTGGTGGTTAGGGAGAACGAGGCGGTTGGGGTTGGTGGTGGCGCTAGCTTTGGCGCTGGTGGAGCCGTTGGTGGGGCTGTCGGCAGTGGCACCATTGCGGTAGCGTCCAATTCGTTAAAAAATAAAGGCGTGGGACTTAAATTGCCGTCAATAAGTTTGCCCAAATTTAAAGTCGCTCTAAATTTAAGGAAACTTGGCTTGCTACTTCCCATTATTTTATTGTTGGGTGTGGGGTTGGGGTTTTTGTATCTAAGTCGTATGCATAAAGCAAAAATTGTATTGCATTTTTCTGCCCAGCCATTAACAAAAAGTGTAACAGTTAAGGTGGGCGACGGGCTAAAAACGGATTTGGATAAAAAAGTTTTGGGGGGATTAAAGATTTCACGGTCGCTGGAGCATTCTTTAGAACTAGCTTCTACTGGTACAAAGTTAGAAGGGGAAAAAGCTAAAGGCAAGGTTACGCTTTATAATTCCACGGAAGAGGACATTGCGCTAAAAAAAGGCAGTCAAATAACTTATAAAAAGGACGACACTTCCTATAACTTTTTTACCGACGCGGAGGTTAAAATCCCGGCCCGAACGGATTCTCCGCCCCCAGATACCACTATTACCAAAGGTACAGTGGAGGTTAGTGTGACGGGGGAAAATATTGGCGATGCGTACAACCTTAAAAAAGAGCGGGATTTTAGCGTAAAAGGCTATAAATCAAGCGAGCTAGTAGGTTCTAACTCCGCGGATTTTAAGGGCGGTTCCAGTAAAGAAGTCAAAATTGTCACCCAAGCGGATTTAACAAAACTGGAGCAGGATCTTACAGCCTACATTTTAACTAATCCTAGTGAGGGGTTAACTACGGCGGTGCCTAATGGCTTTAATTTTGTGACCAAATCAGAAAAAATCACCAGCAAAAATGTCGTCCAAAATAATAAGGTGGGCGAAGAAAAAGACAAGCTTTCTGGCAGTATTACCGCGCAGGTAGAAGGTCTTGCGTATTCCAAAACCGAGCTGGCGGATTTTATGGGCAAAATTAGCCAAAATTTGGTGCCACCTGGGTTTGAGTTTTATTCCTACAATAAAGATATTACCGTGGAAGTTTTGGGTAATACGGAAACTACGGTTTTGTCGCCTACGGAAGCGGATTTGCAGGTGACTTTTAGGTTTTTTATCTCGCCAAAAATTGATAAAGAAAAAGTTTTTGACAGTATTGCAGGGCTACCTCCTACCGAGGCTAGCGATGTTCTAAAATCCATAAACGGCGTGGAGAATGTCGAGCTTACTGTCACGCCGGGGTTTCCGCTATTTAGAAATGTGCCGACAAAAAGTTCTGCGGTAGAAATAGAAACTAAAATTGGAGATTGATGGATTGAGATAAATTATGACCAATTCTACTGAAAGCAAGTACAAAGATAAGTTTATTGCGGGTGTGGACTTTGGCGACGCGGTAACGGGCTTGGCGCTTGGAAAAAATGGCGTAGTTACGCCGGTTAAATCAGTTGAGTCTAAGGATAGCATGACGGTTGTTAAAGAAGTTATTCGACTGGTTAAAGAAAACAAAGTTTCTGGTGTGGTTTTGGGTTTGCCGTTAAGTTACGATCACAAAGAGACGCCCCAGTCTGCAGAAGTGCGGAGGTTTGCCAAAATGTTAAAAACTAGGTTGGGAATTCCGGTAATGTTTGTTGACGAATTTGGAACTACGCGCGAGGCTACGGCGGAGGCTATCGGCGAGGAACTTCCGCAAAAAGCCCGTAGGCGGGTGGACAGCATAAGCGCGGCAATAATTTTAAAACGCTTTTTCTCCGATGAGGGTTTAGCATGACCAAACTTATCTACATTGCGTGGATTCAGTCCATTGTGGCGGTAATTGGTAGCTTGGTGTTTGACAAAGTAGTCGGCATACCGCCTTGCGAGCTTTGTTGGTATCAAAGAATGTGCATGTTTCCCTTGGCGGTTATTCTTACAGTTGGAATCTTGCGCAAAAGTAAGGATATTTATTATTATGTTTTGCCGTTAAGTATCATAGGGCTTCTGGTTGCTGTGTATCACAACTTGCTCTATTACGGGATCCTGTCGCAGGAACTATTTGCCTGTTCCGTGGATGTTTCTTGCGTCGACAGGTCTTTTGAAGTGTTTGGGTTTTTATCTATCCCACTTCTTTCTTTACTGGCGTTTGTTGTTATTAACTTAGCCGTGGTTGTAGAATTTAGTTGTGGAAGGAAGTTGACGACCGTTGTTTTGGGTGAAGCATAAGCAACAATGCTTTACTAAAAGGAATAATCTGCTCCCGACCAAGGCTATATGTCCAAACGGCATTTTTGAATGTTTACATACTTTTGGGGGTATGAGGTGGTTTTTTGGTTGTAGTTACGCCATAAAATTACCAAAACCAGTCAACACAAATTCCCGGTTGCTATTACAATATAAAACATCTGCCTGTCATACTTTTAATTGTAAACATTAAAAATCGGCAGTTTACCGTGTAGAGGTTAAAGTTTAAAGTTAGAAGTTCAAGTTTAAAGTGCTCCACCACCCACCCGTTTCCCTGGGTTATGCTACAATACACCAAGATGTTGAGCCTAATCCATTAACTTAATACTTTGTGACCGTAAAACCGGTCCACTTTTTGTTTCTTTTACATTACAACTAAATAGTTAGAAAGGTTATATGAAACTAGGCAATCGTTTAGAAACGATACACAACATCTTAACAGAAATGAACGCCCCGCCTTATAGGGAAAAACAAATGTGGGAAGGAATTTTCCGTAGCAATTTTAGTACTTATAGTAGTATGACTTTTTTGCCCGTCAACCTAAGAAATAGGCTGATTGACTCTTTGGGCGACGATGTTATTGGGCTTACGAAAATTGTCGAGACCAGTGACAATCAAACCTTAAAAATTCTTTTTAAGACGAGCGACGGTGAAAGAATAGAAGCAGTATTGATGGACTTTAAATCTAACAAAGAACGCCACGATGACCACGAATCACTTTGTATCTCATCCCAAGCCGGTTGCGCCATGGGTTGCAAATTTTGCGCGACAGGGGCTATTGGTCTTAGAAAAAACCTTACGGCGGATGAAATTGTCGACCAAGTTTTGTATTTTTTGCGACAGGGTAACAAAATCGACAGTGTTTCTTTTATGGGTATGGGCGAACCACTTGCCAACCCCAATATTTTTGATGCTTTGCGGATTATGACGGATAAAGATAAGTTAGGCTTAAGTCAGCGGAGAATAAGCATATCCACGGTTGGGATTATTCTCGGGATCAAGCGTTTGCAAAAGGAATTTCCGTCAGTAAATTTGGGATTTTCTTTGCACTCGCCGTTTCCGGAGCAACGACTTGAGCTTATGCCCATAACCAAGGTTTATCCAATTGCGGATGTTATGCTGGCCCTTAAAAATTATGTGGAGGAGACCAACAAGCGCGTTTTACTTGCCTATGTTTTGTTGAAAAATATCAACGACTCGTTGGAGCATGCAAAAGCCTTAGCCCGACTTATTAAAAACCAAGGCGCAAAAAGCTATTTGTTTGAGGTTAAACTAATCCGGTTTAATCCGGGTCCGACTAAGGAGAATTTTGTGGGTTCTACAACCGAGAAAATTCGCGCTTTTCAAAAAGTGCTTGACGACTTTGGAGTAAAAAACACCTTGCGCCAGAGTTTTGGTGTCGGCATCCAAGCTGCCTGTGGTCAACTTTATGCGGATTATCTGAAAGACACTCGTTCTTCTAAAAAATACGCGCGCCCTCCTCGTACAAAAAGTTGGTTATTTTTGCAACCGGGTTTACAGGAAAATATTTTTCGGGTGTTAGGGAGTGTCTTTCTAGGTAACTTACATGCGATTCAATAGCTTTAATCATTTGGTAAAGGTCAAGCTTTTTTCTTAGGTTTTGCGTTTCAAGTATTTCTGGGTAGTATTTTTTAATCAAAACGGCAAGGTCAATAAAGTCTGCTGTTGTAAATCTTTCCTGTTCCTCGTAATCATTAGGGTACAAGCAAAATGTTTCTAGCGAAAGTAGCTCGCATTCTTTTGGTGCTTGTATGGCAAATTCAAAGTCAAGAAAACCACTAACACGCCCCCCATGCACAAGAATATTTCCAGGCCAAAAATCCCCGTGAACAAAAACAGCCTTTTCGTTTTCCAATAGCCTTTTATTTTTGTCAAAGTAGCCAAACACTAAATCCAGCAAATCTTCCGGCAAGTATGTTTCTATCTTTTGAAGCCGGGTTTTTAGCTGACCAATTTTAGTTTCCCAGTAGTCTGCCCAGTTATCAAACTTTTTGTCCGAGTACTGCAAACCAAAGTCGACAAAGTTGATTTGATGGAGGTTTTTGAGGTAGCCGACCATTTCTTTTACCAAATCTTCTTTTTGAGTGGGTTTTGCCGTTGTCCAGATTCTTGTTAGTAATTCACCATTAATAAATTTTTGGATTTGGTATGTATTTCCCTCGTATTCCCCAAAAGCGATAACTTCTGGAACAGGTATTTTGTCTTTTAATACCCCAAATACTTCAGTTTCGTGTTTTAACCTAGAGGCGGAGTCCTTATCCCTTCCTATTCTAAGAACAAAATTATCGTCAACTTTGTAAATTAAATTTATCTGTCCGCCTGTAAGCGGAGTCAGTGAATTGACCACGATGTTTTGTTGACTTAATATCTTTCCTGCCAAACTGATGTTGTCCATAAGCTTTAATTTATAACTTTGTAAAGAAAAACCTCATCAAAGGTCTTTTTGTCGCCCCAAGGTTCTTTTATTCCGTCTTTGAGCTCGCCATATTGGATAAAACCTACATGTCGATAAACATCTTCTGCGTGGGTTCCTTTCCGAACACTTATTATTGCCATTTCTGCACCTTTACCGGTCGCCCAGTTGATTCCGTAGTCCATAAGTTTTCTAAAAACACCCTTGCCTTGATATTCTTCTGCCACCACAACCCCTTCAATATCTACTATATGGCGCTTGACGGGGCTGGATAAAATTTTAAAGGAAACCTGACCGATAACTTTATTGGTCATTACGGCTACTGCACGCATATAGTTACCCTCCGCAATTCTTGGCAGATCTTTTTTGATGCCCTCTCTAGTTTCTTCAACCGTAGCTGTAGAGTAAAGGTTTTGGGCAATATCCTCCGCATCGGTTCCTTCAATTGGTCTGATAAGTAAGTCGTCCATAATGTGGCTATTCTAGCATTCAGAGCCCTGAAAGTAAACGTAAAATATAGAAAGTTGGACTTTTGCAGTAAGAACTTTTAACGGGAAACAATCGAGGATTAAGTCGACATTACCTTTTGACTTTGCACAGACGAGAAATTTTTGAGCAAGATCCTGTTTTACTTCCCGCTCGCTGTTTATAAATTGCCCCCATCTTGTAAGGAATTGCCATTCGGGGCCAGTGAATTCTCTAAGTTCTGCCAAGAACTTGGGTGGAAATAATGACCGATATGGTTCTAAGTTGTATAACCAAGATTTTCCTTTGACGAACTCTGCTTGCGGATAGTTAGTTTTAATATCTTTAAACATATCTTTTATCTCCGTTTGTCTTAGCTGGTGGCGTGTCGTGGATAAAGGGCCAAGACCGGAATAATCGCGGTTGGTAAAGTGCAACCTGATTGTTTCACCTTCGGACTCGTAGTGATAAGCAAAACAGCCGAATTTTGAATCGTTTGCGTTCTGTTTGTCGGCATTAAACTCAAGATATTTTTGATAGATATAGTTAGGATCATTCTTAAAATTAGCTACAAAGTTTTGCCACGCCACATTTTCTTTGGAGAAACTAAAATCGTGAGTAAGTTGCAGGTAGATGTTTGTGTAAAGAAAAATTGCCTCTAGTATCGGTGTTTCGGACCGGGTCTCGAGCAGTTTTGCAAAATCGTACTGAAAATCAAAGTAGGTTTTACCGTACACCATCAGCTAATTCTACCAGCCTCGCGGTAGGCGTGCTATAATGACCACATGCATTGGCAGAATGATAGCTATAAATTTATGGATTGTATCAATACCCTTTTGGGGGCTGTTGAAGCAGTACCTAATTTATAGCTTATCTGCGGGCATTTAACCACTTTTGTCTGACAAGATAAGCTTCCGGAAACGAAAGCCTTTTTTATTCCACAAGAAAATCTACATTTTCCCTCCGGCGGTTTCTCTGGTCTGGCAATCCTAATGAAAGGAGGCTAGCGAGTTGTTGTCGCCAGATCAGTCGCTCTTTCAACAAGTCAATAGGTGGAGGGAAAAATGTACGGTCCTAAAATTCGGGTAGAGTACGATGGCCTCGGCATAACGCTTGTACCAGCTAGGTTGGAGTGGGCAAAGCATTACGCCGAAATGATGTCGTCCCTAAGAGTCAACATGTGGACTAACGGCTTGTACGGGTTCACAGAAGCTGACGAAAGGGAATGGCTGGAGAAGACGGCAAAGGATCCCAAAGGCGTATCTTGGGCGATTTTGCCGGACGGATGCGATTTGCCTGTAGGCAATACCGGCTTACACGGTATTGATCCCATAACGGGATCTTGTACTTCCGGGATCATCATCTTCGATCCGACTTGGTGGGGCAAGGGCGTGGCTTCTCGAGCGCACTTAGCCCGCACTTGGTTTGCGACAGACATGTTAAACCGGTGGATGATCCACTCCACCGTGCGCGACCAAAATGAAGCTTCTCGCAAGGCACTTGAGCGTATTGGCTACACGGTGACGGGGAGGATTCCTCGGAGTGCGTACCGGAGTGGGGTGTATGTGGATACACTAAACCTCACTTGGCTTAATCCTTCGCGAGTCGGTCTGCTCTATCCCGCTGGACTGCCGGAGGAATATGTTGCAGGTGTGGAAAGGGCAAAAGTTGCCTTGGAGAAAGCACGCAGGGTTGTAACTGTTCTCTAAGGCTTGGACCTCCGCATAAATCTAACAAATATATGCGGAGGTGTTCTTTTAGGTAGTTGTACCAGTTGGTTTATAATGTAATTACGATGTCAAACCTTAACTCGAGTTTAATAAAAGCAGTTGCATTTGACTTTGTCGGTGTGTTTATTAAAGAAACCGATTTTGCTTTGGATTCGATAGAACAAGTGCTGGAAAGCAAGTTTGGAATTCTTAATACTGATGAGGCATTTTTTAGCTGGGCGACTTTAGAAACTGGTTTGGTAAAAGAGGCGCTAGAGGAAAAAGTCAAACACATAGTTTTTAACTTGTATCAGATTAGAGAGCCAGATATTTTTTCCAAACTTCCAAGGCTTAAATTTTCAACAGCTACAAATCACTTGTCTTACATCGACGATTGGTTCAAGGGACAGAGTGTATCAAAATACTTTGATTATTATGTGAACTCTGCAAAAATTGGGTTTCAAAAACCGGAGCCAGATTTTTACCGGGTGCTTGTTGAAACTATTGACGAACCGCCGGGAGAGATTTTATTTGTCGACGATAATGCAGAAAACTGCAAAGGTGCGGAAAAGTACGGTCTTAAGGTTTTGCACTACACACGAGAGAACATTTTATCCGAGGAGATTCTGAAACGCATCTAGAATATAATAAGTTCGGTACTTTGATATTGGCTATAACCCCATCAGCCTTCCGTCCTTTAAATTGAGTACTTTTTCCACTCCAACCCGCTCAACAAAAAATCTATCGTGGGAAATTAACAAAAGCGTACCTTCATACTCCTTTAGCGATTCTTCCAAAACTTCTTTTGTTTCAATGTCCAGATGATTGTCTGGTTCGTCCAAAATCAACATGTCGTAGTTTTTATAGGCAAACAGCGCAAACGCAAACCGCGCTCTTTGTCCGGGGCTTAACATGCCAACCTTTTTCTTTAAGTCGTCTTTTTCAAACATGTATCTTTTGAGTTTTGCAAAAGCGTTAGCGTAATAACAGCCCGTTTCCTCGCAGAAATATGTCAATAAATCTTTTTGGTAGTCCAGGTGCGTTTGTTTTTGGGCAAAATAACCTATTTTTAAATTCTCGCCAATCTTTACTTCACCGTAATTTGGCTGTTCTTCACCCACGGCGAGCTTAACAATTGTAGTTTTACCCGCGCCGTTTGGACCAAACAGCCACACTTTTTCACCACCCCTAATATCAAAGGACAGGTCTTTAAAAACTGTGTTTGTAGCGTAAGTTTTAGTAACTTTTTCGAACCTAAGCATTAGCTTTGAATGCGTGACGCCCGTGTCAAACACCACCCTCTGCATTTTCTTTTCCACATATTTTTCCCTTTTATCTTGGTCGATTTCTCGTTTAATCCTAGTTTTTACTTGGCTTGCTCCGCCGTGTCTGCTTATGTGACCAACCTGTGCCCTTACCAAAAGTCGCTCTAATTGCGCTTTTTTCCTAAGAAACCTAACATATTCCTCGTTCCATTTGTTAATAAGCTTTAGTTTTTCTTCCTTATAAAAGTCGTAGTTACCTACAAATTTAAGTAGTTTTTTATTTTCCAATTCCCAGATTTCGTCCACAGTATTATTTAAAAACTCCCTATCATGAGAAATCATCAGCACCGTTTTGTCCAAATGGTTAATGTAGTTTTCAAACCACAAAATTCCGTCAATGTCTAAATGATTAGTAGGTTCGTCGATAAGTAGCGTGGTTGGACTTTCCAGTAATATTTCCAGCATTTTAAGTTTCATTTTTTGACCTTCACTTAGGGTAGTTATTTCCTGATACGGATCAAAATTAGCAAATTCCAGCTGGGCAAGTAGTTGGTCGACTTTATAGAAGTCCCAGGAATTATCGAGCCTTTTTTCTAGGTATTCGCCTACCAGTTCGTTAGGGAAAGTAAGCTCTTGCGGGATGTAGCCGATTTTCTCATTTTCTACCGTAATATTACCCGCGTCCGCCTCTAACTCGTCTACGATTGTTTTAAATAATGTCGACTTGCCACAGCCATTTTTACCTACCAAGGCGATTTTACGACCGTTGCCGATTTTAAAGTCGATGTTTTCAAATACGGCTTCTCCCCCAAATGTTTTTGTTAAACCTGTGCCAATAATCATACTAAGCCCGATTTTATCAGATAATTTTCTTCAAGTCGTCCTTAATTTAACTAGTATGCCGACAGGATTTGTGGTAGTATTAACCTATTCTGGAGGTCATTCCGTCTAGACGGGAGTAGCTCAGCAGAGTTTTCTTAGAGCGCCGGAAGTTGCATATAATTAGTTGTGTGCGACTTTGGGCGCTTTTTTAAACCCAAGTCGCGGAAAGGAAAATATGGCTAATGAAAATCAGTACAAAATAAGAACTAAATTTATAGCCACGCGCGGAGTGGAGGAGTATCGGCAGACTATTCAAACTTGGATTACTGCTCAAGATGTCGTGCTGGAAATTGGCTGTGAGTGGGGGACGACTTCTGTGTTAATTCACGAGCGATGCAAAAATTTGATTGCCACGGATATAAGCTTGGACTGCATTCAAGTCGCCCGCCAAAAGTACCCGCAAATACGGTTTGAGACTTTGGATGCGTTTAATATTAAGGACGCTATGAGGCTGGGCGAAAAGTTTACCAAAATTTATATCGACATGTCTGGTCTGTCTAGTTACCGCGCCTTGTTGGATGTAATTGCTTTGGTGAATATGTATTCGGCGGTGTTTGAACCGGAAGCAATAATAATAAAAAGCGGGTCGCTAAAAAACTTTGCGTTAAATTGTGTGGCATGGAAAAAGGTCGACTAAAATTTTTGGGTAAAATTGCAGAAATTCTTGGAATTTTTGTACTCAAAAGTAAACTAGTGCTTTTAGATATGGCTTGGGATCATTTCGGTGAGATTACCGAAATGATAATTCGTTGTGGTTGTAGTGTAAAACCCAATACCACACACACATTTTAGAAATCTGTGATCGGTTCGTGGCTGTGCTAAAATATTCCTATGAGTGAATTATTTTCATCAATTCAATTAAAAGAGGTCTGTCGCCAAAACAACATTTCTTATTTGGGTCTTTTTGGTTCTTTTGCCAGAGGCGAGGAAACGCAAACCAGCGATGTGGATTTGTTGGTTAAATTTGGCTTTCCTGTTGGTTATTTTACCCTTGTTGATGTGCAGAATACCTTGCAGGAATATTTTAATAGACAGGTCGATTTAGTAACAGAAAGGGCTATTAGCAAATATATGTGCCCCGGGATAATGATGGAGGTTAAAACTTTATATGGTTCAAGATTATTCCAAAATACCTTATAGACAGGGGGCAAACGCTTTTATTGTCGACCAAACCGGAACCGAGATTCTAATAGTCCAAAAGCAAAGTTATGCTGCAAATCAGTGGGATGTACCGGGTGGTGGGATAGACGGCAACGAAACGCCTGAACAGGGAATACTTAGAGAACTTAAAGAAGAGCTTGGGCTGGAAAATATCAGCATTACCCAGAAGAGTCCGTTGATTAATAAATACGAGTGGCCTCCTGAAGTTATCGACGATTATTACAAAAACAAGGGTTTAAAGTATCGTGGGCAGGAGAAGTACCAGTTTTTGTTTAGACTTGATAAGTCTGTAAAAATAACAGCCCAGCAAGAAGAGTTGCGGGAAGTTAAGTGGGTTCCGATAGCCGAATTGGAGAAATACTTTGTTTTTGACGGTCAGTATCAGTCTGCCATCCAAGCACTAAAATCGTTTGGGTTGGATTTATAACCGCAACTTACTTCTTGTGCTTCATCCGCACATGCTTGTTTTCGCACTTCATGCATTCAAAATTGTCGCCGGGGTAAAGGCATTGCGGACACATATACACGCCGTCCTGATGAATAAGCTCGCTGTTTTCACAGGTGTTACACAAAAAAATTACATCGTTTTGGGAAATTTTTCCGCAATTGGGGCAAATAAATTCCAGCGCATCCGAATCGGGAATTAAAATGTCTGTCACTAATTCTTTGTCGGCATGCAGGTCTTTTTTGTCGTCCACCAAACCTGCTGCATCCCCGTCAAGCGCCAGCTTTTCCCTTTTGTCGTCCACTTTTTTCTTTGCCATAAAACTCTTTCTTTGATAATCTTAAAGCATGCCGTTGGCTCTTGCAATTTTTTTAGCTATTTACTTTGGTGTGGGCTTTATTTACGCCTTGTGGATTTTTTTATTTGGGTATGACAAGTGGTATGTTTTTCCTATCAACTGGATTTTGGGCTTGCCCGTCATTTTGCTAAACACTTATTTTGTTATAACTAAAAAAAGAAACCCGCTTGGGAGATACTAATGTTTAAAGAATTGTTCGACAAAAAGAAGCTAATAATTTTTGACTTGGATGGGACAGTGGTTAAATCACAAAGAGTTTGGGATTTAGCGTATAAGAAGGTAGCAGAAGTAGCCGGTTTTGGTACTATCGACACGAGTGTTTCAAGTGGGGATACGCTTGCCAACGATTGGAAACATATTTTAGCTAATAATGTTATTACCAACGCCAGACCAGTTGAGGAATTGGTAGAACTTACCCAAAACGAGTACATCCAAAATCTAGACAAGCTTGAATTAACGGAAGGTTTTTGGCCTTTTGTTGCTGAACTAAAGCTAATGAAAAAATTAAATTTAGCCTTGGTTTCAAATTCGTACAGGGTTGTGGTGGATCGAGTTATTGCCTATTTAGGACTTAAGGAAGTGTTTGACTTGGTTCTGTGTGGCGACGAGGTTAAGCATCCTAAACCCGATCCGGAAATTTACAAAAAAACCTTGGCGCATTTTAAAGTGTCGCACAAAGAAGCACTAGCTTTTGAAGATTCTTTAACCGGGTGTATTTCTTCCGCAAAAGCCGGCATTAAAACTATTTGCGTGTGGGACGGGGAAACGCCCCAAAGAAAATTTCCAGACGAAACCGTGGAATTTACGGGCGACTTTACCCCATTTCCTGGGGAAATGGATACCACATATTACGAGGACATTGTCCAAATGGCTAAAGAGCAACAGGAACAGCAACAGACAGACCAAAAAGTAAGCAAAAATCAGCCAAAAACCGTCTAGCGAAATTTTAGGTTATACTTGAAACTTTTGGTAAAAAGTGGTAAAGTTTAGGGTATGGACGAAGTTTTAACCAGCCTAACAAAATACAATTCTTGGACAACCAAAGCCATAGAGCCAAGCAAAAATCAGCTTGGGTTTCATCGTAAGTTGTATTTAGACCAGGTAGAGAAGTATCTTAATAACCCTTTGGCTAAAGTTCTAACCGGTCAGCGTCGCGCTGGTAAAAGTTATATTATGCGTCAGATTATTAGCGATTTGCAGAAAAGAGTGTCACCTAAAAACACCTTTTATTTAAACAAGGAGTTGTTGGAGTTTGACGCCATAAAATCGTACCAAGATTTAGAGATTTTAATCCAAAAATACAAAGATAAATATAAACCTAAAGGGAAAATTTATTACTTTTTTGACGAGATTCAGGAAATTGACGGTTGGGAAAAATTAGTAAACGCTTATACTCAAAACTATCAAGAACCTTGCGAGGTTTTTATTACGGGCTCAAACTCTAAAATGCTTTCCGGCGAATTGGCCACTTATTTAAGTGGCAGATTTGTTCAGTTTGAAGTTTTTCCTTTTATGTTCACAGAGTATTGCGATTTTACCAAGTCGCCCGCAACCAAAGAGTCGTACCTTAAATTTTTACAAACGGGCGGACTTCCGGAACTTTACAAATTGTCGGATAGAGAAGTCCAAACCAATTATATATCTTCTTTAGTCGATACAATTTTATTAAATGATATTGTTAAAAAATATAATGTTCGCGATCCCGCCCTGTTAGCCAGTCTGTTTAAATTTGTGTCAGATAATATTAGCAATCTTTGCTCACCTAACAGTATTGTGGGGGTTTTAAAGTCGGTAAAGTCGCCTACTAATTACGACACTATTAGTAACTACATTAGTTATTTATGCCAAGCAATATTAATTCACGAAGCCGATCGTTACGATATTAAAGGCAAGAGCATTTTAACCGGGTCTAAAAAATACTATCTTAACGATCTCTCGTACAAAAACTTTTTATTTTCTTCCTTTGATCCCGGTTTAAACAAGAATTTAGAAAACGCCGTCTATCTTTATTACAGACAGCAGGGGTATCAGGTTTATGTTGGGACGGTTGGCAATTTGGAGGTAGATTTTATTTTAGAAAAACCGGGCGACAAGAAATATGTTCAGGTTACCTACACGCTAGCCGACCAAAAAGTAATTGACCGGGAGTATGCTTCACTTGAGGCTATTAAGGATAATTATGAAAAGCTGGTTATTAGTATGGACGATGTAAGTTTTGGCGACAAAAACGGCATTAAACATGTGTTGCCTTGGGAAATGTGAGCGACTTGGTTACAGTGCGGTTATCGAGGTGAAGCTAAACATCACTTCTTCCACTTTACTTAGGTGTTTAGGGCTTTTTGCCCACTTTACTATTTTCCAAAGTTGAGCTTTTTCGCCTTCAAATTCCAGTTCCAGGTTGCCTGTTTGGTGCTTAATGAGTTTGCTGGTTTTAAGTCCAAGTCGTGTTGCTTCAATTAAAGCGTGTAGTTTGTAAGTAAGATGGCGCAAATTTCCCTTAATCAGCATGTTAACTTTGTGCTTTAATTTCTGGTCGTCCTTGCTTATATTTTTATTTTTTACTTCGTTGGTTTTGTGTTCCATAACGCGCCTCCTTTTAAGCGACCCATCATAGTAGCAGAAGTATTTTGGTTTGTCAAATCGACTTTGGGGCTGATATGATGTGCTAATGAAGTGTGTGAATCAGGCGCAAATTGGTAAAGGCACGCGGGTGCTGGTGCGGTGCGACCTAGATGTGTCGGTTAAGGAAGGTGTGGTAGTGGAACCCTTTAGACTTGATTCGGCTTTACCAACTCTAAAATACATTGTGGACAAGGGGGGACTGCCAATAATTTGCGGACATGTGGGTAGACCAAAAGGTAAGGCGGATCCGGCGCTGTCCACAAGTCAACTTAAACCTTATTTTGACGCTAATTTGGGACATGCGTACGAGCTACTAGAAAATTTACGGTTTGACGAGAGAGAGGAAGCTGACGATGCAGATTTTGTCAAGGAGTTAGCAGACAAAGCGGATTTATATGTAAACGAAAGTTTTGCCACCTGTCATAGAAAAGCCTCGTCAATTACCGGTGTTGCTAAATTATTGCCAGCATACGCGGGATTTCAATTAGTTAAAGAAGTTGACTCACTTAAAAAAGTTTTAGAGAATCCCGCCAGACCTCTGGTAGCTATTATCGGTGGGGCAAAAATTGAATCCAAAAAACCCGTCATTCAAAAATTTGCCCAGCTTGCGGATGCGGTGTTAGTAGGCGGACGACTAGCTTTGGAAGAGCCTATTACCATTGATAAAGTGTTTTGTCCTAAAGATTATGTTGATAATAAAGACATTGGACCACTGACCTTAGAGGGTTGGCGGGACATGATTATTAACGCAAAGACTGTGGTTTGGGCTGGTCCCATGGGTTTGTTTGAAGAAAAAACCTATGCCGTTGGTACAAAACAGGTTGCAGAATTTATTATCGAATCGGTTGCCAGAGGCTCCTTTGCGTTAGCGGGCGGTGGGGATACTGTTACCGCGTTAAATAGGTTTGGACTATTCCATAAATTTAGTTTTGTATCTACCGGTGGAAGCGCCATGTTAGATTTTTTGGTTGACGGAACTTTGCCCGGAATCGAGGCGCTAAATTAATGTCTAGCCTTAAAGTCGTCCATGAAAATAAGTGTATAGGTTGTGAGATGTGCGTTATGGAGTGTCAGCGCCAGTTAGAAAGAGTGGGGCTTGCCGGGTCGTACATAAGAATTTTACGCAATCTAGATGAGGGCGACAAGTTTGAAGTCAGTGTGGATCCAAAAATTACGCAATTAAAAATTAAGACCGTTGTAAGTGTATGCCCTCGCGGCGTGTTTGAGGAAACGGAGGAGGATAGTGGAACCTAAAAAAGTGCTATTTGTGAATCTGTCCCAAAAGACGGCGGAGGTCCAACTTTTGCCGGAACTGGTGCCGTTTGTTGGTGGTGTTGCTATGGGCGTAAAAATTTACAGTTTGTATAAGGATTTGGATCCCGTGGTAATTTCTATAGGTCCGCTAAACGGTTACTTTCCTTTTGTGTCAAAAACTTCTTTTGTGGTGGAGAACGACGGGGTAATTGAGGACTTATATCTTGGCGGATCGCTGGGTTTTAGGTTAGCGTACAGTGGTTTTGATGCCTTGGTGTTAGCCGGAGCGTTAGATCGTCAAACAGTATTAGATTGTGTGGATGAGGATGTTAAATTTTTGGAAGCTGGCGATGCGGGCGTGGATTTTGCTTCCTTGGGACTGCCTGGTAAAAGGAGCATTTTGCAAATGGACGCTGGAAATTTATTGTTAGACGGCTATTTTGGTTTAAAAATCGGCTTTGTGGAGAAAAAATTTATTGCCAAGCGACTTTTGGGTTTGTGTGTAACAGGTACCAAAGTTTTTGAGCTTGCGGACGCCAGTAAATATTCCGCATTGTTTAATCAATTGGTGGGTCAGGCGGGTTCCATGGGAGTAGATTTTGGTGGCAGACCTTCCTGTTCCGGCTGTCCGTTAGGCTGTAGTGAGTCAAGGATTGGTGAAATAGGCGGAAACATTTTATTACATAGCTTGGTAGCCTGTGGTTACGCGGAAAATATCTACAGCAATTTGGGGACAGTATTTGCGTGTTTGGACGCTTTGGGGTACAACTACACTCACGAGCAGTTAGAGGCTTTGCCCGATTTATTTACCAAAACACTTAAGGAGCTTGACTAATTGTGACAACCATTACAAGTACGACATTAAGAAAACTAGTAATAGCAAATTGGAAACAAAACAAAACTTTAGAAGAAGCTTTGACTTGGTGTGGGGAATTTGGGCGACTTATTGAAGGCGTAGAGGGAGGAACTAGGGTTAATTTGGACGCTGTTACCGTGGTAGTTTGTCCGCCGGCGCCGTTTGTTGATAAAGTGGCAGGTGCGCTAAAGCCTTTGGGTGTAGCGGTGGGGGTGCAGGATGTCTCGCCGTTTGCGGATGGAGCACACACGGGGTTTATTGGCGTTAATCAAGTCAAAAAGTATTGTAATTATGCCATTGTGGGACATAGTGAGAGGCAGGAAGACAGGCAACTCGTCCACCAAAAAGCGCAACTTTGTTTGGGGGCGGGAATTACTCCCCTGGTGTGTTTTAAGTCGCCGGACCAATATAAAATTATGGACGGGGCAATTTACGCGCTGGAAGATCCCCAAAATATTTCTCAAAACGGAGTCTATCAGGCAAAAAGTTTGGCAGAGGTGCAAAAGCTGGTGGACGAAGCCAGAAAGTTTTTTGGCGATGAGGCAACACTTATTTACGGCGGTTCAGTAAACGAGGAAAACGCCGGTGAACTGGCGACTGTTTTGGAGTTGGACGGAGTTTTGGTAGGTAACGCCTCCTTGAATCCCGTCACTTTTGCTGATATTGTTGGTAAATTCTCTCTATGACTTATGTAGATTTAAAATCCACTAGGGTTAGTGGTAATAGAACTTTGGCGACCAAAAAAGGTTCTAATGGAGCCAAAAAATCCCTTGGTACGTACTTACCCGCCATTATTTTTGGTGTTGTAATAATTGGGCTTGCGCTAAATATTGGCAAAGTTAAAACGGCTTTGGCAGGCATGTTAAATCCTGTAAGCATCGTTACCGCGGTAACAGGCGGGTCAAACGCTAAATTAAAAGAGACGGACGGGCGGACCAACATTTTAATTTTAGGTACTGACGGCAGAATCTCCGGCGGAATGACTGGAAGTCAACTTACCGATACTATTATGTTAATTTCTGTGGGTAAAACTACGGGTGACGCGGTTATGATCTCCGTTCCCAGGGATTTGTGGGTAAAAAGCTCTACCGGTGGTTATTACAAAATAAACGAGCTTTACGCTACTTACGGCGGAAAGGAAGGTACCGGCACGCAAGAGGTTCTGACCGCAGTGGAAACTGCTTTGGGTATTCCCGTTCATTACCATGTAGTAGTTAATTTTGCGCTTTTTAAAGATGTTATAGACATTTTGGATGGTGTGGAGGTTCAAGTGGAAACCGCCTTTACGGACAGTTTATACCCAATTGAAGGTATGGAGGACGCCCAACCGGAAAGCGCGCGGTATGAAACTATTACATTTGCCAAGGGTTTAGTTAAGATGGATGGGGAAACCGCGCTTAAATATGCTAGATCCCGCCACGGCGATAACGGTGAAGGTACCGATTTTGCCCGTGCCAGGCGTCAACAAAATTTAATTACCGCGGTAAAACAAAAAGCCTTATCCGCGCAAACCCTGTTGGATATAACAAAAATCAAATCGTTGTACGACTTATATGCTAAAAGTTTAGATACGGATTTAGATTTTTCCAGTTTGCAACTTTTTTACGACTTAACAAAGTCCAACAGTTTTAACAATATTAGAGCGTTAGTTTTGGACGACAGAAGTGAAAGCGAAGACGGCGGACTTTTATACGCGCCAACGGATTTAACTTTATATGGCGGAAAATATGTGTTAATTCCCAAAGCCGGGGATTATTCGCAAATTCACGCCTATATTCAAAAATATCTTTTTAACTAATGCTCGCGCTAATTTACGGAACAAATCAAATTGCTATAAGGAACTTTATTTTAAAGTCCGCGCAGGAAGTTAAGGCGTCCACCATTAAAGAGTACGACTTGGAGGATATTCCGGTAAACGCCATTGAGACAACCTTGCAAACCGACATTTTTGGGGAGTCGGCGCTAAATGTAATTGATATTTCTAAGATTTTAAAGGCGCAACTAGAAAAGCTGTTTGACGCATTTAAGCGCTATCCCACGGCAAATATAATTTTGGTTAGCACAAAGGACCTGGAGGCTACCGCACCAGTTGTTAAAGTCGTTCGCGCGTTTAAGGGTAAGGTTATCCCCGCAACCGTTGCCCGCCCTACGGAGGTTTTTAAATTTTTGGACGACTTATTTAGCAAACGGGAGGCGCAATGTTATAAAAGTTTGCAAAAGCTGTTGGAGATTGACAATGATCCCGTTTATATTTTGGTTATGTTGCAGTATCAGCTAAAAAACATTGCGTTGGTAAAGTTTGGACTTGGTAGAAAGCTTCCGCCGTTTCAACTCTCCTCTGCCACGCGACAAGCGCAGAATTTCAATGTCGTCCAGATTTTGGAACTCTACGAACTTTTGTATAAACTGGATGTGGCCCTAAAGACTGGTAAAATTCTGCCCGAATCCATTGTCTTAGTCGCCGTACAGAGGATTTTAGGGGAAATTAGGTCTCTTTAACTAATCGGTATTTAAAATGCATTAGATGTTAAATAGATGTAATCTAAATAGAGATAAAATTCATGCAACTGATATTTGTTTAAGCAAAAGAATAAAGTATGCCCCAAAGGGCACGTATTTAAACGAACTAAATCCCTTATTCCGTCAGTTTAAAATTGTTATTAAAGCAAATAAAGTATGATAAATTCTTGTTAGTTCACTTATAAAAATACGCGAACTATTTCCGTCCTGTAATAACAACAAAATTCCAATTTTGCTAAATAATAAGCGAACTATGTTGGTAGCATGGTTTTAAGGCTGTCAATATAGTCTAAAAACACGGACACATAAATACGTACTCAAACACCCAAACAAACATTTAAATATCAAGACAACCTGTACAAGCAAGCAAACAACCGAACAAATAATCACATAAACATCCAAATACAACAAAAACTTGAATAAATACACATCCGAGCATATTTAAGCACCCAGACACCGAAACATTCCATTATTATCTATATTAGACAATAATACCCAAATAAGTTAAGTCCACCGCTGTGACTGTAGTTACAGCCACCGTAGTCTAGGATATTTACGAACTAGGGTAGTTCACTAATTATTTTAGACAATTAGGTATTTGCTTTAACAACGGCTTAAAAATAGTTCGCAAATAAATATAACTGAACAATGTCACAAATGTCATACAGTTAACGCCGTAGTAAAAGCCTTAAATCTATAAAAAGCAGGTTATTGTTCGTTTAAATATGGGGTCTATGACCTAGTCAAAAAAAACCAAAGACGACAAACAATCCTACCTACCATGAAAAATTGAATATTAGCGTCAAGACTTGTAATATAAAGCTGTGAACATATTTCACGACGATCTATTAAAAAATAAATATTTCTTGGTTATAGTTGCGGTGATTGTTTTGATAATCGGAGTTAATTGGTTTATCAGTTACAATTCCGTTGAGTCTAAGTGCGAGCGTTACGCAGAAAATCTAACTTCTGTATTCGGCAAAGGTAGCGGTTCTCTTAGGGATATGGCTGTTAAACAGGCTTCCAAGACCGTTATTGACGATTGTATTAAAAGGGGTGGACCCGCTAAGTAATCGGTATGTTCACAAGAACACCTGCCTATGGTTTATAAAGTTCCTTACAAATATATAAAAGACGAATCGTACGACCCGCTGTACAAAACCTACGACCGGCATTTTGTGCTGGAGCCACGACTTTTGCCGTCCATGTTAATTTTTGCCGGGTTAATGCTGTTTTTATGGCAGGTGGTGTTGCCGTTTGTGTATATTAAGGGCGACAAAGTGGATACGCGCGCGGTTAGAGGCTCCGTTTTAGGCGCCAGTACGGGCTTTGGTGACTTTAGTTTTGACGAACTTACAGCTTATGGACCGGCAAAGGACACGGTGGTTGCGGATCGGCAAGATTCTTTAACGCGTCAAAATGTCCCGCAGTACTTTTATTTGACCATAAAAAAGTTGGGGATAGAAAAAGCTTTGGTGGAAACTAACGCTAAAGATTTAGATCCAAACGATGCTCTAGGTCATTACCCCAATTCAGCTTTGCCGGGGGAGGTGGGCAACGCCTTTATTTTTGGACATTCTGTTTTGCCCATGTTTTACAGTCCAAAAAATTACAAAGCTATTTTTTCTACTATTGACAGGCTTAACGCGGGGGATGAGATTTTGGTTGACTATAATAATGTCCAGTATAAGTATTTGGTAGAAAGTCACCAACTTGCCAATCCGGCGGATGTTAATCCCTTGGCGGAATTTAAGCCACGGTATTTAAACGAGTCCACTATTACGCTTATGACCTGTTATCCTGCCGGCAGTAAAGCCATGCGGTATATGGTTCAAGGGATTTTGCATGACTAGTTCGAAGTTAACAGATATACTAAAAATTATCGGTCTTGGCGAAAGACTATTCCTAGATCTTGATGGCGGTGATCCTGTTACAGAAAAACTAATCAATGAAGTGATTATAAACTTCATCCTTACCAGCTTAAATAAACGGCAGAGATTAGAGTTCTATCGGATGCTTGAAGACGATAAAGATGCTCAGTATATGTACCAGTTTCTGCTGAAACAGATACCCAGTCTGGATGATGAGTTAACTAATAGAATCAGAACAGAGCTAAGGGACTTACTTATCAAATGACCGCACCAATCGAAAAAGTAAATAGCGTTGTCGGTGAAATGGCGGAATCTTCTAATGTCGAGCTGTTTATAAGGGGTATAGCACCTATTCTAGAGCGAGATCCGAATCAACCACTTTTGGGTAAATCGGAAAAACTTACCATGCACGGTAAAAATGTTGCCGATGAGTATTTGACGACTTTATTAGGTAATTACGACCATGATTACTCGTCTGTTTTGAGTGCATTAAGAGATGTCGAACGAGAAGTCAGAAACGATACCGAAGCTCCGGGTAATTATGAGCTATTGCAACTAGTACGATGTATGCGGGGGAAACTGGTTTATACCGCACATGTTGTGTATGCCTTGGAACACTACGCAGACGAGTTCCCTGAAAAAGCCAATGTTTACACTTTTCTTAAAGAAAAAGGCCAGCCCCACAAACGGCATTATTCCCAAAGCGTTTACCGGGCAGCTACCGTTATTAGTCAGGAAAAGGTACAGCAGGCGGATTATTATGGAGTTACCGAAGCTAATGGTTCGAGATTGGAAACCCAGGTGGAGGAAAGAGCGGTCGCTTTGGCGGAACAAAATAAAACGATTGTAGAAGCCGATATTGGGAAGTCAGGTTGGGAAAAGCTTAAGGGCGGATTAAGGCGGGTAGGAGATTGGTTTTCACAGAACCGGAAGGAAGTATTACAGGCTGGGGCAGTAGCAGCGGTAGTTGTTGCAGTTTCCGTGCTTGGTCACCGTTTAGAAAAATTACCACCATTTGTAACAGAACAAGCTGAAGTCGTACAACCTGTAGAACTTAACGATAATCCAACACCCATCGTACCGGAAACAATAACTTTGGAAAAACCGCTTGTCACAACAAATGTGGAGGTCCCTAAAACGGTGCCTCCTGCCAGTGTCCAAGCTTGGGAGCAAGGTTATAACGAGGCAGGCGAGGAAATACTACCGCCAGTTGTTGATTCGACTTCCGGGCTAGAGATCCCGCAGGAAGTTCCCTCAAAAGAGGTGCAGGATTGGTACCAAGAGACAGACTCAAAAGGTACTGTAACTGATGGCGCCTCTTCTACAGAAGGTGTACAAGATGGTAGAGAGACAACTATAAAGGCAATTATTTCTGGGGATTTTAGGCACAGCGGTGAATTGGGCTTACCAGAAACCTACATACCTTCGGATTTAGTTGAAATCCAAGCTGAGGGTATAAAGGCGACTCTATGGGCGGGGGCTGGAAATCACCTTATTTCTGAAAAAGCCTTGCCAAGCTTAACTGCCTTCATCGACGAATGTTACCAAAAGGGATATACGAATTTGATGATAGCCCACACTTACAGATCGTACGCGGAACAGGACGCAGTATATGAAAAGAACCCCAACGGGGCCGCCAAGGCTGGGAAATCTCAACATCAGACGGGTGGTGCATTCGACTTGTATATGCTAGGTGACGGAGGAAAATTATTACCCATCAACGGAGAAATAATTGATCTTGCTTTAAAGCACGGGATTATTCACCCCCTTCCTAAAGATACACCTCATTTCTTTGTTTTAGGCGTGGTTTATGAAGGTGACATCGCAAATGTAGTGGGATCACAAGATCCTAATAAAATAATAAATGAATTAGCTATGTTAAATTCGGGCATATCTTTGGGGGGGGGGAATGAGCTGGGTGGTGGTATCCTGGCTCGAGGAGAAAATATTACTTACCGTGAACTAACTGAAGAAGAATTCCACCTTTATCGGATTGTAGATAGAAGTAATCTTTTAGAGGCAAACTACACTCCAGAAGTTGTAAAATTGCGACAACAGGATATACCAACGAGTGCTGAGTCTGTGAGTGCGTCTGTTGAATTAGTCGGGCCTCTGCAGGCTTTATTTGCCCAGGCTAAAGAAGATGGTGTGGAGGATATTTTTATTGGTTCAGGTTATAGGAGCTACGCGACTCAGAAGTACCTTTACGACAAAGCAGTAGATAAAAGGTGGACGGCTTTACCCGGAAGCTCTCAGCATCAAACAGGCAGGGCAGTTGATTTTACTACGCGGTCGATAAATTTCGCCATTGACTCTAGGGCGGGCTTTGAAAACACACCTGCCTATGAGTTTTTAGATCGTGAGGCCCATGAATTCGGTTTCGTAAGATCGTATATTGATAACAACCGGCATGATGATGTACCTGATGAAAGTTGGCATTATTACTATGTGGGGGTAGAGTTAGCGACTTCCTACCATGGACTTAGAGAAGCTGGTTGGAAGGGTGATATTTTTGATTTACTAGCTTGGGTAGATAAATCTGGTGCTCTACCAAGGTATATGGATGGTAGTCTCGCGTTGTCGGTAGAGTTGTTGGGCAATACAAATCTTAGTTATATAAACACAGGCGGGAATGGTATTGTCGAGGATTCCGGTTAATACCTAATCTAGCTCTCGAATAATACGTTTCTCAAACTTAGCTAGGGCGACATTTTTAGGTTGAGTGAGCATCAAGTAAATTCCGGTAAACATTATTAAGGACGACAGGACAAACGCGCCAAAAAGGGTTTCCGAGCCGGTATCGGGAACGGTGGACTCGGGCGTTTGAGTGTCCGCGCCACCTAAAACCATTTTAGCTTGGACATCAGTTTTTTGGGTGGACAAAGCTTTAAATACGGAAGTTTCCGTGGCGTCGCCCTTTACCTCCTGTTTAGTAACATCTGGATTTGATATATCGCCGATAGTTTCTTGCGGTTTAGTTACAGCTTTTGAATCCGCCACCACCGCATCGTTCACACTTTTTTGCGCAACCGTTTTCTGTTCAGTCGCCTGCAAAGTTATTCTGTCGCTCTCTGCTTTAAGTTGGGAAGATGGGTTACTTGTAGCGTCGGTAATTAAATAATAAAAAATCCCAAACAGCATAACTGAAACAAGGGATATTACCGCAATACTCTTTACATTTGAATCCTTGGCAGTATTCATAGGCAGGATAACTGATATTTAGTTTACATAGGTCGACAAAAAAATGCAAGCGCAAATTTTTGGGCATGCTGTAAATTAAGTATGACTTAGTTACGATTTTGAAAGATTGTTCGATCGATTTACTTAATGTCTTTAGCTATTTTCTTAGCGTATCGGGATTTTAATCGGGAAGCCTTATTTTTGTGAATAACCTTGTTGTTAGAGGCTTTGTCCACCACACTTTGCAAAGTTTTGTACGACTCCTCCGTCACCTGGTCCACTTTTTGAGCAACTTTAATTCGCTTTTTCCAAAAAAGGTTATGTAGCTTTTTAGCCTCCGAACCTCTATGTGCTTTTTTTGCGTTTGCCGTTTTTGCCATAGTCTTACTTTAATTAGCTTGTGTATGATAACATAACGGGCGATATGGTCAAGTCCAAGCTTTTTTCTTCTACCCAAAATTCGGTGCTGTCAGCGGCGTTTGTGCTGGCTTTTGCCTACGGGGTGTCCGCAGTGCTGGGTTTGGTGCGCTCGCGGTTAATGGCCACTTTTTATGGCGACTCTATAGAGCTTTCCATTTTTTATATTGCGGACAGGATTCCTTCCCTAATTTATTCTGTTTTAGCGGTGGGTGCGCTGGCTACCGTGTTTATTCCGGTGTTTGCCCAAGAGCTGGAAAAAGGTAAAGATAAAGCTTTTAAAACCGCCTCTAACGCTATTACTTTATGCATGTTAGCGTATCTTTTTTTGTCGACTTTGGTACTTGCTTTTACACCACAAATTATCAATCTTATTTCTGCGGGACAGCTTGATTTGGAGCAAATTACCTTAGGTACGCGCCTAATGCGAATTATGCTGATTAGTCAATTGCTGTTGGTTTTGAGTAGCTTTTTTGGCTGTGTTTTGCAGTCGTTTAAATACTTTTTAATTCCTGCGCTAGCGCCCGTTTTATACAACATTGGACTCATTTTTGGACTTATTTTTTTGGCGCGCGACTTTGGGATTTACGCCCCGGCAATTGGTGGAGTTTTGGGAGCTTTTTTGCACCTTGGTATTCAGGTGATTTTTGTTGGTAACACAGGTTTTTCTTACCGTCCCCAAATTAATTTGTTGGACAGCGGGGCGCTAAAAATGCTACGGATCCTACCACCAAGAATCCTGTCGCTAACTGCGTCGCAAATTTCTATTACTATAAACAATGCTTTAGCGGTGTTAGTTTCCACCAGTTCTGTCATTTACATTAAATTTGCCGACCAGTTGCAGTCTTTTCCGGTAAACTTTTTTGGCGCGTCCATTGCGCTTGCGGTTTTGCCGTCGTTAAGTATGGAGTCGACCGGCAAAAATCTAGAGTCGTTCAAAAAAACCTTTTTCAACTCTTTTTTCCAGATGATGTTTTTGGCTGTACCAGCAAGCGTAATTTTTATAATTTTGCGGGTGCCGGTAACTAGGTTGGTTTATGGAGCCAGCGCTTTCCCCTGGGACGCCACTTTACAGACCGCGTTAATTTTGGGGATTTTTAGCATTTCCATTTTTTCCCAAAGCGCAGTTTTGTTGTTAAATAGGGTTTTTTATGCCTTTAAGGACACGGTTACCCCGCTTGCCGTTAGTTTAATTTCTATTTTTATAACCACCGCGCTTTCTTTTACCGCCGTCAAGTTCTTAGGGCTTGGTACTTGGGCTATTGCATTAGCCATAACTTTGGGAAGTTTTATCGACTTTATTTTACTTTTAATTTTGGTTCAAAAACGCATTGGGCAACTAACTTTGGGCGACTTTTTTAAGCCTTTTGCCAAAATAGGCGTTTCCGCGCTGGCTATGGGTATTTCCATTTACGGTCCGCTTAAACTTTTGGACATTAGAGTGTTTGACACCACAAAAACGCTGGAGCTTTTGGTTTTGACGGTGGTTGTAATAACCTCTGGTATTGTTTCCTACTTTTTCTTTACGCGGTTGTTTAAAGTCAAAGAGATTGAGTTGTTCTATAAACTAATTAACAAGCTTCAGTTTAAGAAAGCCCTTACATCAGAAACCCCCATCATTCCCGTGTTAGAAGAGGACGACATTATTTAAGGATAAAGTCCAGGTAATTATCCCTATTGACGCACAAGAATTCTGAATCCATATAGGTTTCCGACCATGTTTTTGGCGGGTATTTTACGGTTTTACCGAATTTAAATTCGTAACCGTGTAGTTTTCCATTCGTTTCTTCTACATAATCAAGCTCGGCACCTGTGTAAGTTCTCCAATAGTATGTTGAAGCCAGTTTGTTTTTATACGCTAACAACTTCATCCGTTCTACTATTAGGAAATTCTCCCAAAGAGAGCCTGCGTCATCACGGTCTTTTAGAGGCTTTAAATTGTCTATTAGGGTGTTTCTAATTCCCAGATCGTAAAAATAGATTTTATCCATTTTGTTTATCTCTTTGCGTAAATTACGGCTAAAACCTTGTAGTCTAAAAATTACATATGATTTTTCTAATAAGTCTATGTATTTTGAGACGGTTTCTTTACCCATTCCCAGAGTATTTCCTATTTCGGAAATTGAAGCCTGCGATCCTATCTGGAAAGCTAGAAGTTTCAAGAGGTCTCTAATTTTGACGGAATTTTTAATGCCACCAAAGTCCAACAGGTCCTTGTATAAGTAGGCGTCCGACAGATTCTGCAGATACTCCTTTTTCTGAGCCTCGCTTTTTAGTGAGAATATTTCTGGATAGGATCCGTATACTAAACGGTCTTCCAAAG
This sequence comes from uncultured Candidatus Saccharibacteria bacterium, assembly GCA_964490125.1. Taxonomy (GTDB): domain Bacteria; phylum Patescibacteriota; class WWE3; order UBA101185; family UBA10185; genus JBBAAW01. The sequence continues at coordinate 109,312 of CAZBAJ010000002.1, forward strand.
TAGCGTCAAGTTCAACCATGTTGTTGGTTTTCAAAAGTTCAATAAAGGATATAGGGTAGAGGTGATATGTCCAGACCCTGCCTGTAAGTGGCTCACTAACTTTGCTTGCCAGATCCAGTGAGGAAGACCCTGTAACTAAGACCTTAATTTGAGGAATGTTGTCTATAATAATTTTTAAGGACAGACCGATTTCCGGGATGCGTTGGGCTTCGTCGATAAACACTAAGTCATAGCCATCTATTAAAGCCGTGATTTTTGCAAGATCTCGACTAGAAAGAACATCGATGAATCTTGTCTGGTCGCCATTTAAGGTTAGAGTTTTAACACCTAGTGACTCTACAACGCTGTTTGCTAGTGTAGTCTTACCCACCTGTCTGGCACCATAAATGACTACCCCCTTGTTTGTTGTGATTAACTTTTGAATAATCGATTCCTCTATGGTTCTTGAAATCATAACACTGCTATATTAACGCGAATACAGCCTGTTGTCAAGCGGAATTAGCGCTAATTCGGTAGTATACCGTAGCTAAGGTGACATTTGGGACGGTACTATCTTGAGGCGAGTAGGTAGACACCAACCAAAGACAAGATAAATCCTGCACCTGTTTTTACCGTAAGTTTGTCAGATAGGAATACCAAGGAAAGTATTACGACGGTCACTAAAGTGATTGTTCTAACCAAGCCAAAAGTAACAGACGCGCCGTTTTTGGCTAGTAGGTTGTACAGCATTACCCCGCCGATTCCACCTAAACCACCGCCAACTAGGCTTAATAGCATTGCGGAAGTATCCGTACCGATCCTTTTTGTTCTGTCCAATATAAGCCACGCCAATGGTACCAAGGTCGCCCCTAGGTTAAATAAAATAGTTAAGGTTTTTGAATCCCCATGTGATGAAGTAATTTTTCGTAGAACATCGGCGATTCCCCACATGACGCTAATTATTATTACGCTAATAAGGTAGTTCATACGGGAAGTATAACACGACGGTTAATAAAAAGCCCCCGAGTTGGGGGCTTTTCCAAATCTATGCACCGTCTTTCTTCGTTCCGCCGTTATAATATCCGATAGTCCGTCCCAAGCTTTTGACCTTTTACCAAATTATAATCTCTACTAGTCCATTCCGGACCCAACCGTCATACCAAACTACTAAAAACTACTTCTTCTTTACCTCAATCTTTTTTGGCTTTTCCTCTTCCGTCTTGGGAATTACAATTTTAACCACGCCGTTTTCCACTTCCGCCGTGGCTTTTGACCCGTCAACCAGCCTTGGCAAACTTGTGGAATAGTTAAACGAACTCTGGCGCGTGCTCTTGTAAACAACCTTCTTTTTATCCTTTTCCTCCTTGGTTTCCTCAAAGTCCGCCTTAATGGTTAAAATGTTGCCCTCCACGGTAACTTCCACATTTTTCTCTGGCACGCCGGCAACAGAAGCCTCAACAATAAGCTCGTTGTCCGTTTCGTACATGTCTATACCTTGGGCGGTAGTTGCATCCGGCCAGTTAAGCACGGACGGAACAATGCTGTCGTCGTCAAAAAAAGAACCCCAAGCAGTAGGGAAAACTCTGTTGTATTTAATAAGCGACATCTTGCTCACCTCCTTTAAATTTTAATGAATTTTTTGTTTTACTGACATTTGCTAACGCGTTATCACTCTAACGCACCGAGTGCCAGTTGTCAAGAGTCTACTATTTGTTGGAAAGACGAGAAATTTCTTGGTTAAGGAATAAAATAGCCTCTCGTTTAAGTACCCTTCTTACCTTGTGGAATTCCTTGGTCAGCAGGAGCGGGTTTAAATCTCTATCGATGCTTTCTTGGTCCATCTTGTTTTCGATAAAATCAACCAACTCTTTAAAATAGGAAATGGTCGACTTATTTGTACGCTCTTTAATAAGCTCCGGAATGTACCTAAGACCCTGAAAAAAGAAATAATGAATATCGTAAAGATCCCTACCGGCAATGGCTTCCTTTTTGTCGTACCGTTCTTTTAGTGCTACCAGCTTGTGTGAAAAAATCGTTTCTTTTGTCTGACACATTAAAGTCCGGCTGATTTCCGGTAAATACACCGGCGTGTTAATAGCATGTTTAAACACTCCAACAACTGCGTCGATTTTTAAAATAGACCGAGTATTTTCTTTAGCGGGGTATTTTACAAAGAACTCCACTACATTTTTACTCTCGTCTTTGATGCTCAGGTCCAGCTTGGTAAAAATTGCGCGGAAGGCTTTTCTAATATCGGGGGTTTTCTCCAAGTCTAGTACATCAAAGTCCAAATCTACAGAAAACCTGTTTAAAATGCCCATCATAGACGCGCAGGTTCCTCCTTTAAATATCAGTTGTTTTGATAGTAGGCTGTCCTCGGCTACTTCCGTTAAAACTCTTAGCATCCACGCTTTATGGACTGTGTTTTGCGACTCGACAGAAATCATATATACCCCACTTCTTTTTGTATCTCCTTAACTTTATTCCAATCAACATCTTTTGCATTGTCAAAATAGTAATTGGGGGAAAAGTATAACATATCGCAGACCGCTCGCTCCGTGCTAGCTAAAAAGACCCCGGTTTGATCTAAGGTTATTCCTGCAGTATTGTATAAAAACTTATCTTTTAGCTTTCTGGACATAATGGAGATTCCGTCAATCTGAATAGTTTTATTAAGTTTTGACAAAAAGGTTAATTTTGACGGAGGCTGGTTAATAATTCCGTTATTAAAAAGAATGCTCTCGGTTGATAGATAGCAGTAGGTATTTAATGCAAATGCCCCCAAGACTTGAGGATTTTGGTCCGTTACAGGTACTGTACTATAAAGTCCTTTGTATACAGAATAGATGCTCTTTTTGGCGACTAGGCGGGATAGCGCCTTGTAAAAGGTGTTTTTGTTATCTACGCCAAACAACACCGCAAGATCCGCGGTGTGAAAGAGTTTTCTGTCTTGTTTGAGCAAAAGCTCTTGGTAATTTCGTCTCATATCCTGTACTCCATAGTACAGGATAATATAACGCACGCAGATTGTCAAATAGTGTGCGTATCCGTCAATTCGACAGCAAAGATTCGGAATTTCTGAATTTGCGCAGGATCGTTGGAGCGGAGTCGTGGATGTTAAAGTGGATTAAATTATTGGTGATAGTTTCTGTTGTTCGCTTTTTTCTCATGTAATATAACTGGCTTTTCCTTGCCAAAAATTCAAGAAGATCGACAACATTTGATACCGACCTGGGGAGGTTTTGCGACTTTTTATTCGAAGTGCCCAAAGTCAATTTAAGCTGTTTCTTAAGAGTATGTCGGTTTGATATGTCGGTGCCCAAAGTTCCTACACGCTGATCTTCGTGGTCGTGCTGGCAAATTTTATTAAAGTTTGGCAAGTAGTGGGCAACCCAGTCGTTTGCTCTCAAAAAGTCAAAATAACAATTATTTTTAAAATAAAGCGGGTAGAGTAGAGAGATTTCATTGGCGACATAAAGATTGCGATTTTTTTCATCCCAAGACAAATTGTTAGAAGTTAGCAAAATGTTGGGGCAAACGGTACCCGCAGGATTCTTAGCATTCCAATAAATTCCTAAAAGTTTTAAGGCCGACACCAGAAACAAGCGACTTAGCCAAAGTCGATTGGGTTTTGTAACAACCAGCATATCAATGTCTGCCCCGTCGTCCGCATTAAAAGCAGAAACTGAACCTGTAACGGCAAGCATCTCTATCCACGGGATTTGTTTTAAATATTTGGTGGCTAAATTGGCTTTAATCAACAATTCTTTGGCACGGGCTTTTCTTTTTTCTACTACCGCATAGTTGACCTTTTCCAGCGAGTACTGTCCGTTTTGAAATATCACCTTACCGGATTTAACTAGAATTTCTAGAGCTTTTATAAATTGATCGACACTAAAATCGGTATTATAACTGTTATTGATTTGGTCATTGACAACATCGTTAGTAGGGCTGATTGAGGACATGGTACTTAGTCTGGATTTATATTGGTCAACAATAAGGTAGTTCCAAAGTTGGTGATAAGTCATGGGATAGTTAAAAATTTGGCGATATTTTAAAGTGTCCAAAATTGCCTTATTAGTGCCATTACCGCCATTATCGTGTATAGACCGAGTTCTTTTTATCTTCCTAAACCTTTTGGGCGGATGTTTAGCCATGGTTGCGCTCGTGATCGTCCAAAACTCTATTTACAATTGCGTCCGCCAACTTGTTCTGCTCCCGTCGCACTGCAAAGTAGCTAACTGTACCAAGTTTTTGCTCCAGCGCTTTAGCTTGTTGGTACAACTCAAAAAGCCTAGGTTCTTTTACGCGGTATTCGCCTTTAAGTTGTTTAACCACAAGCTCGCTGTCCATTAATACTTCTGCCGAATCTGCCCCAAGTTCCAGCGCGGTAGATAAGCCCAAAAGCAAGCCGTGATACTCTGCTTCATTATTAGTGCAAACGCCAAGATACTTTCCTACCTGCTTAACAACATTGCCGTCTCTGTCTTTTAATACTGCTCCGCAAGCTCCCGGTCCTGGATTTCCTCTTGCACCACCGTCCGTATTAATAGTCATCACCCTCCTTTAAGTAACGAATTATCATAATTAAGGTTGACAAAATGACGGCAGAAAAAGCAAAACCCGCGCCAAAAACTGTTTGCCATGCCGGATAGGTTTTTAAGACGACGGGGGATTCTGGGGTAATTGTCACAAAAATTAGCGGATCTGCGGTTGGTTTTAGTAATTCATGCGTTTTTACGGCGGAGTCCGTTATTTTAGTCCAAAGCTTTTTAGCTTGACCTTCCGAGTCGCCCTTAACGCTAAATGCAATGGCTTGCGTACCATCCCGTTTAGCTTTTGCAAGTCGACTTACTTGTTTTATATCTAAACCAGTTCTTGCGGACGCTAAATTTGCCGGACTTTGCAGAATTGCCATAAAGGTTCCCGTATAAGCACCGGCGTTTTGTTGGGCATAACTGCCTTCGTAGGTAAAAACCTCTTTGTTTGATTCATCCGCCCGGCGGGTAATTAAAAGTAAACCCTTAGCAGTATATTGGTTGGGTAAAATATGGGAAATTCCCGCCCCCAAAAGTCCGACAGTTAAAGAAACCCCAATAATAAAGGCAAAGCGCAGTTTCATGTACCTATTATATAGCATCTGCAAAATCGCGTTTTTCCAAAGGGCAGTGTTAACGCATTTAATACCACTTAACCACAATGACCTAGGGATTCTGGTATTCGACTTCCATAAATACCTTGTTAAACCGATAATCAACCTAATCCCCTAAAATGCATTGCTTGCTTACCCCCCCCGTTTGCTACTAATTATGCTAAACTAGTAACAGCTAGTAAAAAAATACAATGCCTGCCAAAAACTTAACGACCATTTTAAAAGTTTTAGTAGTTCCGCTAGGGTTAGTGTTAGCCTATGCCTTTTCTCCCATTTCCAAAACTTACGCTATGTTAGAGGGCATTACCGGCAAGGCTACAGTTATGAATACCGGTGCCTATTTGGATTTTGACAATTACGAGAGCAATGTTCAGGTGGACGATACAACAGGCAATTTTTCCGGCTACGCGTGGCTAGAAGACTTTGGCTGGGTGGACTTTGGGACAATCGACAATCCGGAAGGCCCAGTTCAAATGGATTTAGACACGGGTGCGGTAACCGGTAAAGCAAAAGTGCTTTCCACCGGCGCCTACCTAGATTTTAACGCCAGCCCTTACGCTAGCGATGTCAGTGTGACCTTGTCAACCGGTACACTTTCTGGTTATGTTTGGAGTGAAGATGCCGGTTGGATAGATTTTCAAAATGCGGAGGTTCCGGTAATAGCAGAAAACCCCTTTTATAACGACATTGACGAAGACGACTCCGGTACAGATTTAAACTTAAAAATAACGGGTTTAGTAGGCGTTAGTGTGAGAGACGCCACAGAAGAAATTGACCCTAATACCAAAAACAGTAATAAAGAGATTAAAGTTATAACCACAAATAGAAATCGCCCGTCAATAACTTTTGGACTAATAGATGAGGACGAAAAAGATGTGGATATTGCTAAGTATGATATTCAAATTCAATTTACCGACACTTTAGGCAGACGCATAGATTCATACAAAACCTGGGTTAAAAGTATTGCCCACCAAACGCCAGAAAAAGCTAAAACTCTATACAAAGACGGCTTTAAAATAAGATATTCCGGTCAAGATAAAAACAGAGTGGAAGTTCAGCCTGTTACCAAGGAGTTAAAAGATGGTACCTATTATATAAGACTAAAAGTGTACGATAAAGCCGGAAACACGGCAACCTCCAAAGAGGTTAAGCTAAAAATTGTTCCTGTATTGACAGGGATGTAAAGAAAGGCATAATAAAAGTATGAAAAATCTTAAAGCAAACTTAAAGTTGGTTCGACAGGGAATTTTAGTTGTTACCTGCGTAGGTTTAGTGGCAACGGGTGCGCGGGAATTAACAAAAGCTGTGTTGGCAGAACAATCCGGCAATTCACCGGAATCTAACGCCACCTCCAGAATTAAAACCGCTTACGATTGGCTAGTAGCTAAAGGAGCAAATTATGGTGTGACGGATGCGGGTGATTGGACCAACAGTTGGGGTACCTATTGGAATCGCATTATGGAATCTGCCGCTTGGGAACCGGACGGTACTGCTACCGCAGGTGATGTGGTTGACGGTAAAACCTTTTACGCAGGTAACGGTGACAGAACCCAAAAAGAAGGTACACTTGCGCTAACAGGTAATGCAACCACCTCCCAAGTTGCTGATGGCGCCACCTTTTATTCCGACTCTTTTACCAAATTAGAAGGCACCGCCAGCCTAGCACCGGATTACAGCACTCAATCCCTAGCCACCAAAGACGATTACTTGGGTACCTACAAAGGGGAAGAAACCACCTGGACAGAAGTAACCGGCTCGCCATTTAGTGGCTACGGAGATTTAAACCTTGCTACCGGCAAGGTTAAAAAGGATTCCTTAACCGGTTTGTGGTGGAGCGCCTCCAGCACCACTCTTCCTTCCAACTCATTTACCCTTTCTGCGGACGGGGCAAGACCCGCCGGTGGTAACGCTATTGCTTTTTGCGATGCCCTAAACACTGCCAGCTATGGCGGGCATGCCGATTGGTATCTACCTACCCAAAAAGAGCTAATTCAAGCATATATTGACGGCATCTACAGCCAGGATGCGGATTTTGCCACTACTAGCTACTTCTGGTCGTCCACGGAGGACTCTGGCAGATCGAGCAGCGCGTGGTATGTTGTCTTGCCTTATGGCGGCACTGGCGGTGTCGGCAAGAGTGGTGAGGGCTTCCTCGCTGTGCGTTGCGTGCGCAGGGACTTATAAAATATAGAATTTAGAGAATTTAAGATTTAAAATTTTCGTTCCCATCCCCGCCTTAGGCGGGGATGCTTTTATTTGTTGCCTTATAAGCTTTTGGTAATTAAAAATCTTACAGATTACGGTTGTTTAGTGCTGGGTTAATATGGTAGAGTTTTGTAAAGCTAGATTTTACTTGCACAACCTGTAGTCACAGGCAATGGTTGGTAAAGAGAGCCCAAACTTAAGTCCGTTCCGTTGCACCCAACAAGTGTAGCTAGTTTTAGTTACACGCAGGGTATTAATGACAGACAAAAAGCCTTTTGAGGTGAAACTCCTCACCAGACTTTTAAAGATAAGTAAAAAGTTAACGGAAATAACTAGCAACTTCTGGTCGTCCACGGAGAACTCTGACAAATCGAGCAACGCGTGGTATGTTAACTTGCCTAATGGCAACACTAACAATGACGACAAGAGTAATGAGGGCAACAACGCTGTGCGTTGCGTGCGCAGGGACTTACGGGCGGGCTCGTGGCTTATCGGTTGCAGTCTTGTTCTGGTCATTTTGTCCGTAAGCCCACTTTAGCCAACCACCAAGCATTTTTGCAATTTCTTCGTTTTTGGTTGCTATAAAGCCGTATTTTTTGTGGGCAATCAGTTTAAGGTCGTACGCCATGTGTAGCCGTGTTTTTAACAAATCGAATAAAACGCTGGCCTCGTTTATGTAGTGTGCTTTAAGATTATTTGGAGCGTTGTTGGCAACCACAATCTTGTCCAGTAGCGCCCAGCAGGTTTTGGTAATATTTTCTCCCAAGGTGTATTTGTGGGAACGCTTAAAATTCCTAACTAAATTATAAAGGTAAGCTTGATAGGTATAAACCTGACGGTATAACGGAATGTCCATATTGGTTTTAATTCTAAAGCTATTATAGCTTGAATCTTTGGGGATAAGGTAGTCTTTAAGAATTCCAAAATACTTGTCGTACATGTTTTTGCGTAAGTTATAGGAACTTCCGTGGATAAAATGCCCGTAGTAGGAGTTTACTATTGCCAAAGCTTGTTTAATTTGGGCTTCTGTCGGTTTGGTTGGTTGATTTTTTGTCTTGGTGGTGCAACCAGTAATACCAATGTTTAAAGGACGGAACTTTTTATTAAACAAATATAGCTTGGTTTTTAAATTTTGCACAACCCGTTTTCTTATTAAAATGTAGGTTGGTTTTACTACATAGCCTAAAAAGTCAATCCCTTGGTAGATACTGCCTGTTTTGTCTTTGTCGGGGTGGAGTTGTAGATCCAGAGTTGTCTTTAAAAAGTCGTCAATTTGCTCCCGCCAAAATTTAAGTTGGTTAGGGTTTTTGGAAAGCAGAACCATATCGTCCACATACCTAAAATAATATTTTACTTTAAGTTGGCGCTTAATAAATTGGTCAAGCAAATTTAAATACACATTGGCAAAAACCTGGCTGGTTAAATTGCCTATGGGTAGACCTTTGTGCTTTGATGCACAAAACAAGCTTTTGTGGGGCGGTATTTGGTTAAGTAGCGCTGGGTTGCCTTTGATGATGCAGTTTTTAGTGGGGTCATTGGTAATTATTTTCTGTGCCAGGTAGTTTAATGTGGGATTGCGGATCTTGGACAGCAATATTTTTTGGAGAATGCTTTTGTTGATGCTGGTAAAAAAGCTTTTAACATCTAGTTGCAAAAAGTAGGCGTTTTGGGTGGCATTTTTGGAAAGTTTGCGCACGGCGCTTTGTAGCCGTTTTACGGCTTTGTGAGTTCCTTTGGTTTTTCTACAGGCGTAGGAGGTGGCAATAAACTTACGGTCTAAAACCTGCCCCAGCGCCTGAATAACCAGGTGGTGGGCAACCCGGTCGCTAAAGTCGGCGGCAAAAACCTCCCGTAATTTTGGCTTGGTGACTACAAAGCAAGTAGAATTTTTGGGGTGGTAGGTTTTGGTGTTGATATGATTTTGCAGGGTTAACAGGCGGTGTTCATAGTCTTGCTCGTATTTTAAAGCCGTCAGTTTGGTGCGTTTATGTTTTCGACAATTTAAGTAAGCTGTTAATAGTTGTGGCTGGATATTGGTAAAATACTCAAAAGCGATTTTCTATGCTTATATTTTAACAAATTGCGCGGTTTTGTAAGGTATAGGCTATGGAAAATGCTTAACCAATCAAATTACTGCTAAAATGCGTATTGACAAACTCCAATTTAGTAGTAAAGTGATGTAGTATGTCTACCGTAAAAAGGACCATTGAGGCTGATATAGAAGCTTATTTGACCAGCCAGGACAATAAAATACTCTTTATTTGGGGTCCCAGAAGATCAGGCAAGACCACACTTATTAGAAATTTGGCACAAAAACTTGGTGCTAATTTGTATAACTTCGATTTAGTTTCCGACAGGGAAAAATTTGTACCTAGGTTAGAAGTATTACAAAAACTAGTTGAGGAAAATAAAATAATACTAATAGACGAAGTACAAAATTATCCGGAAGTAACTGTGGTTCTAAAAATTTTGTACGACGAGTTTAATATTAAAATTATTGCTACAGGAAGTTCTGAACTCCGTCAAAAATCTGCCGAGGAATTTGATACCTTAGCCAGCAGATACCAAGAAATATATTGCCTACCTTTATCAGTTTCCGAAATTTTTGCTTATAATCAACCCAAGCCTACGGACCAACAAACTTATATAAATAAGGTGACAAAAGATATTCAGATCTGGGGTACTTATCCGGAGGTACACCTTTCCAGTCAGATAGAAGAGTCAAAAAGGATAGATTTGCTTCAGCGGATTTTGGATACCTATGTACTTAAGGATATTATTTCTATTTATGAATTAAGAAATCAAAAGTTGGCCAAGGATATTTTAACTAAAATTGCACTACAGCTGGGTTCGGAGGTTTCTATTAGGGAATTGGCAAATTCTTTGGGTGCACAAGCCACAACAGTCGCCAACTATATAGAAATTTTTGTTAAAAACTATATTTTGATACCCTTGCCGTCATTTAAAACTAATATAAGAAAAGCTGTGTCGGAGAATAAAAAGTATTATTTTTACGACTTGGGGATACGGAACATTTTGATTCAGGACTTTAGAGAGCCAGAACTTAGGCAAGATAAGGGTGGGGTGTTTGAAAACTTTATTATTTCCGAATTAGAGAAGAGGCGCAGGGTTAAAAACTCCAAAGTCAATTTTTATTTTTATAGGGAATACGGGGGTAAAGAGGTAGATCTAGTTATAGAGGACTACAAGAAAAACTATACTGCCGTAGAGATTAAAGCGACACGCGGCAAGGTCCAAAACATTTTTCCTCTGCCACATACCTCCGAAGTGATTACCGTAGACAACTACTACTCCAAGCTCTTTACAACCTAACCTCCAAACCATATACTACTAATAAGGACATCTGCCCATGATTAGCGCAAAAACAATTAAAAAGACCGCACTTGCCCCCACGGTGCTTATAACGCACGGGGGAGGTTTTTTGGCTGGGCATTTAGCTCAAACTCTGCTCCTAAAAAATTGTCGCGTAGTGGTGCTATCCGACTTAAGTCGTCATAAAGATCCGCAGCTTAAAGGCTTGTTAAAAAGTCCAAAATTTGCTTTGTTTGACTGCGACATTAATACGGAGCTTCCCGATGCGATAGACAGCGTTGATTACATTTTCCATTTGGCTAATTACGATGCGTTTTTAACCGTTGACGACGCGCCTGATTTAGAAGGTTTGCTTTCTGCGGGTGTGGGAACCAAGCATTTGTTGGATTTGGCAAGAAGGTCGCAGGCAAAATTTGCGTTGGTGTGTCCGGTGCAGTCAAAGGTTAAGAGTATTGGTGGTGTTAGGGGCGACGGGGGTGGGAATAATGAGAATTTAGGCGCGATTTTGGCTAGCGGACTAAGTATTGACGAGGCGCAAAACTATTCCAAGGCGTTGGTTACGCAGTATAGAGATAGATATAATTTGGATGCGCGGTTTGTGTATTTGGGGCAGGTTTACGGCGTGGGTATGAATTTGGAGCAGGGTGGAGAGTTGGCCGGGTTGCTTGGTGACATTTTGGAGTCGCGCCCGCTTAAAGTTTATGGCGACGGTGAAAGAAAGGAGTTTTACACATTTTTTACGGACGCGGTAAGCGGATTGGTTAAAAGCCTTTTTTCTGGCGGTACGGGAGGTTTGTTTACTTTGGTTGATCAAAAGCCTCACACCAGTTTGGAAATTGCATATATTTTAAAATCACTTTCTACCGGTAAGACCGACTTGGAGTTTACCGAGTCCGACAAAGTTTTTGAAGAACCCAAGCTTGAGGAATTCTCCTACCCCCCGGCTTGGCTCCCAAAGGTGGAATTAAAGGACGGGTTGGTAAAAACTTTAAAAGCGTTTGGCTATAAACCCAACACTAGGGCGTTTAAGGTTGGTGCTTTGATTGACGAAAAATTGCAGGAAAAAACCGCGGGCTCCACTATTGTTTCCGATACTTCCAACATTCCTGGTATTTTTAATTCTGCTAATTCCTCCAGCTCTAATAATTCTGCACCTTCAAGCCAAGTCGAGGATCTGCAAACTATTACCCCTCCTGTGCGTGAGGAGCCAAAAATAAACCCGGTAAAACTTGCAATGTATCGATTGGAGAAAAAATTCCGTCAAGCAAAATCGGCGTTGGTTGGTACGGCGGGTATGGCTGGTTCCGACGGTTCTACTACTGGTAGTTACGGAAGTGATGGCAGTAAGGGTCGCGCAATTTTAAGTCGCATAAAGCTTGGTGTAGGTATTGCGATTGGAATAACCTCTGTTGCTGGGGTGTTGTTAGGAGTCCCACTTGTTCAGTCGTACAGTCATGCAAAAAGCGCGCTAAATGACTTAGAAAACTATCAGATATCCATAGCGCAATTGGACTCTGCTAAGTCGCAGGAACTTTCCCAAAACGCGTACAGTCATCTGTCAAAATTGGAGAAATCCCTAAACCGAGCGTCGCCCCTAATTAAGATCGCTGGAAAATCCAAAATGCTAACCTCCCTACAAGCTTTTACCGAGTCAGCCAAAAACTTTTCTTCATCGTTGTATAGTTTATCTTTAGGTGCCGAGCCGTTTTCTAACTTGTGGGAAGGTCTAAAGCCCAACGGAAATCCCAATTATGATTTAGCGGAATTTAAAACAGCTTCTTTGCATTTTGCAGACGCCAAACAAAAATTAGGTTTTGCCCAGGCGTCGCTAAATATGGTGGACAAAACCAGTCTGCCTAAAACTATTAGGGACGACTTTGAAAAATACCAAACTACGCTTGGCAAGCTTACGGAAAATAGCGACTTTATTACTCAACTTGCGTTAGAGTTTCCTTCTATTATTGGTTTGGACGGTCAAAGACGCTATTTGGTGTTGTTCCAAAACAATAACGAGATAAGACCCACGGGTGGTTTTCTGGGTTCATATGCGGCGGTGGAGGTTAAGGACGGAAAAATCGCCAACATTATGATTGACGATATTTACAACCCGGATGGTCAGCTAAAATTAAGCAAGGCAAATGAGGTAGTAAAGTCGCCCACCCCTGTTGCGCAAGCTTTAGAAGAGGAAAACCTGTACATAAGAAATGCCAATTGGGATCCTAGTTTTCCGCAAAGCGTCCAAACAATAACTAACTTATTTAAATTGGTGGACGCAAAAACTTATGACGGCGTGTTTGCGGTGGACTTGTACTTTGCCCGTGATTTATTGGCCGTTATGGGACCTGTGTATTTAACCGCGTTTGACGAGGAAATTAGGGTGGACAATATGTACGAGCGCGCCCAATTTCACAGCGATTTTGATTTTAAAGAGGGCGTAAGCACTAAAAAAGCCTTTTTGACGATTTTGGGCGGTAAAATGCTGGAAAAACTTTTTGCCTTGCCACAAGAGCAAATTCCCGCCCTAGCTAATGCGCTGTATGCGTCGTTGGAACAAAAACATTTGCTAATAGACCTTTCCGGGTCGTATCTTGCTAATTATTTGGCGGAGAAAGGTTGGAATGGCGGTCTACTAGAATCGGACGGGGATTATTTGTATGTAGTTAACGCTAATCTAGGTGGTACAAAGTCTAATTATTATGTCAAAAACGACATGAATTATGCGGTGTCAGCCAAAACCAGTGATGGTGTGCTACGGGGAGAGTTGGAATTAACCTATGAGAACACGCAAAAAAATGCAGACTGGCCAGGCGGACCTTATAAAAACTATGTGCGGGTGTTGGTGGCGGACGGTTCAAAATTAACCGGGGCATATTTAATGGGTGGACAGGAGGAAGCTAGATTGGCACAAGCGGACAATGTAAAAGGAGTAAGTATAGAAAAATCCGGTGACATTAATCTTAATCCAGAAGGACTTAAAGACAATATTGTAAAAGTGGGCAATGAGTCTGCGGAGGGTCAAGAAACACAGGGAGATCAGGTCGGTGAGGATGCAAATAAAAGGTTAGACTCGCAAGTCCTTGGGGCGTCAAACGGCACAAACATTTTTGACAAGGTTGTAATAAGCAAAATTGGAAAATACACATCGTTTGAGTATCAGATTACCGTTAATCCGCAGGAAAAAGTTAAACTGCTCTTTAATTACGACCTGCCTCCAACCCTGTCGGCCAAAAAAGATACTAATAAATATAGTTTGGTTTGGCAAAAACAGCCCGGCACCCAGAACGACGGTCTTAGGTTTATGTTTGCCTCGCCCTTTGGGACTAAAATTTTGGAGCCAATGCCGATTGTTACTTTTGCGGAAAATATTTACGAATATAAAAGCGTTTTAAATAGTGATTTGCGAGTAAGGTTGGGATATAAGTAACATGCCACGACTTGGTCCGCACAATAGATCGTTGGAATTTGCCGTAGTAGATGCTACTGCAACTACTGTAGAACGACTTCAAGAGGAGATGGAGATCGCAAGACCTCTTATTACGCTGGAAAATTTTGCCGATTTCTCTTCTGGTAATTTAGTTTCTGGGAGTTTTTCCGTTAAACCTAGAAACCCAGAGGAATGCGCTCTTTCTCTACAGGCATTGAATGTAGCTTGTTTAAGAGCCTCTAACCCGAATGATCCGTTGTTTGTAGAACACGCTGCAAAAAAACACCCAAAAACATATAAGGATGTTCTTTTGGATTTTGTGGATCTGACGGGGGGGGCGGTGAAGGAATAGACATCGATTATCAGGAGAAAACACTTGTTACAGGTTCTAAAAGTGTTGCTACTACCGCAGGTCGTTATGTTTTTACTAGTCGCGAACCAAAAAATAAACAGGTTTATATACCCGCGCCGGCTAGTATTTATTACAACAATTTTGAATTACTAGGACAACCCGGTAAGAGGAGGGAGCAGGTTCAGTTTCTGATCGACTCTGTTAAGCGCGGTATGCATCCGTCCCAAGCCCTTGTGTTGGGCGTGTATATGGGATTAAGGGAAGATGAACTGCTAGGTAATCCGTACGAGTACCACAAACTGGGTGGTGTATTCGGCAGTGCTGTGTGCTTGCCAATAGTACGCGAGAGAATTGGTAAATTAAACGAGCATAAGATTACGGCAATTCGAGAGGCTTTTAGGATTGCTAGGGAAGGTTTGGTTATAACAAGTTCTGGTCGTATGTCTTTTGATCCAGAAAATTATCATCAAGTGGTGGATGAGTTTGGCAGACTAGGTTTAGTTAAAGGTGCGGATTTGAATTCCTGCGGTTTAGATTATTTACCTTATACTATGGAGGTTACTCCAACACTCGTTCTTAGAGGTTTAACGGAAGTTGCACAAACTACTTCAGTGGCCTCTCGTTTATACGGGGATTTTAGAGATCAAAAGATCGAAGAGCTGTTTGGTAAATATTGCACGACCGATGTTGTTACGGCTTATTATCAATTTGTACCCCCGTCATCCGGGTTAAAAAGCAAACCAGAAGAAGTTACCTCATTATTCTAGGTCGTATGTAGTATGTATTGACAAAGCATGACAGCAGGATTACAATTCGGACGCTAAATTAGAATCCAGCCCAAAACGATATGCCTAAAATGGCTACACGGATAACAAAAACAATAGTAAAAAGTCTAAATCCAACCTCGCGTGCAAGTAATGCTTATCTTTATGTTTCACTTTTTTCACTTTTTATTAACACCTTAACACCTCTTCTGGTTTCTTATTCTTATGCGACTAATGTAGATAAAGTTTATGCAGAAGAATTGATTGAACCTACATCCACACTTGAGCCAACTGCAGAGCCTGTGGCAGAGGATGTTCCCGCATCCCAATCAGAATCGTCAGATCAGGCTTTAGCGGAAAACACCTCATCGCAAGAGTCAGAATCAGTTGGTGAACCAACATCAACGCCCAGTTCCATTCCAGATTCAGAGTCAACCCCAACCCCCGAACCTTCTTCTGCTCCCGAATTTACGCCAACTCCGGAACCACAACCCTCGTCCACCCCAAGTCCAACAGAAGAACCTACTGCAACACCAACACCAACACCAGAGCCGGAATCAACTCCCACACCAACACCGGTAGTCGAACCTACGCCGGCACCTGAACCAGAACCAACCTTAATTCCGGAACCTACTCCTATTATAGTAGAGCCTACACCAACGCCAACTCCAACCGATCCCGCGCAGTTGCCGGACATTTTGGATACAGGTGCTTCCAGTGAGGCTGTAGAAGCTAAGGACAATAATGAAAAGGTTTGTGCGGAGCAGTTGGACAATCTTACAAAATCCGGCGATGAAGATTGGCTGGATGTTTTGAATAAGGATGGGCAGTTGGTAGAGGGTGCCAAGGTGACAGCGGGTGCGGTTAAGCTTGGAGTTAAGTATGAATTTCCGTTAGAAAAAAAGGTTAGTGTGACTTTTAAGTGTCTGCCAGCGGGTGAGTCTTTGCGCAAGCCGTTAAGAATTGAGCAGGTGAAGGTCGCGGATTTGAATTTGCCGGACGGGGTTAAGGTTGACGGGGAATATGCGTACGACATAACAGTTGGTGACATGAAGGACGGTACTTTTGAATACGATGTGACTTTACCGAAGCCCGAAGAAGCCACCGTTCAAGTTTCTTACATTGAAAAGTCGGTTGAGGAGGCAAAGCAAGAAGTAAAGGTAGAGGAGGTTAAGGTAGTTGAAGAGAAGGACAATGTTAAGATTGTGCAAGAAACGGATGGCGATGGTGTAAAAATTGTAGGTTTAGATCATTTCACAATTTTTTTCACAGTTGGAAATCCGCCCACTTTGACAACCGCTATGGTAAATGGTCAATCGCAGGTTACCGTTACACCTTATGCAAGTATTACAGTTTTAGTAAAAGTGAGTACCGACAGTTCAAGTAACTGGCAATCCACCGGTTACCAAGTAGGTTCAAATAGTTGGGTGTGTGTCGATCACACTAATCACAACGGTAGCGGAAGTTATACGGAGGAGTTTATAATTCAGGCTCCATCTAATACCGGTACATTCAATCTCACACTAAGGGCATCCACAAACAATAGTTGTGGCGGTACTGTTACAGATTATCCTATGAGCAATGCTATTACTGTACAGCCCGCCACAGTAGTCGCAAACCCCACTCTACCCCCTACTTGTGGCCTTGATATAGTTTTAGTTTTGGATAATTCAACAAGCATCAGTTCTAGTGAGATGACAACTATGAAAAATGCAATGACTTCTTTTACAAACGCACTAAACGGTACGCCAACACAGTTTTCCGTGGTCCACTTTGCAACTACCGCAATTGTTGATCAAGCTTTTACAAGTAATGTCGCAACGGTAAATAGCAAAATCAATGCAATACCCACAGGCGGAGGCTATACTAATTGGGATGACGGTTTAAGAAAAGCTCAAAGCACTCTATTTAATAGATCCAACCCCAACCTCGTGATTTTCGCTTCCGATGGTAATCCAAACACCGTTGGAAACGGACCTGAAAATAACGCCAGTAGCGGTACTTTGGCTGTAGATGCTGCTAGGTTTGTTGCAAATGCTATTAAATCTAGTGCCGAAACGACAAGAATTTTGGCTTTAGGTATAGGTACCGATTTAAACCAGAATAACATGAAGCAAATCTCCGGACCTTCTGTTGGGACATCTTTGACGGATGATGTTGTAGTAGTGACGAATTTTACAGATTTGGCCAACCAACTTAAAGCGTTTGCCACAGAATCCTGTGGTGGGACTATTACCGTAAATAAATATTATGATCAAGTTGACGAGGCTCACCGTGGAGGCGCTGGTTGGGTTTTTAATGTCGCCGGAACATCAAAAATAACAGTCGAGAATGGACAGACTGCTCCGGTAGAAGTCGATGCCGGGACATATTCTGTTACGGAAACGAGCGGTCTTTCCGGCTATACTTTTAATTCTGCAAGCTGTTACAAATCCGGGACTCCGCCGGTTGAGATTGGTGTAGATGTTACAAATGGAGTCGGAAGCATACCGGTCGGCAATTCAGACATTGTTTATTGCAACTTTGTTAATACTACCAATAAGGGTTCCATTACTATTGTAAAGGATGCACAGCCTAATGATCCGCAGGATTTCTCTTTTACGACCACGGGTACTGGGCTTTCTAACTTTAGTTTAGATGACGACTCTGATTCGGCGTTGTTAAACACCAAGACTTTTACAGGATTGATGCCTGGTACATATTCTGTTACGGAGGATTCGATTGCCGGTTGGGATTTAGAAAGTGTTACTTGTGACGATGGTAGCCCTGTTAGTTCTATTTCCCTTCAATCTGACGAGAGTGTGATATGCACCTTTGTGAATGTAAAACAATCTCCAGCCCTTTCGATTGACAAAACTGCAACTCCAACCACCTATTCTGCGGTTGGTGCTACTATTTCCTACGGCTACACTATTAAAAACACCGGTAACATTACACTTTCTGGTCCATTTAGCGTTAGCGATGACAAAGCTACGGTTACCTGCACCCAACCAGCTGATGGTGCGCTTTCTCCAAATGAAGAGATGACCTGCACGGCAAGTTACACAATTACTCAAGCAGATCTTGATAGTGGATCCGTAACTAACACAGCCAGTGCTACAAACGGAACAATTACCTCACCAACTGATAGCGAAACAGTTACGGCTGTTCAATCTCCAGCCCTTTCGATTGACAAAACTGCAACTCCAACCACCTATTCTGCGG
>CAZBAJ010000002.1:127824-162429 GCA_964490125.1 uncultured Candidatus Saccharibacteria bacterium
CAGCCAGTGCTACAAACGGAACAATTACCTCACCAACTGATAGCGAAACAGTTACCTCGATTGCGGGAAAAATTGTTGTAGAAAAACAAACATTGCCGGATGCTTCTTTGCAGGCATTCGAGTTTGTCTCTAGCTGGGGCACTACATTTACTTTAACAGACGGTCAAACTAAGGACAGTGGTTGGTTGTCACCGGGTTCTTATTCTGTAGTAGAAACAAATAATAACGATTGGGAAACTACGAGTATAAATTGCACCAGCTCAATAGAAGATAACGAGGAAGTAAGCGCTCTAGAACTTGATCCAAACGAGATTATCACTTGCATTTTTACAAACAGCAAAATACCTACTTTGACAGTCACAAAATACATCAATCCAACCACCGATGACGGATTGTTCAATCTGTTAATTGACGGAAATCAGTTAGGGACAAATGTTGGAAACAATTTCACCACAAATCCTCTAAAAGTCGACATTGGATACAATCACCAGGTAACAGAGACTGCCGGAACAGGTGCCGACCTTGCAAATTACACTGCGGTTTTCGGTGGCGATTGTGATTCAACCGGTCATATAGCCTTATCTGCCGGTGAGGACAAGAATTGCACTATTACCAACACCCGAAAGACACTGCCACTTTATGTCCACAAGTTTGAAGATGACAACATGAATGAGGTACAGGATACCGGCGAAGATTCTTTGGACGGTTGGACAATGGAGTTATACGACAACGCTAGCTGTACAGATACTCCTTTAGCTACAGCAGTCACAGAAACAGTTGGATTTGCTGGCACCGCTAGATTTAATGATTTGTACCAGGGGATGACATACTGGGTCAAGGAAGTCGAACAGGCGGGATGGAAGCTTACATCGGAGAATTGCAAGAGTATAACCATCCACGATGATCTGCATTCTAACAATCAAGTTGATTTTGGAAATCGCTATATTGTTCCGGAATTAACCATTGCCAAGTGGAACGATGTTGTAGGCAATGAGGAAATTGGCAACGAGGTGCTATTTACAATCAGAGTAACCGCTCACGATAACGATGTATTGGATGTAATTATGACTGACCTTTTCTCTAAAGGCTTTAAATATGTATCGGGTAGTTGGACAGCTACTTCTGACAAGCGGGGCAATCTTAAAGCTTTAGGGACAACTTTGGAGCCCGCTTACGCCTCTCCCGGTGATTGGGATTTGGGCGACATGGAAGCTGGCGAAGTAGTAACTCTGTCCTACCTGGCGGAGATAACCGATGAAATTGATCCGGGAACCTACAAAGATCTTGCGTGGGCACAGGGAAGCGATCTTTCGGAAAACGGTGTTTTGGCGACTGCGGAGGAAACAGGCTATGTGGATACCAACTTTGTGGGAACTCAAGTCCCAGTGGTAGTAGATGAACCCGCACCGGAAACAAAAGCTAAAGTTAAAACCACTGTAGAAAAAGAAGAAGTTCTAGGTGCTACCACGGAATTGCCAGCCACCGGATCTAACACATTGATTCTGCTTACTATTATGACATTTATGGGCATTGGATTAGGTTTAGTACTAAACGGTCTTGGTGTGTCTATAAAAAGAAAAAAGGTTTTGTCGACGATTTTAGGCGTTGGTACAGGGCTGTTGTTACTTGGTAACATTGCCGGTATTAGTAAAAAAGCGTTTGCAGGAGTTACGCCTGTTATGTCCGTGCGACTTGAAAAGCCGGAATCGCCTGTAAATAACCCTTTCCAACTCACATTTGTCGCCATGGAAATAAACAACTTGGATATGACAGCCAAGTGTTTAAAGAAGTACTCATCCGATTCTGATTTTAGTCAATTTGGTTCTGATATTGCTGTAACGGCGGGAGGGAATACTTATAACTGTGATGTTAATTCATCCGTTTTAACAGGTGACGGGACTTACGCATTTAAAGTGGAGGTTTCTACAGGTGGCGTGACAAAAATGTCCAATGAAGAAAGTGTAGTGTACAACGGCGGGACTCCGGGCAAGCCAAAATACATAGAAAAAGACAAAAAGGGCGACTGCAAGTACGAAGTCACCTTTAAAACAGCGGACGACGGTGGGGAAACCGCTTATGTAGAAATCTACCGTGACAATGAAAAAGAGTATACCGTAAGTGATTCCAAGAGGATTAAAACTATCACCATCGGGTCTAATCAAAAAGAATCGTTTGACGATGAGCTGTACGGCAGTGAGTGCGCCAACAAGCCTTACTATTCTATAAGGGCTTTTAATTCGGCAGGTACGCCTTCTAGTGTGCGTTCGGAAGAAGTTACCAAGACAGAAAAAGTTACAGTAGAGGGTGAAACAACCACAACTACCGGAGCCATAGCGGTGGCAGGCGGTGGACAGGTTGGGGGTGCGGGAGTTGCCGGGGCAGAAGGTGCAGAAGTGGTATTGCCAGGTGATAAAGGCACTGCAGGCGAGACCGGTGAAGAAACCCCAGAAGTTTTAGGTGAGCAAGAGGATGGTACGGATACCGTTTTGCCCGAAGAAGAAAAAGATAATCCCACGGGATTTTCCGCCTTGGCAAAACCCGCGTTAATTGGTTTAGGTATTTTGGGTGTTATACTGGTTGCGTATGCTTCCCGCAAGAAAAAAGCCTAATTTTCCCCTTTATATCGGGTTATTTTTAGTTTCCACTTGTTTAATTTTGTTGGCGGTAGTTTTTTTTCCCAGTCTAAAAAGTGAATTTACTTATTTAGTCGACAAACCTTTTGCTGATTCTACTGTGACTTTAGAAGCCAGTCCGTCGGACGATCTTGTGCGTAAAGTACCTACCATGGTAGCAAAAGATAAGGATTTTAGCATTGTTATTCCAAAAATTGGTGCAAACGCAAAAGTCATAGCTAATGTTGATCCCGTAAATTCCAAAGAGTATCAGGTAGCCCTTACCAAAGGAGTCGCCCATGCTAAGGGAACGGCCCTACCAGATCAACCCGGGAATACTTTTTTGTTTGCCCACTCGTCGGATAGTTTCTACAACGCCAATACCTATAACGCGGTTTTTTATTTGTTAAATAAGCTTAAGCTAGACGACACTTTTTACATTGCCTACAAAGAAAAGTTGTACAAGTATAAAGTGGTAAAAACGCAGCTTGTTATTCCAACAGAAATTAATTATTATGACAAAATTCAAGCCGATGCCGAGCATACCGCCACCCTTATGACTTGTTGGCCACCCGCCACTACACTCAAGCGGTTAGTAGTAGTTGGGGTTTTAGAATAAGTTTGCTACTATAAATACATGGTTCGTGGAACTGTCCTAATTTTGCTTTTTGCTCTGCTCATCTTTGGACCTTGGTATTTTCTTAAAAATCCCTTTGACGCGGTTTACTGTTTAATGTCCGGCAATGAGTGGGCGACGCAGGGGGAAAATGGGCGGTATTGTAAGGAGGTTTTTGGCGACGGAGGACGATTGTGTGCCAGAAACGGCGATTGTAAATCCCATAAGTGTGTAATCGGTTCCTGGGGTAAATTGCAGGGTTTTGATGCGTCAACCCAAAGAGTGATCCCGCAGGAAGAAATTTCTTTAGGGGTGTTTAAAAACATTGTGAATGAGGACATCCGTGGGAAATGCTCCGGCGACAACCAGGGACCCTGCTTTTCCGGCGAGGTTACCGTCGATCAGAATCGGATCGTGGTAATTCCTCCCACTTGTGATTGATATAGCGATTAAATATCGTCATACCGATGTAAAATTCCAACCGGTTTTAGTCGTCAAACTCCAAATTACCTGCCTCCCAAGTCGTCCAAAAAAGCTTGAAAAACCGCCTGGCTTGCTATAAAATAGCATGTGTTGTAGAATCCATTGTCTTATGATTGAGCGGGAATATATTAACAACCAATTGGCGGAGACTAAGTGTTACAAGTGTGGCGAGCCGTTGACTGATAGCGTTTTTGCTTTGCTTAACAACACCATGCCCTTGATAACTATAGGTCATGCGGTATGTGCCAAGTGTCAGTCGCAAAATATGGTTACGCTTGCCATGGGAGGGAATTCTTCGGCACCAATGCCTTCGGACCTGCTTTCGGGGGAAATTGTTAAGTTCTCGACCATGCCACAAATTTCGTATACGGAGCTGTTAGACCTGCACCAAGCCCTAAAAAAGGAGTCATTATGCAAATTACTGCACAAGTCAGAAAAGAAGTCGGCAAAAAGAATAAAAATTTAAGAGCGCAAAATAACTTGCCTGGCGTGGTTATGGAAAAAGGTATGGCATCTACGCCGGTTGTTATGGACGCGGTGGCGTTTGGTAAGGTTTTTAAAGAGGCGGGCGAGACTTCCCTTATAGATTTTAATTTGGTTGGTGGTTTGGGTGACTCTGGCATCTCCGGCGACAAAAATTTTAAGGTTTTGGTAAGCGAGGTGCAGTTGCATCCGGTTAGTTTAAAGCCTATTCACGCGGTTTTTAGAAAAGTCGACCTTAAAGAAAAACTTACGGCACAAATTCCTGTGGAAATTATTAATGAAGAGCAGAACGCCCTGGTTAAAGCGGGTGAGGCTATTGTACTTAAACTGTTGGATGAAATTGCTGTGGAAGCTTTGCCGTCCGACTTGCCAAAGGAGTTTGTGGTTGACGCTTTGAAGCTTGTTAACATTGGCGACGAGGTTAAGATTGCCGATTTGGAATACGATCGAAGTAAAGTGGAAATTAGTGAGTACGACGAGGACGAGCCGGTTGCTAAGTTGGACAAGATAGAAGAAATGAAGGAAGAGGAGGTTGTAGTGACAGAGGAAGAAGCCTTGGCGCAGGTTAAAGCTACGGAAGAATTAAGCGACGAGGAAAAAGCCAAGCGTGAGGCAGAAAAGAAGGATGAGAAAAAGGGTTCGGGTGGGGAAAAAGGGGATAAGGATAAAGCCAGTAAAGAAAAGTAAATTTACACCAGAGACCGTGGTTTTTGCTATAATACCTCTTACTATGTTTAATAAGAAATACGATTTTACAACCATTATTCAGGAGGAGGATGGGTTGTTTGTTGCTACCGTTCCTGCAGTTCCTGGATGTCACGCGCAGGGCGAGACTTACGAAGAAGTTCAAAATAATATTAAAGAGGCTCTAGAACTTTGTTTGGAAGAAGCAAAACACAACGACTGGTATGCTCAACGAATTGCTTTTAGTATTTTTAATCTGCCCGTAAAAGTAGCTATAGGCTAGATTTATGGGAGATAAGTATATCCCCCAAGAGGTAGTTTGTAGCGTATTGCAGTTGAATTGCATTTGCAATCTGAATGCAATACATCAAAAAAGACGAGAAAAAGTAGTTACAATTCAAATTGAACATTCTTTAACTAGATATGCCAGCTAAAAGCCATGCTACACAAATTTGTGGAGCATGAAATTACTTGCGGTAACGAGATCAAAACCTTTTGTAGCAAGATGTATCGCGTAAGTTAGTAATCTCATAATTCTATTGCTGGAAGGTTTGCAAACATCTAACTTAATTTATTAATTATATTGCTTGCCACAACAACCTAAAATCAAGGTACTCAATATTGAGTACCTTGAATATATGGCTTTGTACTGGGGTTCGGAGCTGAAAGTACAATATTAATTATTTTACTTATAGTAGCGGGCTTTATTGGCATCAGAACCGATAATTTTGTAAAGTGGCTTGGTAAAAGTACCTTCTCAACCAGTGTTTTGTCCTGTCATTACAAGCAAATTCAAGGTACTCCAATTGGAGTACCTTGAATAAAAGGCGTGATTGCGGGACTAAAATCGATCGTTTTGTTCTAAATACTGTCGGGGATTATAGTTTTCTTAGGCAAAACGGCTTAACAATAGGTTTTTAGATAATTTGAATGTTATGCGAGCGACTTAAAAAGGTAGGTGAGTAGGCTTACTTGACGACTAAATAATGCTATCATATTGACATGGATGTTACTGCCCAGAACTCTAAAGTAAATGATATTTGGTCGACTATGGATCAGCCCGTGCAGGTAAATCCACCGCCAACTGATCCCGATAACCCACAAAATAATCAAAATGTTCGGGATGATGGGGGCGTTGCGCCTTCAGCACCTTCAGCACCTTCAGCGTCGCCAGGTAGTTTCGGTAAACCTGGTTTGGCTAGGGGTGGGGAGAACGGAGGTTGGCAAGAAAGTCTCACTGCGGAGGAGTTGCTGGAAAAAGCCCGCAAACAAGAAGCAGAGCAGGTTGCCGAGCTGTATAAACCATCTGAAACTAGCAAATCTTTAGAAGTTCCAGGTTCGGTGGAAGTTGCAACTTCCCCAGAAGTCTCACGCTCTGTGGCGGTAGGGGAAAAGTTAAGACCTGCGGAAGTTGTGCGTCCGCCGGAAAGCATGCCGTCCCCGGAAGTTCAAAAACCCCAGTCCAAAAAAGAACCGTCAGAACCACCGGAGCCGTCACCCAGAGTCGCCCAGCAACCCCAAGATTTAGCAGGTAAAGTGGTGGAAAAGCGCACCAGCAAGGAGAAACTACATAGGGTGGACATAAATAAGGCGGACTCGGTAACAAAAATTGCAGACATTAAGGAGCAGGATTTTATAGAAAATGTGGAAAAAGAACACATTAAGTCAATTTATTAATTTTACAAGGACAAAAGTATAAGCAAGATGTTGGGATAACAACTATTCTATGGACACTACATCGATAATTCAAAATATTATTGGTTGGACGATAGTAATTATTTTATTTTTGGCAATTTTTGTGGGTGGGTTTTTTCTATTAGCCTATTTTATTAGAACACGGCGGGAAAAAACCGGTGCGTATCGTCTTACCTTTTTGCATATAAAAATTCCGTCGGAGAACGAGATAGAAATTAAAGCTGCGGAGTCAATGTTTAGCGGACTTATGGGTTTTAGAAAATCCTTTTTCAGTGCGCTCTTTACCGGTCAACATAGAATTTCTTTTGAAATTGTTTCTAAAGGTGGTGCAATTGGTTTTTATGTGGTGGTGCCAGATGAGCTGGTAAGCCTGGTAGAAAAGCAAATTAATGGTGCCTATCCGGAGGCAGAAATTGATGTTATTGATCCAACGGAGGTTTGGGATAGAGGTGCCTATACGACGGTAAACGAGGTTAAGCTTGCGGGTCCAGCGTATTACCCTATTAAAGTGTACGACGACATGGGGGCGGATCCTTTGGCGTCGCTTACAACTGCCATGAGCAAAACCGGTCAGGATGAAGTTTTAGCAGTTCAGTTTGTAATTTCTCCGGCAGGAGAGTCTTGGCGACGGGCGGGGAATGCTTTTGCCGGTTCAATAAAGATGAAGGCGTCTGATGGAAAAAGCCGCGTGGACCCGGAGTTTTTAAAAGGCGTAGAGAAAAAACTTACCAAGCCTGGTTTTGATGTAGCCGTGCGACTTATTGCGGTTTCCGGTGACAGATTTTCTGCCCAAGCGCATTTGCGGAACCTAACCTCCAGTTTTGAGCAATTCACGGATGTCCAATATAACAAATTTAGAAAACGCAAATTTATTATTATTCTAAAATTAATTGACGACTTTATTTACCGTCGGCTAACCGTGCGCAACTTTAGTATTCCGTTTTTGGACATTAGCCTCTACCGCAATTGTTCCGTTTTAAATACCGAGGAACTTGCCACAGTTTTTCATCTGCCCAGTAAACAAGTTAAAACGCCGGGCATTATTTGGTTGGTATCACGCCGGACGTCTGCACCCGTCAACTTGCCCACAAGCGGTATGTATCTTGGTCAAAGCGTGTTTAGGGGTCTTAAAAAGAAAGTCTACATGATGCTGGAAGACCGCGTCCGTCATACTTATATTGTGGGGCAAACCGGTACGGGTAAGTCACAGTTTTTAATGAGTATGGTTTTGCAGGACATTATAAACGGCGAGGGTGTGGCAGTTATTGACCCGCATGGCAGTGACATTAGCGATTTGCTGGAAAAAATCCCGCCACACCGGGTTGACGATGTAATTTTGTTTGACGCGGGGGACACAGAGCGTCCCATGGGGCTTAACATGCTGGAGGCCGATTCGGAAGAAGAAAGGCACCTTATTATAAACTCCTTTATAGCATCGCTCTACAAATTGTACGACCCAAATCATCAGGGAATTATGGGTCCCAAGCTGGAGCGGGCTATCCGCAATGTCATGCTAACGGCCATGATGGATAAAGAAAGCACCATGGTTGATGTTTTGCGGCTCTTGATTGACAAAAAATACGCGGATTCGTTTATTCCAAAAATTACTGATCCATTGGTTAAAAAATATTGGGTGGACGAGATGGCTCATACCAGCGAACAAACCAAGGGCGAGCAAATGGGCTATTTTGTGTCCAAGTTTGACCGGTTGGTGACGGAAAAAATTATGCGTAATATTGTGGGCCAACCCAAGTCATCCTTTAACTTTAAAAAGCTTATGGCAGAAAAAAAGATTTTGCTGTGCGACTTGTCAAAAGGCAAAATTGGCGATGAAAACAGCAACTTTTTGGGGTTGTTGCTGGTCCCACGGATTTTAAGCTCCGCTTTGTCTAGACAAAACTTGATACAACAGGGGGTAGAGTTTCCGCACTATTATTTGTATGTTGACGAGTTTCAGAATTTTGCTACCGACGAATTTGCGGTGATACTTTCCGAGGCGCGTAAGTATAAGCTGGATTTGATAGTCGCTCACCAGTTTATTTCCCAACTGCCCGACAAAATTAAAGAGGCCATTTTTGGAAATGTTGGCACCAGTTGCGTGTTTAGGGTTGGGGCGGACGACGCAAAGTATTTAGAAACGCAGTTTGAGCCGGTGTTTAAACAGCAGGACTTAATGAATAATCCCACAGGTAGTTACTATTTGCGACTTTTGGTCAACAACCAGCCGTCGGTGCCGTTTTCGGTGGAAGTAGATTGGGAGATGATTTCTAATACTAAAAGGGACAGAGATATTGCAAAGCAAATTAGGGAAAATAGCCGGATGAAATACGGAAAACCCGCTAAAGAGGTGGAGGAGTTTATTAACAATAGATTGGGTCCGGTGGCGGGTGGGGAACCGGCAACAGGTGCGGGAGGTTTTGGCGGGTTTGGGGGCTTTGGTAGCAGACCCTCTCCATTTGGGGGCTTTGGAGGTGGAGGAGTTGGCTCTGGAGGAAGCTTTGGTTCCGGCGCGCCCAGACCGTTTGGGGGTTTTGGCAAGCCGGTTGGAGGCGCTTCTGCTACTCCAAGTCCGATAGGGTTTGGTGGCGGACAGGCTAATCCTGCGGCTCCGGTGGCAAATCCATTAAATCAATCAGATCAGAATATTCAGCCAAGCCAACCAGCTGTCCCAACAACCCAAAGTCCAATAAAGCCCGCAGCCCAGTCGCCAAAGAATGATTTGGATGATACATTAATATAAGTATGGCAAAATTACCAGATACAGGAGTAGTAGTAACCATAGCTGGAGATCCGGAGACCGAAGCCCCGCTAAAAAGAGAGCCTAATAAAGCAAGCGAAAGCTATCGCTATAATGGAGGCGCAAGGGGAACAGGTGTGCCAGTGGCAGAAGATGAGCAAAGACAACCTACAAGAGGCGAAATAGCGTTTGAAGATGGGAAGACCAGTATAGAAGGCAGTGTCGAATCTGTAAAACCGGGCGTTTATTACGATCAAAAATCTTTAGCAATCTTAAAGAGATTTGTTGACCGTCTTGAAGATCCCCAGGATAAAGCGCATTACGAAGAAGTTTTAGAGGATCTTTCCGGTGTGCTAACGGTGAATGAGGAAACTGTTACCAGGTACGAGGAAGCGCGCGCTGATATCGTAGAGCGAGGTGGTGATGTCGGTAAGGAGATTGGCGACAGACTTCTTAGGTCATACCAAGACCAGCTTAGGAAATCGATTCAAGTTTTTGACGGCTACACCACAGGAGAGACGCCCACACAAATCAGCGATGAAGAAAGTCAACTAAGACTTACTCAAGAAAGAGCAGTATTAATCTATGCCGAGTTTCTTCTAGCACAAAGTAGGATTCATTCCATAGATGCTAGTGCAAGTGAGATAGGACACCATTATATTAACGATCGGCTAAATACCGATCTTGAGGGTTTAAATATAAGCGATACTCAAAGACGGGATCTTGACGAGGCTTTTACAGCGATGGGTAACTATGCCGAGTTTTCATTTCTCCAGAGTTGTTACCATGTCGTACAAGATTTTGATAGCTACCTTTCTCCGGATAATACAGTTGCAAGAACAAACCATGGCATCGCACTTGATGTTGAATTTATGGATGTACATCTTGGTCGTACAAACGATCGGATAGAGGGAGCCCACAGGTTAGTAATTAGCGCATTGGATAGGTTAAACGAGCCAGCTCATCAACGATGGGTTGCGCAAAGAGGACAAAATCCGGAAGTTAATCTTATTCAAAACCCATTTCCCGGATGGCAGGGACAGATTGAAGCCCAAATTGCCCAGCGTGAGAATTTAGCGCAAGCCCGCCCGATGGAAAGTAAGGATTATATCAACGGTATTTTGGGCAGTCGTAAAGAAGAATCGGGGTTTTTTGGCGTCAAGCGGGCGCATCAGCTTAAACATCACATTAAAAATGTCGACCATAAAGCTCCCATAAAAAGACCGGGCGAGTCGCGCGACAAGTTGGAAAATGTCCAAGCAACAGAAATTGCCATTATGGCAGGTGTTTGGCAAGGTGAGTGGAATCGGGGTGCTACTGCAAAAGAGGGGGAAAGTCATCCTAAGGAATTTTATGAGCGGGTTGTTGACATAACAGTTTGGAGCGTTAGTCTAAACAGTGCGGATGCGGTGGCTAATTTTATGGATCAGCTGGAAGCAGCCGACGCCATGCAAATGAATGGGGAAGTTGTAGGTGAAGTGCTAGGTAATCAGGCCGATGTTCCCAATGCGCAGGCTTTTAGAATTCCGGTATTAAATCATAGGGGCGAGCCCAGCTTTTTAGTTGTCGACCGGGAAACTTACGGGGAAATGATTAAAGCTGCCAAAGTCTCCCAAGCGTCGTACGCAGAATTAGCGCAAAAAGATGCCAGATACGCAGTCCACGACAGCGAAACCAGACACAGAGCGTTTAGACCGCAACTTAGAGAAAATAGAGCGACGCCAGAAAGCTGGGTGGATCAGGAGCGCGACTTTATTTTAGCGGAAGAAGTTTCCAGACAAAGAGTTGCAGGACTTGAGGCAGGAACCGAGGCGGATACATTTGTAGCTGGACAGCTTGATGAGGCAATGGAAAGATACCGCGCGCAATTTAATGAATTCCAAATGAACTTTTGCCGTGAGTCCAGATATAGGGAATTGGCATTAAGTCGTTTGACATTAAGGGGCGTAGCAGGAAACGCGCCAGATTTTGAGAGACTTTTGGCTCAAGAAATGAACGCGGTTGCTTTGGACTATATAAACCGTTGGAACGCTTTTAGGGCGATGACGTGTCAAGTACCCAATTTATTGAACGGAAACCTTCCCTTTAAAACTTAATGCTTTTTCCTCCCACAACTTCCTGTATTCAATCGGCGTCATCTTTAACACTGAGTGCATTTTAACATTATTATGTCTGTAGATCACATGCTCGATTTCCTCTATTAATTCCCCTAATTCGGAAAATCTATTAGGATCCCCAAGATCCAACTTAAATTGCGAGAAAAACGATTCTTGATAACCGTTTTCCCACGGAGAGGCTTTTTTGCTCATAGAAATCTCAATACCAAGTTTTTCCACCATAGCCGTATGCTTCTGCGAGTTGTATTCCGAACCCTGATCCGAGTGGATAAACAGTGGAATTTGACCATTTGTGTAATTAAGCGCATCTTCCACAGCACCACAGACAAGGTCTGATGTATGGAATCGCAGGATGTTGTACCCTACAACCTCTCTGGTAAACAAGTCCATCATGGTAGCGAGATAAATGAATCTATATTGGTATTTTATATATGTGAAGTCGCATACCCAAATCACACTAGGAGCTATTGGACAGATTGTCTTAATCAGGTTTTCGTGGATGCTTGCAGGTTTTCCTAAATCAGCCTTCTTTACAGGCTTTTTACCCCTCCGCCTATACGGCTTGATACCATATTTTTTCATAACTCTAAGCACGCGCTTCTTATTTAGCTTTAGTTCCAAAGCAAGCCTTTTATGCCCATAGCTTTGTTTACCTTTGGTGGCAAGAATTGCCTCGATTTGATTTTTAACCTCAGCATCGATGAGTGGGCGTTTATGCTCGTAATACAGCATCCCTCTGGAGATACCTAATTCCTTGGCAAGTTGTGTTTTACTGACAACCTTGGTTTTTACTGCTAGTTTCTCTTTCATGTTATTTGCCATACATATTTTTTTTAAATCTTTTAACCTCAAGCGTAAGCTCAGCAACGATTTCCTTTAACGCCTTGTTTTCCCGCGCAAATTTTGCAAGTTCCACACTGCTTGGATTTATATCCGCCTCCTTAGAAACCCATTTATATATCTGTCCGGCGCTGATGCCGTAGTTTGATGCAAGATCCACAGCTCTTGACCCAGATTTGATTTTTTCCAATACCTCTTTTTTCAACTCTAGTGAGTACACCTTTCTTACCATAAATTACCTCCTTTAAATTTATATTTAGTTTAAATCTTTGGAAGATTCTTGTTCATTTTACAGGGTGCTCACCAGACGGGCAGGGTCTTGGAATTACAAAGTTTGACGGCAAACAGAGGTTTGGATTCAGATTCATTGGCAGAAGCAGAAAGAGATTTACTATATTTTTTGGCAAATATTGATTATGAATACGAGATTCAAGTAAGAGTTGGTTCTGCCAATCTGGGTGAGGGTGAGGATGGGGATGAACAACGAATGTTGCAAGAAGCATACGAGCAAAATGTTAGAGAAGCTCTTTTACCGTTTATGCGGACAGCAAGTCCGCCGAGCAGAGATGGTTTGCTTTTGGAGCATGCCTACGAAAACGCGATTGCTAATTTGCGTTCTGGAGATTTTAGACCGGGGGCTGTTTTAGAGCCTTCCTACGCTTATGCAAGGTTAGTGTCCGACAATTCCCCACTAAGTCGTATAGCCAGAAGACCAACTGGCGAGCAAGTTACAACTATAGCTGGTACTAGTGGCACAGAAGTTTTGGATGTTGGACAAAGATACGACACAATAGAGGCGAAAGCGGTATTAGAAAGAGTAAGGACTTTGGGGATTCGCGACATTCGCACGGAAGGTAACCCAACGCCAGCAGGTCAAATAGACATTTTTAATGCAAGAGTAAACGCGCTAGTGCCAAGAATTAGAGATGTTTTAACAAGGACGGGGGGCGAGGGAGACCTTGGTTTTCCGGAAAATCGAGACGATGTGGGTGTGGTAGATTATCTGGAACAGGCAAGTGTACAATTACATACTTTGTTGGGCAGAAGACCCACAGATCAAGAGGAAACAAGGTTTTATGAAGGACAGGCAGACTTGGTTAACAGAAGAAATTCGGTCATCGACACCTTGGAAGAAATCGGCGAGTTGCGAACCGGCGTAAGTGAAGTGGTAAATTATCCGGCAAGGCTTTTAAATGGGAGAGAGCTTAACGAACTTTCACAACAGGAACTTGTTGATTACGCTTGTCTTGTTTATGCCACGATTAGAACAATTAACTCCTTGCCCGAAAACCCGGAACCAGCTAATGTTCGTGCTCTTTACGATAGGTTTATAGATGAGGGAAGCGGTATTTCAGTTGTGTCAGAATATATAAGAAGAAGAGTACACGCCCGAGTTGAAGGAATAAGAAACCAGTCTACTCCCCAACCATAAGCGCGGTTTCTACCAGTCGATTAGAGTAGCCCCATTCGTTGTCGTACCAGGCTACAACTTTTACTAAATCACCGTCAATCACTTTAGTTAAAGACAAATCTACAATGGCGGAATGCGGGTTGCCTATTATGTCGCTGGACACAATGGGCTCAAAAGTCGTCTGCAAAACGCCTTTATACTGCGGGCTTTTTTCCGCGTCCACAAAAGCCTGAATCACTTCTTCTTTAGTAGTTTTTTTGGCGACTAAAATTGTTAGGTCGGACAACGAGCCGGTAATAATAGGTACACGCACCGCCAAACCGTCAAAAATACCTTTTAACTGCGGGATAACTTCACCTACCGCTTTTGCCGCACCTGTAGTGGTAGGAATCATGTTATTTACCGCGGACCTTGCCCGGCGTAAATCGGGATGCAAGCCTGGAGGCGCCCCGTCCACCAAATTTTGTTCTGCCGTTACGGCGTGAATAGTAGTCATGGAGGATTTAACCACCCCAAACTTATTGTTAATAACCTTCATGACCGGGGCAATGCAGTTAGTGGTGCACGACGCGTTAGAAATTACAGGTTGACTTTTATAGTCGCCCGTGTTAACCCCCAGCAAAAAAGTTTGAATTCCGCCCTCACCGGAAACCGGCGCGGAAACCACCACTTTTTTTGCCCCAGCGGTAATATGCACCTGCGACGCACCATCTTTTGTTAGCCTACCACTACACTCCAAAACTACATCCACGCCTAAGTCCTTCCACGGCAACAGCGCCGGATCTTTTTGCGCCAGCATTAGCGTTTTTTTGCCGTCTACCACCAAATAGGTAGTTTTTGGCAAACTGTCGGTTGACTTATAAAAGTGTTCTTCGGTGGTTTCGTCACCTTCTGCATCCGTAAGTTTGTCGTCCTCTTGCAGTTTGACTTCTTTTGGATAGACGCCGTAAGCGGAGTCGTACTTTAATAAATGGGCTAAAATTTTGGGCGACGCAATATCGTTTATTGCAACAACCTCAACGCCCGGTTTTTCCAAAGCGATTTTGTATGCCTGTCGACCTATTCGTCCAAATCCGTTAATGGCAAGTTTCATAGTTAGTTTGCGTCGAGCAGTCGAGTCCAACGAAGTTACACTTCGCAGTAACTTCTTATGGACATCGCCTGCTCTCCTTAATATTACTTAACTATCGAGTCCACCCAACTTTTAAACATCTCATACGGCATGGCACCGGAACGGCGCGCCATTTCCTTGTCGTCCTGATATAAAATAAAAGTTGGAATACCCATGACGTTATTTTGCATAGCAAGTGCTTGGTCTTTGTCCACATCCACGCGCTTAACTTCCACCTTTCCCGCATACTCGGTTTCAAACTTTTCTAACGCGGGTTTCATGGCTTGGCACGGACCGCACCAGTCTGCATAAAAATCGATTAATTTCCACATTGCCATATCTTACACGCGTCGGTTGATTTTATCAATAGGAAAATGTACGATATTTGTGCTGGGAGGTGATTTTTTATGGACGATTTAACTCAAAATACTGGTAAAAATTATACAGGCGGAAATCCTTATGAAACCCAAACTCCAGCTTCTACTGCACCGATAAATTCGGCACCAGCTCAAGTTGAACAAGTTGTAAACGGGCTGGTTTATGCGGGCTTTTGGCAAAGATTTTTAGCGACTTTAATAGACGGTATCTTAGTCAATGTAATTGGTGGGATTCTAGCGCTTATTCTTGGTTTTACTTTGGGTGTTTTTGGTGCATCCGAGAGTGCGAGTGGGGCCGGTAGTTTGTTGGGTATGTTCGTAGGTATTTCCTACTATGTTATTATGACATCTCAAAAGGGTGCTACATTAGGCAAGCAGGCTTTAGGTCTTAGAGTGCAAAATATAGAAACCGGTCAAAACTTGGATGTAGTGTCCGCTATTTTACGGGAAGTGGTTGGTAAGTTCATTTCCTGCTTGGTTTTGCTGTTAGGTTATTTTTGGATGCTGTGGGACGACAAAAAACAAACCTGGCACGACAAAATTGCTAAAAGCGTAGTAGTTAAAGTTAGGTAAGCGCCGTTACGACAAAAGGAGGTAACTATGGAAGAAAAAAGTCAAAATGTTGGTAGTGCTTGTTGCGTACAAAATAAAACGCCATTATTTATAGGCGTAATAGGATTTTTATTTTTCACTTGGGCCTTTTTAACGGTGGCGGATAAGGTGGGGATGGGCGTTTCGTCCATGTTTGCAAAAAGATCCATTACTGTTACCGGGTCGGCTAATCGGCAGGATACCAATCAGTTGGCAAGTTTTAACGCCACGGTAAGTAGCAAAAACGCCGACAAAGCCACAGCCGTGTCAGAAGTCAACCAAAAGTCCCAAAAACTTGTTACGGATTTAAAAGCCTTTGGTATTGCGGACAAAGATCTTAAAACTCAAAGTTTAAATATTTACCGTGACCAAGCGCCTTACTGGGAGGACGGCGTGCAAAAATATAGGGACGGTGACTGGAATGCAAGTATTTCGGTTGACATAATTTTGCGCGACATCTCAAAGTCCACCGATTTAACGGATTTACTTGCTAAGGCGGACACCTCTAACATTTGGGGACCAAACTACGCCCTAGCCGAGGGTGAGCCGGAAAAGGCAGCGTTATTAAAGCAAGCTTTTGACAGCGCCAAAGCTAAGGCGCAGTCGTTGGCGGGCGGAATGGGTTTAAAAGTTGGTAAAGTTTTGACAGTGGTGGAAGGTTCCGATTATAGCCCAATCTATCCTTTGCGTGACACCGGCATGGGTGGAGGTGGCGGAGGAATGGAACCCGGGTCGTCCAGTGTGTCTACAAGTTTAACGGTGACCTTTGAATTAAAATAAAAGCGATCTATGAAAGTACAGTACGGCGAGTTTATTAAAAATCAAAAGACAGATGAGGAGACCTCCGTGCGGGTAGGTCAGTTGTGGTCGGACTTGCGCAAGAAAGCGGATGGGGAATTTAAAAATTACGAGGATTTTTTGTATCTGTCGTCCTCTATTTATGCGCCGGAGGTAAAGTTTCCTGCGGGCGTTAAACATGTGGTTTTGCTTGGAATCGGTGGGTCTAGTTTGGCGCCTAAAGCGGTGTACGACGCAATTTTTGGGCATTTTGATGAGATAACGCCCGAGCGATTTCCTAAACTGCACATTTTAGAAAATGTGGACAAAAAATATGTCGATCAGCTAATGTCCCAGCTTGCCAAGTCGCCCGATTACAGCGAACTAGCCTTTGTGGTAATTTGCAAATCCGGCAGGACTTTTGAGACGCTTAAAAATTTGTCGCTTATTACCCAAGACAAATATCGTGGAATGGTGCGGGGCGATAACACTTATGTAGTTTCCGTAGAGGGCAACCACACCTGGCAGTGGGGGGAAAAGTTGGGCGCAAAGCTTTTTCCCATGCCGGCAATTGTTAGCGGGCGGTTTTCCGTTTTTAGCGCGGTGGGGGTAATTCCGTTAGGGCTTGCGGGGGTGGCTGTTGACAAATTTGTGGACGGGGCAAAGAGTCGGGCAAATTTAGTTGACGAGGTGGAGAAAAATTCCGTCACGAGGTTTAAATTGTATAACGACGGTTGGGATAGCGATGTTTATTTTGCCTTTGACGACCGGTTAAAAAGTTTGGCGGAGTGGATGTGTTCTATTACGGCGGAAAGTTTAGGCAAGTCAGGTGGGGGCATTACACCGATGACTTCTGTTGGTTCAAGGGACTTGCATTCCATTGGTCAGCTGTATCTGCAGGGGAAACGCAACAAGTTCACTACCTTTATCTCTCTTTCCGACACAGACAAAGGCAACCTGTTTATTTTGGAGGCGGCTAAAAAAGCATACGACGATGTGGACCTGCCGTATACCCATGTGGTTTTAGAATCCGGCAGTTCCGATATTTTAGCTCATGATCTGGGCGACTTTATGCAGTCAAAAATAATTGAAACCGTTTTGTTGGGTGGGCTGATGGGCGTAAACCCTTACGATCAGCCCGGGGTGGAGCTTTATAAGAAATATTTACTACAATAGGTACTATAAGTAATCTCTTAAGCGCTTGCTACGAGTTGGGTGGCGCAGTTTTCTAAGAGCCTTGGCCTCTATTTGGCGGATTCTTTCACGGGTAACGCCAAAGTCTTTGCCCACTTCTTCCAGCGTGCGAGTTCTGCCGTCTTTTAGTCCAAATCTTAATTCCAGAACTTTGCGTTCGCGTGGATTTAAGGTTTCCAACACTTCTTCCAGCTGTCCTTTTAAAAGTTCATGACTGGCAAATTCAAATGGCGACAACGATGCTTCGTCTGGAATAAATTCTTTTAGCCTACTGTCCTCTTCTTTGCCTACGGGAGTTTCAATAGAGGTTGTATCTTGTGAAATTTTTACAATCTCCTTAGCTTTTTCCGGTTCTATACCCATTTCCTTGGCAATTTCTTCCGAAGTAGGCGTTCGCTCAAATTCCTGCTCAAGTTTTCTTTCCACACGCTTAAACTTGTTCATGGTTTCTATCATGTGGACGGGGATGCGGATAGTACGAGCTTGGTCGGCAATAGCGCGGGTTATAGCTTGACGAATCCACCAAGTGGCATAAGTGCTAAATTTAAAGCCTCTCTTCCAGTCAAACTTTTCTACCGCCCGCATGAGTCCAATATTGCCTTCCTGAATTAAGTCCAAAAAGGACAGCCCGCGACCCATGTGACGTTTAGCAATAGAAACTACAAGTCGCAAATTGGCTTGGGTTAATCTGTGTTTGGCTTTTTTGTCGCCCGCCGCCGATTTTTTGGCCAAGTCTACTTCTTCCGGACCTGTCAGCAAATTTACTTTACCGATTTCACGCAAATACATTCTTATAGGATCGGCAGAAACCGTTTTGTCTAGTTTAATTTTAGAAAGGTCAATTTCCTCCGCCTCTGCCTCTTTTTCCGCGGCCGCATCAAAAACCGCCACGCCTTCTTCTATGAGTTTCTCGTAAAGGGAATCCAGTTCCTCAATATTATCTTCCGCGTTAGGAAAAGCTTCCAAAATATCGGCTTGGTTTAAAAAGCCCTGTTTTTTACCCTTAAGGACAAGTTTTTTTAAATTTTGCTCCCAAAGTTTGGGATCTTTTTCCGGTTTTTTAGACATAGTGCCTTACAAACTTTCCGACAATTTTTTAAATTCCTGCATCAACTCGTCAACCTTATTTGTATCCCCAGCTTTTTCCGCGTCCTTTATTTTATAAGTTAACTGCGCCATTTTTCTTTTGGTCGACTCCTTTAAAATGCGCCTGACAGTTTCCTGCAACTCTTTAGTAAATTCAACTTCGTTCTGCGCAACCGCGCCTACATCCCACAAACTTAACTCCCGCGCCTTTACTAAGTCGTCCTGAAGTAGCGTATCTACAAAGCTTTTTACCTTTAAATCGCCAGGTTTCTCCAAAAAGTCCAGCAATTTTTGGTACATGCTTGTCGATTTTTCATCTCCAAGGTCGTATGGCTTGAGATTTTGCAATATTTCTTTGTGTTTGTCAAGAGCATTTTGCGACAATATGAGAGCCAAAAGATAATCTTGCGGGGATTTTGCGTTATTTAAATTTACGGAGGCTTCAAAACGGTCTTGCAAATCGGCTGAATTTTTGTCGGATAGATATTTAATAACCGACTCCGCGCTGACATGTAGCTTTTCACCTAGCACCTGCGCGTAATGCTCTTTGGTGACAAAGTTAGGCGACTTAGCCAAAAAGTAGCAAACTTCTTCCATAATTTTCTTTTTGCCAATAGGTGATGTCGCGTCGTGACGGGCTTCCACGGTTTTAATAACAAAATCGTAGGCGGGGAGGGCGGTAGAAATCATTTGGGTTACTTTATCCGCGCCTAGTTTGGCAACATCGTCAATATCTTTGCAATCTTTTGGTAGTATGGCGACTTTGGGGTTTAGATCTAAAGTCGCGCACATTTCTATTGCTCTTAAAGTAGCATTTACGCCGGCGTTGTCAGAGTCAAAACAAAAAGTTAAATCTTTAGTGTAGCGTGAAAGGATTTTTAAATGGGGCATGGTGAGAGCGGTTCCGCAGGTAGCAACAACATTATTAATGCCTGCTTGGTAGGCGCTAATGGCGTCCATGTAACCCTCTACAACAACCGCGCCTTTAGTTTTTATTTCCATTCTGGTTTTATTTAGGCCGTATAAAAAGCTTTCCTTGTGAAAAATGGAGGTTTCTTGGGTATTTAAATACTTTGGTTCGCGGTCAAAAATGGTTCTGCCACCAAAACCCTGCACTTTTCCGTCGATTCCCGTTAAGGGAAATATAATTCTGCCTCTAAATTTGTCGTTGGACTTTTTTTCAAATTTGTCCGGTACAACAACGCCTGCCCTTAACAGGTCCTTTTCCTGATAACCGCGTTTAGTTAAGAAGTCAAATAAGGACGACCAGGTATTTGGAGCAAAACCCAGTTCCCAGTCGTCAATAGTTTTTTGCGACAGTTTTCTTTTGTCTAGCAGATATTCCAGTCCAACTTTTCCCGCCGGATGTTTTGTTAGAATGTAATGGTAGAATTTTTTTGCGACTTCGTTGATCTCAAACAGGATGGACTTGTTTCCCTCGGGGTTCTCGTTACGGGAAAACTCTTTTAACTTTACACCTGCGCGCTCCGCCAGTGTTCCTAGAGCCTCTCTAAAGTCGTA
Source organism: uncultured Candidatus Saccharibacteria bacterium (assembly GCA_964490125.1). Taxonomy (GTDB): domain Bacteria; phylum Patescibacteriota; class WWE3; order UBA101185; family UBA10185; genus JBBAAW01. The sequence continues at coordinate 148,160 of CAZBAJ010000002.1, forward strand.
TCCCTCCATCTTACTTACGAATGAAAATATATCCCCGCCCTCTCCGCAGTTAGCTACTGCAAAACTTGGGGTTAAATACGAATGATCACCGTCGACATTCAGGTTGTAAACGAATCCCTCAAAATTCATTTTTGTAATTCGATCTACTGGAATTACCCAATATTCACTGTTTGCTTGACAATCCGCATATTTTAGATTGTATCTCTGACACTTTTTGTCTTGATACCACTTTATAGTATAGCTTTCTCTGTGATTAACTCCGTTTGTACTCGAGTGTGCAGGATAGATAGATTCACAAGGAAAATATCCAAGTCTTAAAAGGATGTTGCGTACCTGTAATGCTAAATTATTAGAGATAGTCGTAATGGCTTTAGCCGGGTGAGGGGATTGAGCGCTTTTATTAATGTAGTACCCGTCTCCTTTCCAATAAGCATCGATGAGGTATTTAATCTTTTTGTCGGGTAACAGTGTGAAATCATAAGGTATGTGTTTGTTTTGCGCACCTTTCCCAAAAAGATTTTCAAAAATATTAGCAAGTTGAGAATGGCACACCGTGATCTCTGTTCCTGTTTTTTCTCCAAGCCTTCTTTTGTGTATGGAGGCTTTTAGTCTGAATAATTTCTTGACTATAGCTACTATCCTGTATGTTGACCTATATTCATTTGATCCAAGGCTGAACCTTATGTAAGCTCTGTGCGAGCTTCCTTCTGCCAAATACCAGCCGACTAATTCCAGAAAGTCTTTATCTAAGGGTACGACCAAGTTTATTTTCCTAGGTTTAGTACCTGTTTTAGGTAAAATCTTTGTGTAGTACTTTTCTAAGTCAACGGTTAGGGCATCGGTTTCGGGAGTTTGAATTATAGGGTAGAGCACACTTTGGTGTTTAATAATATCGCCAGCCGATATTTTTCTAACAGGAAAATATTTTTCTACTAATTTGTTTCTTTTTTCTTCTGGGTATTTTGCATACTTTTTTAATCTTCGAGAAAGGTTCTTATAGGATTTAGAATATCCTTGCCCAATAGTAAATATATTATGATCTTCTGTTAGACTGACCGTGTTGCCGAGCATTCTACTTTTTATCGTGACTAAGGTTCCCTTGTAATATCGCTTGTAAACATAATTTACTTTTCTTTCTTTGCCGGACCCACTTATAACAGTATCCCCGATTTTTACAGTGTCTATTTGCTGGTAACCTTTGGGGGTTTGAATAAGGCTATCCTTTGGGAAACATCCAAAACATTTAAAAATCTGCAGTTCCTGGTTGACCATAAAGGATGGAGTTTTTTCTCCATGAAAAGGGCATAACCCTTTGTAGTTCTTGCCGGACTTTTTTAGCTGGACATATTGTCCAACCACATCCACAATGTCCAGCTTTTGTTTAATTTCTTCTATTTCCGTCACACCCTCTATATAGCAGTTTTTTGGCTTTATTGCAATTATTGTCGTATTAAAATTTTGCTATTGCTTTTGCTCTGGTGGGTGTGTCAAAATGACCCTTAATCTATGGCACACACAAAATACATTTTTGTTTCGGGTGGAGTTATTTCTGGACTTGGTAAAGGCATCACCACTGCATCCCTTTCTCTTTTGTTTAAATCCTGCGGTTATAAAGTTGCCCCATTAAAGTCGGACATGTATTTAAATTTGGACGCGGGAACTATGAATCCGTTGGAGCATGGGGAGGTTTTTGTTACGGATGACGGTATGGAGACGGACGAGGATTTAGGACATTACGAAAGATTTTTAAACCAAAGTTTGTTTGGAAAGTTAAATTATTTAACCATGGGACAGATTTACGATACCGTGATTAAACGGGAGCGTGCTTTGGATTATAAAGGCAAGTGCGTGGAGGGTCACATTCATATTCCGGAAGAAATTATTAGGCGCATTTACGAGGTAGGCGAGGATCAGGAAGTTGTAATAATTGAGGTTGGGGGGACGGTGGGTGAATATCAAAATGTCATGTTTTACGAGGCAATTAGGCGACTGATGCATCAATGTCCGGAGGACACTACGCTGGTGCATGTGGTGTATTTGCCGGTACCAAGTTTTTTGGGGGAAATGAAGAGTAAGCCCGCCCAAGCCTCTATCTATGAGCTTTACAAACTGGGTATTCACCCGGATTTTGTGGTGTGCAGGAGTGAAATTGGTATTGACGACAAACGCAGGAAGACAATGTCCTTTAATACGGGCGTTAAGGAGGAAAACATAATTTCCGCGCCGGACATGGATAGCGTTTATAAAGTGCCGTTGGTTTTGCGGGATCAAAATCTTCATGTCAAACTGCAACAAAGGTTAGGACTTCAGACGCGTTCGCTAAAGTTGGACGACTGGGAAAAGTTTGCACAGAATCTAGAGTCGACCCAAAAAAACGGCAAAGAAATTAAAGTGGCAATTGCCGGCAAATATTTTGCTTCCGGTGATTATGTTTTAGAGGACTCGTATGTTTGCGTGGTAGAGGCGGTTAAGCACGCGTGTTGGAATTTGGGTGTTAAACCGGTCATTCAGTGGTTTAATATTGAGGATTTTGAGGACGAAGCAAAACGCGCCGATTTGGAAAAACTTATTAAAACCGAGTATCACGGGATAATTATTCCACAGGGGTGGGGAAGTCGCGGGGTGGAGGGGAAAATTAAGGCGGTAGAATTTGCCCGGAAAGAGAAAATCCCGTTTTTAGGTTTATGCTTTGGTATGCAGATGGCCGTTATAGAATACGCGCGGAATGTTTTAGGACTAAAAAACGCTAACACTTTGGAGGCGGATCCCACAGCTCCGGATCCGATAATTTACATTATGCCCGAGCAAGAGAAGTATCTTAAAGAAAAGAACTACGGCGGGACTATTAGACTTGGTTCTTGGCCATGTAAATTATCAGTTGATTCGGTTGTCGAGAAGAGTTATAAAAAGTATGCGCCGGAGCAGATTACGGATGAGATTATTAACGAACGCCATCGTCATAGGTACGAAGTCAACAATGAGTATAAACAGCAATTAGCAGACGCTGGACTTGTTTTTAGTGGCACCTCACCCGATGGTAAATTAGCCGAAGCCGTAGAATTACCAGCCTCCAGCCATCCGTTTTTTGTGGGTGTGCAATTTCACCCGGAGTATAAGTCTCGGCCACTCGCACCCCATCCATTGTTTTGTGGCTTAATAGAAGCCTGCATAGGCGGTCGATTAGTCTAAAATCAGTCTAGCGATTAGTCTACTTCCTCTTTTGCATTAGGGCAAATACATAACCAAACTTTTCGACCTTGGTGGTATTGATGTTTAGAGTTTTGGCTAAAGCCATAATTTCCGCGCGGGCTTTTTCCACACTTCCAAAGTCGCGCAAAGTTTCTATCTCTACAAAATAACCCAATCCTTTAACTTGGTCCAAGTCTACCTCAAAACCCCCGTTTATGTTGTACGACTTTCTAATCTTGTCCACAGTCAAATATTCCTTAAAATCCAATTTAGTTAGGATTTTCTTAAGTGCAGAGGTGTTAGAAATTTCCGATTCGTACTCGTCGCAGTGGGTGAAAGCTTCTTCATCGTCCTTATACCAATACTTATAATTTATACTACCTGAACCGTTACTCTCGCGGAGGCGTAAATATTCCACCGGGTGTGCCGGTTTCAAAAAATCTCGGTGGGGTGCGTTAAAGTATCGGTCAATTTGATGGTTGTTGCCAAGAAAATTAGCGACTTTATTGAGCTTTTTCTCTAATTTAGACGCTAAGGTTTTTGTAAGGCAGAATTTAATTTCTATTTCTACATCCTGATGTGCCATCCTAACCTTTCTGCATATGCGCATGTTGTAATACAATGCCCACTGCCACAGACAAATTTAAGCTGTCCACACTGTTGGACTGGGGAATTTTAACACCATCCCCGATAGATTCAAATTCCTCCGGCAGGCCCGATCCTTCATTGCCAAAGATCAGAGAAAATGGTTGTTTAAACCCACAGTCTGCAAGTTCCACATCCCCGTTGGTTCTAAAGGTATAAAGGTTATTTTCAGAGCGGTTTTGCGAATCTACATAATCGGCAAAAGTGTCAAAGTAAGCAAACCGGATCTTAAACAACGCACCCATGGAGGCTCTTATAACTTTTGGGTCAAAAATGTCGCATGCAGGTTTAATAATTGCCAGGTTGACTACATCAAACGCCAGTGCGGTGCGAATAATTGTTCCTAGGTTTCCCATGTCGGACGGATTAACCAAAACCAAGTGATTTTCCCCTTGTTCCAAGTCGCACAGATACTTGTTAACCACACCAAGACAGTACGCGTTTTCACTTTTAGCAATTTTTTGGACGGTCGCAGGACTTACTTCTGTAGTAACTCCCAACTTGTCGCACAGATTCAGGATTTTTTGTAACCCGGTATTTTCTTTGCCCCTAGCGTCAACAACCACTTTAACCACATCTTTTGGGCGATTTTGCAACAACTCCAACGAAGGATAAACCCCCACCGAATAAGTGTAGGCAAGCGACTTGTTGTAGCTTTTTAGCATACCGGTTATTTAATGATGCGACGCTTCTGCTTCCGCTTTGGTTTTATGCACCGTTCCGTCTTTATGCTCGGCTGGGCTATAAATGGTGTAAAGTTTCATAACTTCACTGCCGGTGTTAATAACATTGTGGTTAGCTCCAGCGGGAACAACCACCGCAAAACCATCGGAAACCTCGTGCGTAACCCCGTCAATAATTACCTGACCAGAGCCTTCTTCAAACCTAAAAAACTGGTCGTGGTCCATGTGAACCTCCGCGCCAATTTCCTCACCCGGTTGTAACGCCATTAATACCAACTGACTGTGCGGGGCGGTAAATAGCACCTGTCTAAAATAAGTATTAGCTAGAGTTAGCTTCTCAATATCTGCGCAGTATCCTGTCATGTTGCCTCCTTTGTGACTTTAATAAAGTCAAATTTATACTGACATTGTATCAGATTTTTCTGCTGTCGTAAGCCCAATGTAGCAAAGCCTGGCGTTGGCGTTTTCTGCAGGTTAAATCTTTTGGTTGACAGTTTTTTTGGATTTGGGTGATGTGGCGTTTTATAGCCAGCCAGCGCTTTATTTGGCGTTCGTCTTCGTCAAAAATCCGTCTGCCCATGTAGTATCTGCAGTACCATTGGAACCATCCGCGCGGGTCTTCCGCGTAAATCCAGCCCTTTTGTCGCCAAATTTTTAATGGTTGACTGGCAGAGACGCCAAAAAAGTTTAGTTTGGGATTGGATTTTTCCGGTGAGAGTTTGGCGTTTGTAAACCACTCCTTGGGAAATTCTTTTTGACAATCGGTTAGGTATTTACCGCCAAAAACCCCAAGTTCCAACATTTGCTTGGGAGTGAGTTGTGGCTTAAACCGGGGATCAAAGTTTTTTCCGGTCGGTTCCGTCAAAAAGTAAATATAGTTTTCTTGCATCTTGTCGTTTACGGTTATTTTGACGGGCTTCATACTATGTTGCACTTCGTTTGCGAAGCTACTGTAATTTGCTTACAAGTCCCCAAACCACCAAAAGCAGATTTCCCCACCAGCAACAAAAGGAAAGTATAAATGCAATGGTAATTTTAGTTTGCCAACTTTCAGGCAAAAGATCGGCGGATTTTCCTTGTCGCTCCCGTTCTAATAAAAACGGACTAACCTTAAAGGACAAAAAATATCCCACGCCTAGAGCAATCGGCAGAGTAAGCAGGTGCAGGGTGACGGGGAAAGCAAGCCCCCAGCTTCTGTAATAGATGCTTCCACCAATAATAATCAGAGCCAAGCCCAGCCAAATGAGCGGTTTGGTGACTTTATGGGTTCGGGTGGTGGCTTCTGTCCAGTATGGGGATTTTCTGCCCAAGAACCCGTGCAGATCAATAACCGTAACTGCCCCAAGTCCTATCACAAATCCAGCTAGTAAGCCGAACAAACCTATTACATTTATTATTGTTTCCATAGTTATAAATTAGCATGGCGGAGGGAGGGGGATTCGAACCCCCGAGGGGATTTCTCCCCGCAGACTTTCCAGGTCTGTGCAATAGGCCTCTATGCGACCCCTCCTTGTCGGGCAGATCTTACAGTCCAGTAGCCAAAACTTATGCTTTTTTCTTATCCAGCTTATCAAGTCCAAGTTTTTTAATACCAAAATAAACTACCATAGCTATTACCACAAAATCAATCAATGTGTTGACAAAGTCGCCCCACATAAATGTTGCCGGACCAACTTTAAGCGACATTTCCTTTAGATTTCCTGCCGCGCCTAAAATAAGACCTAAAATTGGATTGATTAAGTCGGTTACCAATGCGGTCACTACTTTAGAGATTGCCCCACCTAAAATAAACGCCACTGCCAAGCCCACCACGCCCTGTTCGCGAATAAAGTCCATAAACCCTCCTAGGGTATTTTTAACATCCTTCATAAAGTCACCTCCTTTGTAGTTTTGTTCGACACAATTAGCAAATTTAGCCTATTTTATCATGTTTGACGATTTGGAAAGCGGGGTCGCAATAGATAGTATTGTCTGTCACCGTAAGTTCTTTTTTTATTAGGCCATAGACCGTATATTTAAACGAACAACAACCTGCTTTTTATAGATTTAAGGCTTTTACTACGGCGTTAACTGTATGACATTTGTGACATTGTTCAGTTATATTTATTTGCGAACTATTTTTAAGCTGTTGTTAAAGCAAATACCTAGTTTTCTAAAATAATTAGTGAACTACCCTAGTTCGCAAATATCACAGGCTACGGTGGCTGTAATTACAGTCACAGCGGTGACTTTGGATTCCTTGGGTATTATCGTCTAATATTGGTAATAATGGAATGTTTTGGTGTCTGGGTGCTTAAATATGCTCGGATGTGTATTTATTTAAGTTTTTGTTTGTCTTGGGTGTTTTGGTATTTAGATGTTTGTTTGGGTGTTTGAGTATGTATTTATGTGTCAGCGTTTTTAAGTTATATTGACAGCTTTAAAACTATGCTCCCAACATAGTTCACTTATTTTTTAATGTTATGGGGGTTATGTTGTTATTACAGGACGGAAATAGTTCGCGTATTTTATCAAGTGAACTGACGGGTATTTTTCATATAGTATTAGTTGTTACTACAAGCCTAAATTGGCGAAATACGACTATTAGTTCGTTTAAATACCTGCCCTTTGGGGCATACTTTATTCTTTTGCTTAAACAAAATACTAGTTGCAAGAATTTTATCTCTATTTAGATGACATCCAGTTAATATCTAAATACGGGGTAGACTAAAGATATTTATTTCGTCCTGTTGCCTTTAATTCCTCAAGAATATCCTTGATTTTTTCAGCTTTGTCCCTAGGCATTACAAGCAAAGCATCCTGGGTGTCAATTACTGCAAGGTCGGAGACCCCATAGGTTGCTACAAGCTTATTTTTTGAGTCGTTCTTGATAATATTTCCGGTTCCTTCCAACGCCATACCCTCGCCGTCTATATAGTTTCTTCCTTCTTCACCAAATATTTCGTAAATCGAATCCCATGTCCCCAAATCCAGCCACTTGAACGGCAATAATATTGCACAACCGTTTTCTATCGAGTGTTTTGTAACTTCTTCGGTTGTACCCTCGCGCATATTTTGGTAAATTTCGGTTGTTATCTTCTCTTCTTCCGGCATCCCAAACGATTCTTTAATTTTCATCAAAGCGTCATACCAGTCTGGTGCGTAGGTTTGGTATTCCTTCATGATTAGTTCTGGATACCAGCACATGTGGTTGCAATGAATGACCACATGGTAGTTACTTATCAAATCCTTGGTCTTTTGATAGTCCTTGAGACGGTTTACAAATTTTGTGACTTTATAAAATTCCAGTTTATCGTTGGTGCCAACCCTTTCTCCTAGCTGTAAATAATCCACCCCCAACACCGGGTAGGTAGCTTTAATGCCACCCGTAATAAACAATTTTTCCTTCTGGACGACTTTTTGGGCTTCCGTGATCGTTTCTAAAAACGAAGTTTCCGGCTGACGAATGTCGTCGACTTGAATTAACATAAAAGGTTGATCGGGAAATCTATCGAGTAGTGTTACAAATACATAACCTTCTCCGGGTCCGCGACCTTTTTTAAAGTCTGGTTCAATAATGTACTGGCTTAATGGGATTTGCGGACACTGGTTTAAGCCGAATTCCACATAACTTTTTTTGGTCGAAACAAAAACATTTTCAACAGAATTCGCTTTTAATAAGGTGTCGACTGTGTACTGGAAAGGAGTGACGCCACCTTTTAGAATCGGTTGAAATTGTTTTGGAGCATTTTCCCTACTTAATGGCCAGAGTTTTGTGCCTTGTCCTCCAGCGGTGATGATTAACTTCATAAGGTATTTTACCAAATTGGCGATTTTAAGCTTCCAGTCAAGGTTTACTCACCTCTCGGCAAGGACTCGCAGGCTTCGCCATCGTTGTCGCCGTCAAGCCGGTTAACATCTTTATTAGGTCCGCCAGCATTTACAAAGAACTTTTGAGCCTGCGCTCCGGTCTCAAAGTCGTCACAATTATATTCATTAGTGTACTTTCCGCCGGAGGTTACTACATTACCCTCTTTGTCGCGCATTACTTTTGCCTCTTCCATAGTCGAACCGGAAAGTAGCTTGCCTAAATCCCAGTCGTTATTGCTGGCTTCCAGTCCAAAAGCTCCCAAAAGTAAAGCCAAAACGCCCATTAACACAGGCTTAACAATTTTCTTCTTGCCTTCCGGAGCGTCCGCTAAAGGTTTAAATTTTGGAATTTTTGGTAGTGCCATAGTTAAGTGCCTCCAAAGTCGTCTTACCAAATAGAATACAGCATGTAGGCGACAAGTAAAATAAGTACACCAATTAGAATGAGCCTAAATTTTTTATTACCCCGCAATTTGTTCATACTTTAACTTTAGACTTTAATTTGACTTTGTCAAACGGCATTTTTGGGCGACAGAGTCCGAGCCAGCTCCGAATCAATTACCTACAAGTCCAGCCACCGTCAACCGGCAGTATAATGCCCGTTGTATATTTAGCCTCATCCGATGCCAAATACAAAGCCGCGTTTGCAATGTCGTCAACCTGACCTACATACCCAAGTGGAGTGTTTGCCTTAATCATTGCCGTAAAATTAGGATCACCTAAAACGCCTTTAGTCATGTTAGTTTCTATAAAACCCGGCGCAATAGCGTTTACCCGGATTCCTAGTGGTGCCAAATCTATGGCGGAAGCTCTGGTTAAATTAGAAACCCCGCCTTTTGCCGCGCTATAAGCAACCGTTCCGCCAAGTCCTACAATGCCCAAAATGGAAGTCATATTTATAATGGAGCCCTTGGTTTGGGTAGCCTTCATGGCGTTTGAGGCTGCCTTGGTGCCGTAAAACACACCGGAAAGGTTAATGTTAATGACTTTTACCCAATCTTCGTCTGTGCAGTCCAAAATTCCGCCAAGCGCGCCAATGCCTGCGTTGTTTACCATAATGTCCAGCTTGCCGTATTTTTCTAAAGTCGTACTGACTAGTTGGTGGACTTCGGTCGACTTGGAAACATCGCATTTTATAAACGACGCGTTTTGACCTAAACTTTGCGCAAGTTTTACGCCGTCTGCTTCATTAATGTCCGACAAAATTACCTTTGCGCCTTCTTGTAAAAACAACTTGGCAATTCCCAACCCAATTCCGCTTGACGCGCCTGTTACTATGGCGATTTTGTTTTGAAGTCTCATGGTTTTAGTGTAGCACACTTTTGCGGACGGGTTTTTGGGGAAGTCTTGGGTTCACATTATGATCCAAACGCTTGATATAAAATACGGGTATGAAAAGAAAAAACTAGCCTAGAAACAAAGACCCCGGCTTGCGCCGGGTGAAGTAAACAAAGACATTGTATCCCTATTTACAGAGTCTGTCAATAGATATAAATCCCGACCTGACAATCACCGGAGGTTGTCATACTTTAGTACCTGTTTCAATCCGTCCAATACCGTGTAGGTTACATATGGTGACGAAAATGCTAATAACTTTAATTCATGCGAAAGCCTAGTAGAAAAGCTAAAAACGCTAACTTTTTTAGAATAGGACGCTATTTGTTTTACTAGCTTTTCAAAATCACAATCACCAGAAAATAAAATAAGTTCGTCCCATTGAGAGTGTTCTAAAATAGCGTCTATCATTAAATCACCGTCCATTTTATTTGAGGGCTTACTTTCATCGCCTTGGATAAACTTAAGTGGTTTAGCCTGAACCCGAACACCCTTACCCTTCAAAAAGTTTTCAAAAGCAACGGTGTTTGGATCAGGTATGTAGTTACCATCTTTATCTTTTAGGTAATGACCTTTGGCATCTCTGGCGTAGCCTGTGCTGTTATAGTAGCTCATAATGGCTATGGAATATTTTCTCTCGATAAACTGCCTTAATTTTGAGTAATCCAATTGCCAGCCCGCATCTCTACCGCCACAAAATATATTTGAGCCGTCAATATATACACCGGCCCGTGGTTTTTCTTTTAATAAAGTAACAAAAGATTTTGTCATTTTTTGTATTTTAGTGACACTCGTAAAAAAGTCAAGTGTTAAGGATCTGTGTGACTTAAGTTTAGTAGTATTATGCCGTCCTGACAACAAAAACCTTTGCGCGATATTCTGCGCGATTCTTGCGTGATACAATATAGGTATGTTTAATCCCAAATACAAAATCACCGACAAAATCGTCACTCAGCTTACAGAAATTGCGGAAATAAAGGCATTGGTTGCCAAGTCCACCTTGTTACCGCAAAGGGAAATGTTTTTAAGGCGCGCGGCAGTGGTAAAAATGGCGCACAGCTCAACCTCTATTGAGGGCAATACTCTAAAAGAACATCAGGTTGCACAGGTAGCAGAAGGCAAAGATATACCCGCGGAAAAAAGGCAAATATTGGAAGTAAAAAACTATTTGCAGGCTCTGCGTGAAGTGGACTTACTAGCTGGTGGGGAAGTGGCTATAACCACAGAAATTATTTTACGACTTCATAAGACAGTAATATCAGGCTTGGTCGACAAAGAAAAATCCGGCGTGTTTAGACCCGGGCAAGTTTACATAGTCAATATTTTGCCGACGGGGGAAGAAGAAATTGCCTACACTCCGCCAAAGTCAGCCGATGTGCCGGAAAAGGTTACAGAGCTTGTAACTTGGTTAAACGGTAGCGGAGAGATTCACCCCGTCCTTAAAGCCGGGCTGTTTCATTATCAGTTTGAGACTATTCATCCGTTTACGGATGGAAATGGCAGAACCGGCAGACTGTTAACTTTACTGCAATTATATTTGTCGGGTTGGGATTTTAAAAAGATTTTAGTTTTGGAGGACTATTATAACCGCAACCGAAAAGCGTATTACGAGGCATTGCAAACAGGTGTCACATATAAAGCTAGACAAGACGCTGATTTAACTAATTGGTTGGAGTATTTTGTGGGCGGTTTTTTGGACGAAGCAAAAAGAGTAAAAGATCAGGTGCTAAATTTATCTGTGGCTGGTAATGTGGGGTCAACCAGAAATGTGCTGGACAAAGACGAAATTCAAATTGTGGACTTTGTAATAACCATGGGACAGATAACTAGCGAAGATGTGGTGGACATATTAACTGTGCCAAAACGCACTGCTCAAGATAAGCTAAAAAGACTAGAAGACGCAAAGATTTTGGTTAAAAAAGGCTCCGGTCCAAACACCGTCTACATAGTCAAAAAGTAGTTTTTACCCAGTTGTGACAACAAAAGTCCTTGCGCGATATTCTGCGCGATTATTGCGTGATACAACACAAATTATGAAGTCATCTAATTAGCCAAACCTGCCAGTTTCTCCCCCAAATGCCTGTACCCGCACCACCCGCAAGTTGGGTTCTCCGGCGGAACCGGCCCGTCCAGCAAAGCTTGAATCCCCTTGATAAAGTCCACAAACGCCGGTTGATCGTTTTGCACCTCCAGCCACTTTGGCGGAAAAGTAAGCACAGCCTCGCCGTCCACAAATTTAACCTTGTCCGGATACATCACAATCAAGCCCAGTCGCGTAATATCTTTAGCCTCGCCCACGGCCGGATGGGTAAACGCGTAATAATAAGCCTGTAATTGCGTTTGGTACTTGGCAATTTTCTCCTCGGTAGGGTCGCTGATTTTAAAGTCTACAATTAAATAACTGCCGTCCGGCTGTTTCACCAGTAAGTCGTATTTGCCCTTAATATATACATTAGTGTCTTCTACCGGCAGGGACTGCACAAAACCTTCCTGACTTTCTACTATGCCTTGGGGGAGCGTTGGCGCCAGACTGCTTAACTGGTGACCCACCAAAGTGCCCTGGAGACGCGTGTTTAGCGCAGAAAAGACGCCTGGGAAGGGCATTTGCGGACGCTGGATGCCCTGTTTGACTTTAAGATAGTAGCAACATTTACATTCCTCGTAGAGATAGGCAAAATCCGACGGGCTTAGTTTGTACACTTGCTCTTCCATGGCGGTATTTTAGCAGGTTTTGGACTTATTGGGGTTGGACGACATTTGGAAACAGTTGATTTAACTGTTGTAGCCGTCTTTTGACATTTGGCAGGTCGACGGAGATTTGGGTCACACCGCTAGCGAGCAATTGCCTAAGATATAACGAACATGAAAACACCACAACATGATCATAACCAAAATATTTTATTGGCAGTTGGTAATCAAAAAAGCAACCGTTTTTACCAATCGGTTTTGCAACATGCCATAAAAGTAATAACGGCTCTTTTTTGTACACCTCACTTAGCCCCAAATTTTTATCGCTTACCATGTCCACAAGCACTTTGTTCAAGCCGTTTGGTACAGGTGCTTCCAGTTCAGCCAGATGATGTTTCCAGTTAACTTCAGCAAGTCTGTTAAGTTTCTCGGCGTCAATATCTAGTGGAATTTCCACACCTCCAATTGCGCGGGAGCACCAGTTTTTTATCTCCGTTTGGTACAAAATACTATCCTTGTTTTTGGTTTCCAAAATCCACCTGTCCAACCGCCTTCCTATCTTTTTAAGTGTTGTTGGTATCCATTTGTTTGGATCCAGTATTTCTGCATTTGATTCTCGTTGGGCTTGGCAATAATGGCTAAAGATACCGGCGCATAAATCCTCGCCGACAACAGAAATCGTGGCAGTCGTATCCCCATAATCTGTAGTGGTTTTTAAATCGAAATATTCAATTAAGTGAGTTATATTGATTTTCAATGTTTTTTAAAGTCCTTGGGCGAATATTCCGTTACTTCTCCATCATCAGCAACGGAAAAAATATACAAACATAAATGACGGGCGACCTGCCACGGAATTCTGCGTAACGCGATTATTGCGCTTTCTTCCGGCAAACCCAAGCCATATTTATAAGCGTGTCTTGCGATTACACTCATGCGAGTTACGATCTGTCCTAATGCGTAAAGCCAGATTGTTTCGTTCACTGATTTTGCAGATTTTGAATACGATTTGCCTTTTACTTCAATATAAAATCGGCGGGCTTTATTTTTGTTTCGAGAATCAGTAACAACAATGTCGCAACCTTTTTCGTGTAGTCCTTTGGTTTTGACATTATAATCCCAGCCTTTTTGGGCAAGGTGTTTGAGAATTGTCTCCTCAACAAATTTTTCGGTGAGTTCAGTCATATGTTTTCTTGATACTTTTCAGTCCTATATTTATATTTCGCTTAACACATCAGAAATTTTTTGTTCGTAGATTTCAATCATTTTTTATTTGCATTTATTGCTTCTTCCTCATTTTTTAAACCGCTCGAATATCTTTCTTGTAATTTTTCTGCCAAGTATGGGATTTTGATTTTAGATAAGTACTCAAAACTCACTCTTGGCAATTGCGCACCTTTTAGCCCTTTCAAAACCTCAGTGTTAAATTCCTCACTTCTTAAAACAATTGTGTAAAGACACGGATTCATTTCTTCTTTCTTTTTCCTTAAAACCAGAATATCAGTAGAGCAAATGCCTTTTCGGTCTGCTAACCATACCTTGTTTAAATTCGGTCTTAGTTTTCCATACAGAATATCTGATTCTTTAAATACATTTTTAATGCTTCTAATTGATTTCATTTCGGTATTTATTTTTCCAACTATATTTCCTGAATTTGATTCAATGTTTTCTAGTCCAATATAGACGACTGAACCAGAATTATTTTGTGGATTGATTTGATCACTCACTTTTTCAAAAATTTCACCCAATTCCACCCATTCAACGCCTTCTAATTTTCTAAGCGATTGACCAAAATAGCGTCTCTCTCTCTCTCTAGATTTTGGATAATCGCTTTGGCGTGGTCTATGGCGTTTTGTTTGACTTCAATCTGCTCAACGATTTCTT
>CAZBAJ010000003.1:0-103322 GCA_964490125.1 uncultured Candidatus Saccharibacteria bacterium
AGGCGCTACCCAAAACAAGAAGAAAGGGGGTTTACACAGACCTCTTGACACTACCCGGGTTAAAAGACCACAATACAAGGTTTCTTTTAGTTATTCCAACATGTTTTACGACAACATACAAAAGTAACAAGTCCACCAACAAAAAGGGTAGTTTTAAATAGAACAGTGTGGAGTAGGTCTCTTTAGAATTAACAAAATCTATATACGAGTCTGTTTTTGGTATTACACTGAAACTCGCGTTCTGATGGTGGGTTAATGTGATGGGCAGCCCGTTAAGCACTTCGTGTAAAGGATAAAGCATTACAGTATAGTTTAGTTCGGCCCAATAAGGCAGTAAAAACTCACCACCGTGTACTAGAATAGACGCTCTACGCGCCGTAGATAGGAGATCGTGGTGTATTGTGAAGGGCATTATTATCAATCTGACGACAACACCGAGACATAGAAAGACTGCTAAACTCGTTCTGGGCTCTTGTTCTATTTTCATGTTAAGCTAATTGCCCTTTCTGTCTTGTGGCATCTTTGTTTAGTCTGGTGACCAGTATCGTAGTAGTAACTATAAGAGCTGTGGCGCTTAAAGAAATACCCACGAGAAAATATAACTGGGGTTTGTAGTAGACGACGAAGCTGTAAGGTGTACCATTAGTTCCACTATACCCTGTTATCAGCCATTTATTAGTACCCTGTTCGGTCATTAAATGATTTGCTTTAACAGGATGCCACAGACTATTCAACAAAGCACCTCTGTTTTCGAAAACCTGCCAACCAGCGTCAAAGTTTTGATTGAGAGTTACTTCTGTCAGTTCATAACCTGTTTTGCCACCATCGAATGAAATCTCATACCTAGATGGTGAAAGTTGTTTGGCGTTATACCCTTCTGTATTGGTTATTAACCTGGGGCTGGTGTGTTTGATACTGTACAATGCGAAATAAAAGTTTTCCTCTACCAACTGCACATCTTTACATACACTCAAGGATTGTATAATATGGCGATTACTCAATATTTTTCTGGTGTCGGTATCGATCGCATCTTTTCTGACCAGTATGTATGCAATATTCATGTTTCTCAATCCAGCAATAGCTTCGGCGGTGTTTGCGTGACAGCCAATGTCTTTTTGCAAAATACTTATCAACGCATTAATGCTTGTATCAGGCGCTAAGTTGGCAGTATTAGAATTATAAATAATGGGGTACTCGAAGTATGTTACATTAAAAAAATTAGTTTGAGGAAAATTAATGTTCCGGTTCATTGTCCAGCTGTACGCTTCGTACTTCATGGCGGGCAATACTAACACACTAAAAGGTCCCCCACCATTAAATTTTAAACTGTTAATCTTATTATATTCCTGGGGTATAGTTGCTCCCCCTATTAACCCGTTAAAGTCACCCGTTAGGTATGGGGTGTTTGCTGATATGTATAGCGTAAGAAATGCCACTATATACACTTTCTTAATTAAAACCCCGCTTGTTTTAGCGGACGACGCAATTCCAAATATAAGTAACAAGTATGCTACAATAAAAAATCTATTAAAGGCACGTAAGTACCCTCCGTAACTGGAGCTGTATATATAGCTCTCCCAGAACTGACCCAAGACGGGAATATTTGGTCCTAAAGACACTGTAAGGAACAGCAGGTAAGGTATGCGCAGATTTTGCATATAATGTCGGGTACCCCAGCTTTTGTACAGCAGTATAATGGATACAAGAAAAGTGATAACATATAGGAAGTTATAAGGAATACTGTTTTTACCTGTGTCTGGTAAATTTCCAGGGTAATTAAAAAATCTTATTAAACTTAATACGCTGTAGTTTTTTGCATAGGCATTGTGAACAGAGTCTTGGTGGTTCTTGTAAACTGTGTCCGCTTTGGTCCCGCCCCTTATAGAGTGTAGCATTGGTACCAGCCAGTACGAGTGTATTAGTAAAATACCAACACATAAAACTATATATCGTCTCGCACTTACTGATTTACCTGCAAAATGGAGGTTGCATATGGTGTATATAACTATTATACCCAGATAAGATAGTAGAAAAAACGGATGAATACAGAGCAGTGAGTTACTTATAATTATTGCCATACCACGCAGGGTCACTGGTGCGTGAAACTCCTTATTGTACAAGATGTATAGTAAATTAATTATGGCTATCATGTTTAGGAAGTAATTGCCTGGCCAGTATATAAATTGCTCCAGTGTGTAGTTGTTTACAATTACACAAATACCCAGTAACAAAGAGATCACATAAACCTTACTTATGTTGTAGGTATACCTAAATACGAGGTACATAACTAAAAAAACTGGCATTATATATAGGATATAGGAAGTTAGTTGAGGTGTTATAAACACCTTCTCCAGTAAGGCTGTATATAAAGCTATTAGTGGTGTGCCAAACATAGTAGCTTCTGTGTTTTGACCCAGCAGATATTCTTTCCAGACATGAAAGTATCTGCCACTGCTAGCCTGAAATAGGTATGGGTTATCCCCATATAGTACATACTTACCGTACAAATTTCTGGTTATAAATAAAGTGAGTGTTAAATAAGCTATAACTGGAAATACAGTTGACGAGAAACGCCTAATTTTCATTGTAAATCTCCTTGATTTTGCAGGTCAAAGACGACTTCGGTTGCACCACCAACCCAGTAACACCACACTCTTTCAAACAAAACCGGGGAAAGTTTGATAAGGAAATTGATGAATCTTACAAACGGCTTAGCAAACCACGCACACTGATTTTTATGAATATACTGCGCGTACACGCCTGTGTTTGGGTACAACCCAAAGTATTTTATCTCCCTTTTAAGAATCTGGAATCTAGCCTTTGTGTAAAAGCTGTGGTAGTTACCCTCTAAAAAGCAATCAAAGCTTGTATAACCAAAAGGTCTCACATGGGTAATGTCGGTAAAAGCACCCATAGAAGAAAAATGAGGCACACGCAAGTACAATATGCCACCTGGTTTTAATATTCTATGTAGCTCTTCCATTTTTTTGATTGGTGTGTGCAGGTGTTCCAATACATGGTACATATGTATCTCATCCGCATAATTATCGGGAAATGGGTATGGAATTATATCTAAATCGTGTACAACATCAACAAAATTATCTATCTTTACCCTATCCACCCCAACCTGACCCTGTATTTTAGTTTTTCCGCAACCGATGTTTAAGATAATTTTAGGCTCTTCGTTAGTTTTCATTTAAGTGTGTTGTATATATCAATAATTTTTTGAACCCTGTTGTGGTAGGTATGTTCCGCCAGCACTCTCGTCCTCCCAGCCTCTATTACTCTAAGCCGTTTCTCAGGATTTTTTATGTAGTAGTCTATTTTATCGAACCAATCGTTTCTATCTTTTGCTATTATAATTTCCTCTCCGTCTTTAAAATACTTTCTTATACAGGCTACATCGTCTGTAATTTCAAAACCTCCGGCTAGGGGGATCTTAAAAGTTCTTTCGTTGCAATCTCCTCCAAATTTTCTTTGGTAATCTTCATGAATGTTTACGGACACAACAGACGACTTATATATGCAGGGCTCATCTTCTAGTTTTAGTTGTGGTTTCTGGATGTCTTTTAGTATGGGTATATTAAAATACTGACCCGCTCTTTGAGTCCAGCCTAATAGCTTATCTTTAAAGTACCAATCCTGCCCATAAAGTTTTAGTTGGTATTTTTTAGCCAGCGGAAAAAGTATTTCATTAAAATACGCTCTTTTTTGTGAAAGATTTGTCCCTATGTATGAGATGTCGGCGCTAAATTTCTCCCTATACTCTCCCTTAAAGATAGTAGCTTTATCTGCCGCAAGTGGTATGGTGTGGTATTTTTGTCCCGTAAGCTTTTCGAACCCGTCCATCCTAGGGTCCCCCGGTTCGCACACATTGTAGTAATAGTCACCGATGTGTTCTTTTACAATAAGATTTAAGAGCGTGCTGTCTTCCGAAAGACCCGGACTCTCATTGACCCTGGTCTTTGATATTGGTGATTTCCAAAAAGGAATGTTAACAAAAACTTTAAGTCCGTTTTTTTGTTTTTCCTTTAATTTTTCTCTGTCAATAAAGCGTAGGTAGAATCTATTTAGCGAAGTAATGAATATGTCGGGGCTTGTTTGTTCTAGGGTGGCGTCAAACTTCTGGTCGGCGGTTAAAAACTCAAACTTGTAGCCCAAATCAAGAAAAGCGTTTTTATAACCCTGAAAAATGGTCCTCCCCGCATACACCGTATTAAGGTTTGGTGCATGATAAAGTACAGTTAGCATAATAGAGAATTTAGTAATTTTTCGTGCAATCCCTGGTAAAGAGCACTTAGTCGTTTTGATCTCTCTGAATACATTTGATAGTCATTTAATATCTGCTCAATTGCTTTTTTGTATTCTTCTTTACCCATAGCGCAAACCACCCCCGCCCCACTTGTCGCTATTTCCATAACGGTTGAATGTGTGTCCGTCGTGATGGCTGGAAGACCGTAACAAAAATACTCACGGCATTTCATGCTGTCTCCGTAATAATTAAAATCCCACTTTCCGTTATAAAGAGCTAAACCTACACCGGATTTGGATATTTCCTCAAGCGCAACATTATGAGTCAAGTAGCCCATAAACAACACACAACCCTTGGGTAAGTGTGTTTCCACATATTTTTTGTATTCTTCCTCTTTTGGTCCGCTACCTATAATTTTTAGCAGTAACTCTGGGTACTTGTTTTTTAAGTCCTTTACTGCATCAAAGATGCCTATGTAATCCATTTGTTCGGACACTATACCCAAAGTTACTAAATGGAACTTGTTTTTTTGGTTTCCCAAAAATTGTTTATATTCAGGCGAAGGTACATTAGGTAGAAAAATATTTTTGGTGTCGTTTAATCCCATCTGTTTTCTTACATCGACTATTCTTGAGGATACACTCCACACCTCATCTGCGTTTCTCACGCAAAAGGAATCAACTGTAAGATATATGTTGTTTAGCATCCTATTTGTAAAGCGTTTTTTAGTGTAATCAGCAGTATAAAACACCACCTTTTTTACTAAACCGAGCTTCTTTAAGACTAGCCCTGTTAAGGCGTTTAGTGGATCTAGTCCGATATAGTACACTTTTTCTGCTTGTTTTCTGTTGCGTAGGAAATAATAAATTGTACCAAGGATTTCTGTTACATACCGTAACGGTGCGGGTTTTGAGATTACCATTGGTACATTTTTTTCCACCACCCCACCGTTTTTGTAGATATAAGCCGTGGATTTTATTTTACCGTCAATTGAATGACGGATATATGTAAAATCCTTGCCTTGGCTTTTTAATGTCTCAACCAGGGTGTTTGCAGGAGCTTCGTATATCTTTCCTTTTTCCGTTGTTGCGTGTGCTACTATTGTTAACATTATTTTTTTCTTAAAATTACATGGAAACGGGTAGAAAACCTTTTATCTGGAACGATATCTACTAAGTATCCAACTAAATTTGATATTACAAATAGTAGGGGAAAAGAAAAAAGCCCTACAAGTTTAATGAGTACCGCAGATTCATATAGTTTCCTGACTAAATACTGGTTAAATATTGAAGCAATGCTAGTGCCTGCACCTGTATTACTGTATATCTCAACAACCTCTAAGCCAGCCTTCTCCGAAATTTTATAAAAATAACCATTAAGATATCTGAAGAAATCTAGCTTATGGTCAGGTTCCCCACCATGCATTCTAAACAAAAACGGCACCGTTAGTATGGCGCAACCACCCTTTTTTAGAACACGTGAGGCCTCAAGAAAATATTCGTCAGGTGTTTCTATATGCTCGAGAACTTCAAAACTAATATGGTAGTCGAAACTTTCGTTACCGTAAGGTAATTCCATGGCACTACAAATCGCGTCCAGCCCTTTCCTTTCTTTGAAACCGAACAGTACCTCGTTTATAAAACCGCATTTATTTATTCTTTGATCGATCTCATCAAACTCATTGTCCCAGCTACTATAATCGGTTGCAATATATTCGGAGACCTGTTTATGCTCTCTGGTTAGTGCGACCTTTCTAGCTCCGTCTCCAGCTCCGACTTCGATGACCTTACCGTGTAGCTCCTTTAATACATAGTTGTTACCAAGCTCCATTTTTAGATACCATAACCAATGCGGATATAAAGGGCTTTTTACCAGAACCTTTATGATTGTTAGTAGTAGGTTTTTCATAAGTGTCTTAACATCACCGTCAGTCCCTCCTTAATTCTCGTCGTTGCCTCCCAGTTGAGAGAAATTCGTGATTTCTCTGTATTCTCTGCCAGGTTTTGTAGTTTATTTTCTATGGCAGCAGGCTTATAAGTTACATTAAAACGGAGACCCATTCTCTTTATGATTTCGGTAATATCATTCAAGCTGTAAGCCTCTTCGCCTGTAATGTTAAAGATCTCGTTTCCACAACCTGAATCTATAGCTTTAATTATCGCATTCACTGCATCGGCAACAAATAGGTAATTTCTTGTTTGGCTTCCATCTCCGTACACAGAGACCATCCCGTTTTCCTTTATAGATCTTAGGAAATTATATATAACCCCTTTGCTGTTGCCTGGTCCATACACATTAGGGAACCTTAGTATAATGTATTTAATATTTTCCATTCTTGCGTAGTACTTAACGATTTCTTCGGCAAACATTTTTGTTAGACCGTACTCGGTAACAGGGTTAAGTGGATCGTCCTCTTTAGATTTATTGTTTAGTGGTTCTCCATAAACAGCTCCTGTTGAAGCAAAGATTATTTTATTAACTTTATTTTTAGTTGCCACTTCCAGAAGGTTGTTAGTTGTTACCACATTTGACGCCACCAGAGTATTAAAATCGCCAGCAAAACTTCCCGCCAAATGAATTACTTGACTGATATTTGGATTATTTTCAAAATATTTTTCAACATCCGTTATGTTTAATAAATCACCCCCAAAGCAAGCAAAATCCACGCCCTTCACCTTTTCTAAAGCAGTAACAAGGTGACGACCGATAAAACCACTAGCCCCTGTAACCCCGACTTTTAGTCTTTCCACAACCACTCCTCTCGTTTTAAAATGTCCATAAATTCATCGTCGCCTAAATGCCTTGCGTTGTTTGAATTAAATTCCTCAAACTCAATTTTTTCAAGGTGTTGCCGTTTATTTTGTCCGTTTTTAGGTGGAAACTGAGGCAAAATCACATAGTACTGCTTGTTATAAATTTTTGTTCTGGGGGATTCGTTTTTAGATACCAATACTTCGTGCATTTTCTCTCCGGGTCTGACGCCGATAATTGTTCTCGCGGTCTCCTTGTTTCCAAAAAGTTTTATCATGACATTTGCAATATTTTCTACCTTTGTGGACGGCATTCTCATTACGAATATTTCTCCGGATTCGGAATTTATGGCTGCTTCAAAAACTAGACTTATAGCTTCTCTAGTACTCATGAGGTATCTGGTCATGTTTGGTTCTGTCAAGGTTATTTTATTATCTTCTTTGATTTGTTTCTTAAATAGTGGCAACACGCTACCGTTTGTACCCATAACATTACCACCCCGTATACACACAAACTCTGTGTTACTGTCATAATTGTGATTTGCGTTAATAATAAGTTTTTCTCCTGCAGACTTTGTTACTCCGTATAGGTTATAGGGGTCGACGGCTTTATCGGTAGAGACATCTACGACTTTTTTTACCCCGTTTTCTATAGCGCACTCAATAACATTTTGGGTTCCGCAGATATTTGTAAGTACAGCTTCCCAACAGTTTTCTTCACACACTGGCACGTGTTTAAGAGCGGCAAGGTGAAAGACATAGTCCGTTCCTTTCATCGCAAGATTTAAAATATTTTTATCCCTTACATCGCCTATTATAAATTTGAGTAATGGGTTATTTCCAAACTCCTGACGCATTGAAACCTGTTTGTGTTCTCCGCGAGAGTATATTCTTATCTGTTTGGGTTTATATTTTTCAATAAGTTGCTTCACTAATTCATGACCCCAGGAACCCGTACCCCCCGTGATAAATATAGTCCTGTCGTTAAACATGTTTTACCTCCTTATAAAAACATTCCTTGCAAATTTAAACAACGGTAAAGTAATCGATGGGGGAAAATATGCCATTATTTTTGTAGCTAGGTAGGCCGGATAGTCAGCTAGATTAAAGCGATATTTTGGGTTTTTTATATATAGCCTTCTAACCTCAAGGGTGGCGTCTATTTGTTTTTTCAATTTTTTATGTGTGGCCGAGGTTTGATGTTCCCGGTACTTCAGGAGAACTTCCGGTACATTACCAAATTCATAGTGTTCACCCATTCTAAAAGACAAATCAATATCTTCTGCAGGGGGGTATTTAGGATTAAACTTGCCCACTTTTTCTATTGCTTCTTTTCTTACAATCGCCACGGGTTGGGCAACGGGGGAAAATTTAAATATGTTTTTTCTCAAAGAGGCGTCGCCCGTTGCGTATTTTCTTATGTCCAGATCGCCTTTTTCATTAAAACTCTGAATATACGCTCCGCAAATACCAACCTGTGGGTGAGTTTCCATAAAATTTACTTGTTTCTCTATTCTTGTAGGTAAAGATATGTCGTCCGCGTCTTGCCAGACTATATATCTGCCCTTTGCGTAAGAAAGTCCCTTGTTGCGATTTTCTGCTATGTAAAGATTCGTTTCATTTTTTACAGTGATTAGCCTTTTGTCTTGCTCTCCGTATTTTTGGATAATTTTCCATGTGGAGTCTGTTGAAGCGTCGTCCAGGATAATAAATTCAAAATCTCTATAAGTTTAATTTAAAATGCTTTCTATAGCCTCGCCAATGTATTTTTCTGCATTGTATGCGGGCATTATTACAGAAACTAAAGGAGTTTTTTCTATCACGGGTGAATTATACAACACATTTATTTAGCCTGACACCTTCGTTTTATCTTTGGGTGGTCGATAGAGGGTCGATAGGAATACGATAGAAATTCTGGAAAAAACGGCTAAAAACTGGCTTTTTCATTGTAGCAACAGCATATAATGCCTACTCGATGGTTGGTCGATAGAGGGTCGATAGGGGGTCTATAGACTACATCAGATGCGAGTTGGCGACAGCCTGTACTTTGTGTATTTTTTTACCCCAGTTTTGGTCATTAAGCCCATTTTTACCAATTTGACTAAACTCTTTTTTGCTTTAACATCGTCGCCTACACTACCCATAACATTTATTTTTCTAAAGTCTTGATTGGTCATCCCTTGCGGGTTGTGTTTAGCGTGTACAAGTGCATTCAACTGAGCCTCAGTTAACTTATATTGGACGAATTTTTCTAGCCAAGCTTGGTCGTCTTCAGTAATAAACGCAGAGCTATAAATTATCGCCGTAAACCAATCGTGTTCGTTGGCAAAGAAAGGCTCCGCCAAGTGCGCCTGTCTTAACGAGTTTCTTATAGTCCTAATGCCTCTGCCCCTGTGTTCCGTAATGTCTAAGTCCTTTAAAAAGCTCATTAGTAAAGGGTTTCTGGATTGCGGGTGCGATGTTTCTAACTTTTCTATGGGTACCAAACTCCTGCCTGGGTTCTTAAATTCTACTCTGTCGGCGTAAATATCCACCTGGATTCTGGAACGGAAGGTGGTGTAATCTCTGTGGACAACGGCGTTTGCCAAAGTTTCCCGGACGGCTACTTCCGGAATAGCTAAATAACTTACTCGCCTGCCCTCGTCACCAATTCTACTTCTAACGGGCAATTTTGACAGAATAAATTTTAGCGCTTCTTTAAATTGTGTTACTACCGAGCCGTTAAATTCCTTGTCGTCAATACTTACCTCTAAAATATCCGCCGGATTTACTTTGTCGGTTCCTGCGTATTGAGTTACGGCAATGTTTGTTGTAGTAGCGGTTAATTCCTGCAAGCCAAAGGCATTGCTAAAAGCCAGCAAGCCAAACATAGTCAGATCCCCATCGTCGTTCAGCACTCTTAACTTCTTTAGGATCTCCTCATGATTAAAGCTTTTGTAAACATCACCGCGTTTGGCTTTTATGACCTCCAAATAGTCATCTATGCTTTTCAGGTCCAAGTAATCTTTGTAGCCCACTTTAAATGTTGTCTGTTCGGCCCCACCTTGTGAAGCAATAGCAAATCGACGGATCCATTCGTCGTCGACTCTTTCGTTAGTGCTACCAATGCGAACCCGACAGCCCGCCAATCCTCTACTTTGTGAATAAATTGGTCTAAAGGAAGCCGGAACCGGGGGTATGTAAACTTTAATTACATTTTGTGGTGTTACGACTATTTGTGGATACAGGGCGTGGTTAAAGCCCGTTTTGCAAAGACTCTGTAATTCTTTTTGTAAATCGTCGTGGAATTTTGGATCTACGCCTTGGATGGTGCCGTCCGGTAATACGCCTAGATTTATAGTACCGCCGTCTGCATTGCTAAAAGCGGTAATAACTTCCCACAAGTCTTTTGGTAATTGACCTGTGGATATGGTTTTATTTTCTATTAAACTATTTTCAATTATTTTTTCTTCGTCTGACATAGCTGGGTAGATATTATCATAACGGAAGTGGTTGTTAAATAGTAAAAACTATTATCTATAGTGCAAAACCATTTTACTGGTATCAGTAAAATGGTCAAGATTTACTCGGTTTTTGGTAAGACTACCCTCTTTTAATAGTGCAATAATATTTCCGTAGCTTATGGCAAAAGAAATGGTAATCAAATAGCCCGATAAGGGAGCAATCAAACTTCTCAAGCTCACCTTATGATTGGTCGAAAGGTAAGCCATAGGTTGCGTGTATTTAAAACATCCCTGTGATGGTGGTAGACAATAGGTTTGGGGTTGTAGTCAAAAGGTCCGCCTAAGGCATAGACTTTAGGATCTGCAAAAATAGCGGATGCTTCTGTTAGCCAAGTCGGGAAGGGGTAAGCGTCGTCGTCTAAAAAGGCCAAGATTTCCCCGGTAGCGTGTTTCGCTCCAATGTTTCGCTTTTCCCCCGGTCCTACCTTGCCGGAATCCAGCAGAAAAAATCGGTTGTCCCCAAAGTCGTACTGCTCTTTTGCGTCCGTAATAATAATGACTTCAAAGTCGTCAAACTCCAGCTGTTTTAAATGGGCAATATTTTCCCTAATAAAGTCGTTTATTGTACGGACAGGGATAATGATTGAGAATCTCCATACATTTTTCATATGCACAGCAAAAATAAGTAGTAAGGGATAAAGTAGATAGTTTGATCCTTGACAACCTTTGTGGCAAGGTCGTTTTTTGAAACTACCGCCCCATAGTTAAGTTTTTTTGTTTTAATATAATTGAGCAAAGGTTCTATTTCTGCATAATTGATGTTTTTGGAAAATCTTACCTCTATTGGTAGGTGAGCGTTGTTTCTTACCACTATAAAGTCGATCTCTTGCTTACCTTTGCGCCAAAAACTAAGAGAGTCCATGTAGTATGTTTCCGGGTACCTTTCTTTTAAAGTGTTGTAGACAGAATTTTCTAATATTTTTCCGAAAGCTTGTGGTACTTCTTCCACATGTTGGTCGGTTAGATGATTCAGAGCACAGACAAGATTGGTGCTGGGGCTGTAGATTTTTTTAAGCAACCTGCCCCGTTTAATCGTGCTTTTATTGTATTTATAGAACGCATCAAAGATGTAAGCCTCTTTAAGATACTCTAGATAAGAAGTTACGGTTTTTTTAGTAAGACCAACTTCTCTACAGATATTGTCTATTTCAAAAATCGATCCAGCATTAACAAGCAGGTGGTCGGTGATAAGTTTGAACTCGTCGGTTTTATCTATTTTAAAGATCTTTATACAGTCGTCAATGACTTTTCCTAGCACCGAATTTCTCATGTAGTCGTGTTTCTCCTGATAGGAAGCCATGGTCGTGTTTTCCGGAAATTCACCTCCTGTTAAATACTCGTTGCAGTATTTTTCCAGCTTTTGGCTGTTCCGTAGGTTATAAGATATAAATTGGTTGTAGATCTCCGGCATGTTGTATAAATCAAACTGCGGTAACACATCAACCTCTTTTTTGGCAATAGTTAAATACTCTCTAAAAGACATTGGCGGTAAGTAAAGGTCAGTAATCCTTCCTGCCAGACTTTCTAAGTGTCTGTTTTTTAGTAACAAGCTTTGAGAACCTGTAATAATAAACTTAATTTTTTTATCAGTCAGATCGTAAAAGCGTTTTAAAACGGCTTGCCAGTTGTCTATGTACTGGATCTCGTCCAATATAATGTAAACCCGTTCCTTGATGTCGTAACCCGGTTCAGCCAGTATGTATAAAAGATACGAGCGGATCACTTCCTCTAAGAATTCTGTCGACTGAAGCTGGGTGGAGTAATCGAATAGATGATAAAATACATTGTTTGGCTTTACTTCTTGATCCAAAAGATGCGAGATGATTTGTTTAACCATGACGCTTTTTCCCACCCGTCTTAATCCCACAATGTTTATGATAAATGGGTTTTCCAGTTTATTTTGGACTACGGCATACATAGCCCTTTTTGGTAAGTTTGTAGCGTCTGGGCGATAACTGCTACTCTCCCACCACAAGTTTCTTAATAGCAATTCTTGTCTCTCTATCATATAGGTAACCTCTACTGCTCTTAAATAACAATTTAAGGATACCACACCACTCTTATGTTGTAAAGTGGCATTGAATGGCGCTATTACAATATTAAATTTTTACTCCATTCTGGAGATGTTTGCTAGAAATACCGGCTATTTAGTTTTAAAGTAGTCTATGGTTTTAGTCAACCCCCCGTCTAATTTAATCGCAGGCTCCCAGCTCAACATCTTTTTAGCCAAAGAAATATCCGGGCGTCTTTGTTTAGGGTCGTCCTGCGGGAGGTCTTGGTAAATTATTTTTGACTTAGAGCCTGTTTGGGCAATAACTTTTTCCGCTAGCTCTTTAATGGTAAATTCGCCAGGGTTGCCAATATTTATTGGTCCAGTTTCGGACGGATTATTCATCATGCGGTAGATTGCTTCAATCAAGTCGTCCACATAACAAAACGACCTTGTCTGGGAGCCGTTGCCATAGATTGTGATAGGCTCGCCACGCAGGGCTTGCAAAATAAAGTTAGAAACTACGCGACCATCATTTACCGCCATGCGTGGTCCGTAGGTGTTAAAAATTCGCACAATTCTAATGTCCACATTGTGCTGACGGTGGTAGTCAAAAAACAGGGTTTCTGCCACGCGTTTTCCTTCATCGTAGCAGGCGCGGGGACCAATAGTATTAACATTTCCGCGGTACGACTCCGGTTGCGGGTGAATATCGGGGTCGCCATAAACTTCCGAGGTTGACGCTTGCAGAATACGGGCTTTGTGCTTTTTGGCAAGACCCAGCATGTTAATTACGCCAATAGTATTTGCTTTAATGGTACGAATAGAATTATATTGATAATGTACGGGCGACGCCGGGCATGCCAGGTTGTAAATTTGGTCAATCATAATGTTGTCCAAAAATATCGGCTCAATAATGTCATGATTAATAAATGTAAAGTTGGGGTTTGACAAAAGGTGGTGGATGTTTTGTTTGCTACCGGTAAATAGATTGTCCAGGCAAATAACTTTGTCGCCCTTATTTAGCAAATGTTCGCATAAAAAACTTCCCAGAAACCCTGCTCCGCCTGTAACTACAATATTTTCTAATTTGCTAGTAGACATAGGTAAAAATGTATCCTTTGTTGCTACTGCACGACACTTAAGTTAAATATCATTTTTAAGTAAACACCACTTTAGCTATTTTGTAAATTTGTGTCGTACGCACCAAGCACAAAATGCAAATTTGTGTCGTACGCACCAAGCACAAAATGCAAATTTGTGTCGACTGGACTTGGCACAAATTACGATTTTGTGTCTACCCCAACTCCCCGGTATTTACCCGCATTTCCAGATCCTTATCGTACACCCACTTGCGCTTGCTTTCGTCGCTATAATAATTAAGAATTCTTAGTCGGTAAAAAATGGCTAAAGTGTCAATAATCATGCGTTGAATATTTTTGTCAAAGACCAGCAGAGTAGAAAACGAGGTGTTATCAAAACCCAGTCGTACTTTAACTGGCGCCTCGTAAATGCGCTTAAACCCCAAATACCTAGCAACCGCTAAAATTTCAATGTCAAAGGCAAAGCGTTTTACCAAAAGTCGGGGTAAAACTTTCTCCAAAACCTGTCGTTTGTAAACCTTTAAGCCCGTTTGAGTGTCTTTTAACTTAAGTCCAAAGAGAATTCTAACAATTAAATAGTAACCAAGACTGTAAATTTTGCGCATAGTTGGGTATTTGTTGACTTGGGAAACCGGGTGTTTCTTACTGCCGACTACAATATCGGCATTGTACCATTCTAGATGTTCAAGAAGCATAGAAATACCGTTTGCGTCAATGTCCATACCCGAATCGATATGGGAAACATATTCACCCGTAGCGCGTGCCATACCATACCTTATGGCGTAACCTTTGCCTTTGTTTACATCGTATTTATAAACATGCAGATTTGGCCGTTTGACTTTTTTGGCCTCTTTGTAGGAATCGTCCGGCGAGCCGTCCACGACAGCAATAACTTCGTAGTCCCAGCGGGTTTTGCTCATTGTGTTGCAAATATTTTCCAGGTCGACTTTAATAGTTTTTTCCTGTTTATAGATTGGGATTATTATTGATACCTTCATTTTTCCATCACCTTTACACCCTTCCTTACACCCGCGCTTTCTCCCTCTTTTACACCCTCTTTATTTCCATCTACCGTAGATTTTACAACATAGATGATGATAAATAAACAGGCCAGACCTGTCGACAAGATGTTGGCTTTAATGACGCTAAAAAGATTGGTATGAAAGCTTGAGATTAAAATGTATTGGAGGGCGCAGGTGGGTAGGATTACTAAAAAAGCCCTGGTTTTGCTGATTGCCAAAAGAAACATAGAAAGAAAAGTTATTAAAATATAGAACGACATAAATATGGCAAATAGCGGAAGGTAACTAACCGAGTCCACAAATTTACCGCCAAACATTAAGCTGTTTATAAGCGCCGGGAAAAGAGCGAATATTCCAAGTCCGCCTAGTATCAAAAGCAGTTGCAACGACAGAAATTTTAGAAAGCGACTTTTATAATTTGCGCCCAAAGCGTGTAAATGGGAGATTTGCGGAAACATAACCACTTGAACAATACCGGCGCCAAACAAATAAACTTTGCACATTGTTACAACGCCAGCGTAAACCCCAGCTTCGTAGGGAGTAAAAAAATGCTTGACCATTACAATATCCGTGTTGTTAAGCAAATTTATACCTAGATTAATAAATAAAACGGGCAGACTAAAGGTCAGCAGTTGTTTGTAGATGACGGGGATGGGCGACTCCTGTCTGTTGTTATCCTTAGGCGTTTTACCCTGCTTAAAATTTTTAGCTAAAAGCAGTAGAGCGACAAAAAAAGTCAACAGACCGACCAAAGTTAAGCCTGTGTAAGCCCCGGTAACAGCAAAGCCCGCGTATACCAACCCAAGCGGAATAATAAGTCGCAAAAATTGTGAAACCAGCGACAAAAAAGCGTAAGCCTTAAAACGGAGTAAACCTTGGAGATAGGCTAACGGGGCCACATTTATAAACGAAAAAGCCAAAAAAACCGCAAAAATATAAATAACGGTGCCGTGTGGAATGTTTAGATAAATTGCAACTATCGGGTTTAGTACGACGAATATTGTGGAGATAATCATCCCCAAAGCCAGTGCAACTTTAGAAAAACTCCAAAACAACTTGCGGAGAGTGTAAAAGTCGTTTTTAGCTAAATATTCGGAGACTTTTTTAATAAGCGACACCGAAATTGCGCCTGCCGGAATGCCAAAAATTATGGACAGCGACAAAAAGGCGTTAAAGACGCCAAAATCCTCAATGGAAAGCAGGTGTCCTAGACCAATTTGTAAAAGGTAACTAAAAATACTGCCCAAAAATACGCCCACGGTAACAATAAAAGTACCGGCTAGAGTGGGGTCTTTAATAATAGTTTTAACTTTAGAGATCATATCGTTGATAAACATTGTAAAGCTTAACACCGCGCAGGTATATGGAGTCTTTGTAAGTAAGGGTAAAGCGCGTTTCTTTATTAGAATAATCGTCCCATACAGGGTAGACAAAGTATTTTGTGCGTTTGGCGTCGCCCGTTAGGTCTTCAATCGTCGCCCAGCCTCCCAGTCGTCTAACAAATGGCCAAATTTGGGTGTAGTATTTTTCAGGAAAAGCCACAGTAAGCTTGCGCGACAAGTCTTTTTGGTTGTCCAGCGACTGACCTTGGTAAAAAGGCTCTAATTTCTCTTGGTGCATTAGGTTGACAAAATAGCTTGCGATTTGATGCTGACCGATGATACATTTTGGCTCCAGGGCGTAGATGCCTTTGCTAGGTCCGCCAGCAAGTGGACTGTAGTAGGAAAAATAGTCAGGGGTGAGCGGCAGGCTTTGGTAAGCAATTACTCCCATAAAAACTGTCAGGACGACAAGGCTTGCGCTCTTTGCATCGCGGGTCCCTGGTCCGTCTATGGTGGACGCTCGACTACTGAAATGGCACAAGACCTTGTCTATCCTTGATTGTTTGGTGAGGGCACAAAACTTGCCCCAAGAACACTTGGGCAAAATCACGCCCAGTAACCATGTGTAAAAAAATCCTGCTAGCAAAGTAAGCCACCCCAAAGTCGGCAAAATATATCTGTCCAGCTTTTTAGTGGGAATAGTAATTTCCAAAAGATAGCCTAAAGCAAAAAGTAATGTCAGCAGGACAAATCTTTTTGCTTTCCCGTCGCCAAAATGAGGCTTAATTCTCTTAACGAGAAATGCAAAAAACACAATTCCCGTAACGAGAAGTGGTGAGAATTTAAATGCCATAACGACAAAATAGTACAAAGGTCCGGGATTTTCTGTGTACTTGCCCAAAAAAATCTGTGTGTGTTCACCTTCCAAACCGGTTTCTTTTATGCCACGAATAAAAACATAGTCCAAAGTTTGCAAGGGGTGAACCCACATTGCCGGCCAGAGGACAAAATAGGTTAGTATTACGGGCGCCAGCCAGATAATAGATGTTTTTAGCGCCAGCTTTATTTTATTGCGTTGGTAAATAACTATCGACAGCAAGGAAAGTGGAAGCATAACAACAGCAGTCGACTTAGTAAGAACCGCAAGTCCGGTAAATACCGCAGATAGCACAAGTCCCGATATTTTTAAGTCGCACCGGTTCTCCTTAGCGGTTTCTAGCGTGTAAAAAAGCCAGACAAAACTCGTCAACATAAAACTAGTCATTAAAGCTTCCAAATGAATAACGCGGGTTAAAGCGTAAAAAAACGGCTCAAATGTTAGCAAAAACATGGCGACAAAAGCATATTTTTCTCCAAACAGTTTTCTAAGCGGGTAAAAAGCAAAAGCCAGAGTTAAGCCAAGAGTTAGGATAATAAAGAATTTTTGGAAAAAATGGAGATTAAAAATTGCGCCTAAGGAGTCGGTTGCCTCGTTAGGACAAGACGGAATTATAGAACAATATAGCCCTTCAAACTTTACCGCTACGGTGCCAATCCACATAAGAGTTACTCCGGGATGGTATTTTTGCAAAGTTTTGTCAAAGTCCAGGTTAAAAACGCCGCTTCCAAAGTCGTAAATACGGGCCTTCCACTTCCACACATCGGTGTTAAACATTTCCTGCCCCAAAAACGGTAGTCGCGCAAGGACAAAAATTATTACAAACAGGATTTCATACTTCAAGTGTTTTACAAGATTGATTACTTTCATAAATCAAACTCCGTCAACAAAGGTAAATGGTCGGATATATCGCTCTTAATTGTTTGAAAGTGCTTTATTTTAACCATCTTATTTACAAAAATGTAATCCACCACATTAGATCCACTCTCGAGGTGATCCTTGAAGTCGGGTCTTGTGGTTTCTATCTTATAATCATTAATTAAATTTCTAAGACCGCTATCCAGGATCCTTACAGATTTTGTGCTTGGTAGCAGATTGAGATCGCCCACAACTATGGTCGGGATCTTCTTTTCCATAGCTTTTTCCTTAATAAACTCACATTCACGGATAGTTCTAGCGTCCCCCTGTTTACTTGCAGTCCAAATCCCGTGAATATTTAGGATTCGTAAGCTATTCTCACCGATTTTAAGGTCTGTTACTAACAGAGCGCGCCCATGATCGGTTTGTTCCCAATCTGACCAGTCGTACTTCAACTCGTACGATTTATAAAAGAACTCGTTCGAGGCTGTTACAATAGGGTATTTTGATAGTAACTCGTTTCCCTGTTCCACATATCCGCCAAAATCTCTTGTCACCTTGGTGTTTTTAACAACCTTGTTAGTTACCCACAAAGGACCAAAAAAGCTACATGGATATATATGGCGCACCGCTTTATCAATTTCTTCCTTGGATCTGAATTGGGAGAAAACCCCCTGATCCAAATTACGCACAACTTCCTGTAAGGTAACAAGATCGGCGTTTTGTTCGATTATTAGATCTGAGATCTTTTTTGAATTATCTAACCTTATTCCTATATTAATATTTAGCAACCTCATGATTTTCCGCCTTATTTGTAGCTAAGCTGTTGAAAATTATAGTTCCATTTTAACATCTTTATGCGCATCTCAGCTGTAAGCCGCGTTAGTTAGTATTGTTAGTTATCGTAGGTTCTTTTTGATAAGGCCACAGACCCCATATTTAAACGAACAATAAACTACTTTTATTGAATCTAAGGCTTTTACTACGGCGTTAACTTTATGACATTTGTGACATTGTTTGGTTATATTTTTATGCGAACTATTTTTAAGCCGTTGTTAAAGCAAATACCTAGTTTTCTAAAATAATTAGTGAACTACCTTAGTTCGTAAATATCATAGGCTACGGTGGCTGTAATTACCGTCACATTGGCGGACTTGAATTCTTTGGGTATTATTGTCTAATATTGGTAATAATGGGGTGTCTCTGTGGTTAGGTGTTTAAGTATGTTCGGAAATATTTATTTATTCATTTGTTCGATTATCTATGTATTTGGATGTCTGTTTAAGTGTTTATGTATTAGTTTTTGTGTATGTGTTTTTAGGTTATACTGACAGCCTTAAAACTAAGCTCCCAACATAGTTCGTTTATTTTCTAATGTTATAGGGATTTTGTTGTTATTACAGGATGAAAATAGTTCGCGTATCTCTATAAGTGAACTAACGGATATTTGTCATATAGTATTAGTTGTTACCACAAGCTTAAATTGGCTAAATACGACTATTAGTTCGTTTAAATACCTGCCCTTTGGGGCATACTTTATTCTTTTGCTTAAACAAACATCAGTTGCAAAATCTTAGCTCTATTTAGATGACATATAATTAATAGGTAATCAGGTTTGAGTTATATTTAATTTATTTCTAGTTTCTATTTTTGATCAGTTATGATGGATTTGCCAGAAAACTTGCCTACATCAATCGGTGTGTTGCTTGCTAAGGACAGGTTTAATTTTGGGATTTGCGTAAAACGACGATTTGGATAAACCTTTGACTAAACCTTTAACGAACCCTTCTCTGTATTTACCGGTTTCTCTTAGTCTACTTTCTACTTCTCCCAACGATACTTTTTTAAATACAAATTTCTTGGATGAGGATGCTTTAACAGTATTCATGGCGGAAGTTTAGCAAGTCCCCTTATTTTTCGTCAATTTTTATAGCCACATCTCCGCCGTAAATTGTGGAGGAGGTTTTGGTTTGTAAGTCGACAATATTTTGAACCGACATGATTAGCGATGGTAGGAGGACGACAAGAAGCAGGGTGATTTTTAACACAGGCTGTTTAATTTTTTCGACCAAATAAGTTAAAGCCCAACCGGATACAGCCAAAAAGAATGGGTAGACGATTAGATAGTAGTGCGAGCGGTTTTTTTCCAATCCGGACACATAAAAAGTTAGGATAAAAAAGACGGCAAGTGACAAAACAACCCCCTTATTTAGGTTGGCGTTTAGGTTAGCTCGTCTATCCTTGAATAGATTGTAAAGGATAATTAGCGATCCAAGAACAAAGATTATATACGCTCCGTAACCTAAATTCTCCGGCAGTTTTGTAATTAAAGCGTCAATAAATTGAGAAATTTGTACCCAAAAGTCCACCTTACCTACATTAGTAAATTGCCACAACGCGCCTTGGGGACCATCGGTGCGGGTAAAGGTTTTAAAGTCCAGCACAGAAAAAGGCGTGCCGACAATAAATCCCAGGATCGTAAAAAGTCCTAGTTTAAATATGTCAAACACACGCTGTTTCAAAGCCTTGGTTTTTTGCAATAACAACAGGGCGACGATAAAAAGTCCGCCTAAAACACCGTTGTATTTGGTTGACGCGGAAAATCCCAAAAATAGTCCAGCTAAAATCGGTGAGAAAGTGATGAAGTGAAAACCCCTGCCCTCGGCAGGGCGTCTTCTTTCGCTCGCTTCACTCGCGAAATAGAGCGACCAAGAGAGGAAAAATAACATAGGAACATCTATTAGTGCGTAGTGTGAATTACGGACATGAAGCGGTGCTAGAGCAAGTAGAGCGGACGCTAATAGGGCGGATTTATTGCTTGCCAGCTTTTTTACCCACAGGTAAATTGGTATGACGGTTAAAGCTCCAAGGGTTGCGGAAAAAATTCGTGACAGAAGATAGAAAAATAGATTGTCGTTATAAATAAGTGGGGCGACTCGAGATAGTTGGGAATTTAGACCAATGGCGGTAATTATATCCCGCAGCTTAGCAAAAACCATGTAAACAAAATAGTTAAGGTAGATATACAGATGTGGCCAGTCAAAATGGTGCGGATTGGGGTCAAACCTTATGCCTAGCGCAGTGCGTATTACGGCGGGTTCGTCCGGGTGGTAAATGTATGGGAATCCGTGGTCAATGCCGATAAGGCGGATGAATAGAGCGATCAGCAAGATGAGGGTTAGGGGGCGAGCGCCGAGTCCACCGAAGTTACGCTTCACAGTAACTTCTTGTGGATCTCGGACGCTCGCCCTTCTGTATATCGAGCTTGTCATGTTAATCATTATCTTCTACTTTCCTGTAAATCCGCCAAAACTCCAACCCATTTATGTACATGGCGTCGTCTTGAGCAAATTTATACTTTCCACCAGTAACATTTTTCGGCATTTGCTCGTTTGGACCCAAAATAATTAAGTCGTACTTGCTGGTACCCGTCTCCCTAATGTCAAAAAGCTTTGAATTTGGATAAATCATGGACATTGGCTTACGGTCAATAAATCCCAGCGCTAGATCGTCGCCGTATTTTTCCGTCAACCTATTTTTAAGTTCCCAGATCCCAAGTCCAAAAGGTTTTTGACCCACAATTCTGTTTGCTTTTTCTGCCGGTCCAAAAATAGGGTTAGTGTAGGTAAAGTAGTAAGGATAAAGCTTAACAAGGGGATAAATAAGCCCAATTCCCGTAACGAGAACCAGTGAGAATTTTAGGGCGACTTTGGAAACCGGTTTTTTTGTAGTCAACCATGCTTGCGTAAAACCCACCGTGGCGCAAAATCCCAGCCAAGGAAGAAGTGGCACCATGTACCGGTCAATCTTTTTGGACACCACCGACATGCCCACAAAATACACTGTGTAGAATATTGTTACTACAACTAAAAACTGCCTGTCGACTTGAGAAATACTATTTCTATTTTTTATTAGTTGGACGATGAGAAGTCCTAGCCCCAGCCAAATTACTGGAGAGGTTTTTAACGCCAGAACAATAGGATAAAACTTTGGACCAGCCACATCCACCGCCTCGCCTAAAACCACTTGTTCGTGACCGCGTCTGGTACCTATGCGCAGACCCTCGTTATAAATGTCGCCCAAAACAAACTTGGGATTAACCCACAAAGCAGGGAAAAGTATAAAAATCGTGGCGACTGTGGCAAGAAGAAACATACCCAGTCGACGGCTCCAGAAACCAATTTTTAAACTCTCCTGGCGATGGGTGAATCGATCCGACATTACCGCTAGAGGCAAGGCTGCAAAGGATAATAACCCCACGCTTTTGGTTAAAAAGGCAAGTCCTGCAAATATTCCAGCCACAAGTAAGTACTTGGTGGATTTTGTCCTGACGCTACAAAAGGAAAAAACTACCGTCAAAACCATAAAAAGCGCCAGCAAAGTGTCCATATGTAGTAGCCTGGAATTTCCTAAAAACCACGGCTCAAATGTAAACAGCGCCACGCCTAAAAGCGCCCTATTTAGTCCAAAAAGCTTTTTTAAACCGTAAATCAAGACAAGAGTTAAGCCAAGCTGCAATGTGACTAGTGAATACTTGGCGATTTGGTGCTGAATTATAAAATTATCTTGGGTATAGATTCTGTCTTGCGGATTTAATTGGCGATATATTTCTATTGGTACGCCCATTGTCCACATTAAGGTGACGCCGGGGTGGTAATGCTGGTAAGTCTTTATAAAGTCGCCACCTTTTAGACCGACAATAAACTGCTCCGACCTAAAATGCCAGTTAACCGCGTCCGGGTTTATCTCGTCATACCCCAAAAACGGAATTCTCGTAACGAGAAAAGCCAGTACAAAAGCTATAACTGCAAGGAATTTTTTATTTTTTGTTGACAACATATAGCGCGCCACTTTAAGTGGTACGCCCTATATTATACATTTTGCTGGGTTTTGGTTTTATTTTTGCCTATAAGCATTAAATTGCGGATATAAATTAGAGAATTTAGACAGGAGGCCGCAATAAAAACAATGTCTCTGCGTTGGATTGAGTAAATTAGAATCATAATGGTGCCTACCAGACTCAAGTACCAAAATGAAACCGGAATAACGCTTTGTTTTTTCTTTTCCGAAACCCACCACTGCACCGCAAACCTTAGAAAAAAGATAAACTGCGCGGCAAAGCCAAAAAGTACCCAAGGATTTAGCATAGCTAGAATATCTTGAATTATCGTCATCATGGGTATGATAGTATCACGGACAAATTTGCAAGTCGAATTTATACTTAATAGACTTCAATTTTAGATAGATCGCTTTAGGTATTTTTGTCCAAGACTTTTTAGGTCGACCAATTTAGAAACCCACACCGACCACGCGTACAGCGCCACAAAAAGCACAAACGAGCCCGCCTTTAGCGGTAAGTAATCAATACTTCCTGCTAGGGAGACAATTAGTGCTTGGGATATTAAAATATAGTGTTCATGGGTAACTATCCAAGATCCTAATTTTTGTCGGCATAGTACTATTGCCAAAAGCAAAGCAGATCCGGTTCCGGCGCACATGGCGTACGCCATGGCGGGAAGTGGGTTAATAAATTGTTCGGCGCCAAAGTAAAAACCCACAGTCATAGCAAGCATCGTCAAAAAAGTAGCCGTCATAGCCTTACCCATCTTAACCGGCACAAAAATGCTGGACTTAATAATGTCCAAAAAAGAATACAGTACAAAAGCAAAAATTATAGGCAAAATTAGGACGACTGCTTGAGAATACTTATCCCACAAACCCGCAATCTGGATCACTTCTTTGCTCCAAAAAGTGGCGGTAAAAGCCAAAGGTAAAATAAACACAAAAATTTTATTAAAGTTGGTTCTAAAATACTGCACAAAACCTGCACGGTCGTTAATGTATTTGTCGGAAAATACCGCTAAGTTTACATCCGTAACAGAGTCGCTTACTGCCAGAATTTTTTTAGCGTACAGCATGGCAAAGCCAAAGATTCCCACCACTTCCGCGGTAACGGAAAGCCCCAGCAGATTTGGTCCAATATTTTCCCAATTTGTATAGACAATTTTGACTAAAAAGATTGCCATGGAGATAGAAAAAAGCTGTTTGAAAAGCTCCACAAATTCTTTTTTGGACGGCATTTCGAACCAGTCGCGCAAGGGTTTAAAGGCAAGGTAAGCCAAAGAAA
The DNA here is from genome assembly GCA_964490125.1 of uncultured Candidatus Saccharibacteria bacterium. Classification (GTDB taxonomy): domain Bacteria; phylum Patescibacteriota; class WWE3; order UBA101185; family UBA10185; genus JBBAAW01. The sequence goes on from CAZBAJ010000003.1 coordinate 23,805, forward strand.
TCGAGCTGACGATATTAAACGCCAGCAAAGCATAAAAATAGCCCTCCACTTTGTAAAACCAAATTAGCGGGATATAAATAATAATGGACACTACTGCTATGGCGACTTGGTAGATAAACAGGCGCTTAAATCTTTTCATGCCACTAATGACGGAGTTAAGAATGCCCTGAACGCCTTGAGCAACCATTACTAATGCGTAAATTCGGATTAAATTTTCTATATTTGGGTTGTTGTATTTTTGTGACAAGAAAGACGCGGACAGAAAAAGTCCCACGGCAAGTGGCAGGGAGATCATGTAGCGGATAACGGTGGAGGTAAAAAAAATCTTAAAAACTTCCTTGTGCGACTTTGCTCCGGCAATTTCCCGTGTACTCGCCCCAGCTAGTCCCAAATGTTGATAAATCCCCAAGGCGCTTCCAAGGGATAGGGCGGTGCGCACCGTTCCCCACTCCCCAACGGAAAGAATACGCAAAATGATATAGCTTTGGGCAATTCCCACTACCATAGCGCCCATGCGGGAGATAAAGCTAATTATTTGCCATTTTCCTAAGTCCTTCACTGGGTAATTTTACCTCTAAAGTGTATTAATTGATAAATGCGTTGTATTGCATGAATTCTTAGAGGAACATTACAATTATTAATACTTAATAATACCGTCTTATATTTTCGATGTAATCTTCTCTAAAATTGTGGCTCTTTGTTCTATGCGACCAACTTCGCTAAGTGGCGGAGCTCCAAGTTTTCGATCTTGGGAAATATCGCTTGTTTGTAAAGATGCGGAGATTAACCTAAGTGCTACCTCTGGTTCCGATGCGTTTCCTGCCAATAGTTCAGCAAATTGAGGCGATTCGCCTTTAGGGATCAGTAAGCTATTTCCGCCATAACGGTATGTACGGATTGGTTCGGCACTGTCCAACTTACTAACAGGGTAGCCCTCCGTACAAATATTCCCACTGGGGTCTACGCATATATCCCCCTGCCCCCAACTCATGACCGTAGAAATATCAGTCTCAAGTACTCCGGAATCAATAGCCCCGTCTTTTTTTCGCCAAAACGCATGAAGTTTTCTATCTCCCGTTTGCAAAACCAGCCCAATATGTTGTTCTAGAGGTGGAGCATAACCTCCATCATGACCTTTCCACATCAGCTCCTGTCTTTCCTTAAAGTCTCTCGGTAATCCTTCATCCAGATATAAACAGACAGGTAAGGTGAAACCTTCGTAGCCATTAGCCGTCAATTGTCTACAACCCTCATCATACAAGGGGACCAATGCACCACACAGTTCTTGTTCCGCCCCTTCCTGATGTTCAAAAGCTTGTTGTATCTCTCTCGATAATCTGGAAGCTTGCTCATATCTGGTATCTAGAACCGCGCCTAATGCTTTCTCAATTGGTTGCTCTGTTTCAGTAGTATTATCACTCTCATTAATTTGTGACATTTCGATAACTTTCTTTTAAATTTGTTAGCAACTAAACTATAAAACAACCACCAACATAGTGTCAACTTTTATTTGTTACTCAATTCTTATCTCGGTAAGGTAAATGCTCCGGGTTCTTATGTTGTTGGTCATCCCTACAAATACATGATAAGTGCCGGGTTCTACGGCGGTGGGGGCGGTTAAATCTATACTTTCTATATAATAGTAACCCTCGTTCCAATCTTTAATATTTACAAGTCCGTACGACGGAATGTTGGCGCTTTGATAAATTTCCCCCTTGTCGGCGTTGATAAAGGAGGTAAACAGTACATAATCATCCGGCTTTTTGGATTCCTTGCGGTAGACAAAAGTAGCTTGAGATGGTTCTCCGCGGGTTATCTTTGCAGGCAAACTAAAGTCGGCCAAAAACAGGTCTTCAAAAATCTCTAACTTCTGGTCGACCGGATATTTATACCTTTCCTGCATGGGAAGTTTTAAGGATTTTTCCTGCGGGTCGCCTTTTTTAAAAACGAACAAATTTCCGCAACTTGCCACATTAGTATAATTTGGGTTAGTTATCATGTCGCCCACTACATCCCTTACCAGGGAAACATCCGTGTCCAAAATGCGCATAATTTTTTGGGAGAAGACATCTACAATTACAAAATCCGCTTTGGAATATAAAGCGGGGAAAATAGCGTAAGTTTCCCTTTGAGCCAGATGCGCGCCCAAGTAGTCTGGTCCGGAAACAGAGGCATTTTTGGGAATCATAGCCATAATCATAGTTGCGCATTCGCGGTCTTTATTTTCCAAACCGGAAATCTTAAATCTGTCGCCAAGTTTTAAGTCCTTTTTAAGTCCCACTTCTCTGTCAAATTTAGCGTAAGCCACGGCGGAAAGCCTTTTGGAAACCGCCTGCGTGAACCACAAGAACACCGGATTATTGTAGCTAAAGGTGGTGTAAATGTTTGACGCTAAAATTGCTAGGGCAAATAGCCATGCCAAATGTTTGGTTTCTAATTTTCTTTTTGGCAAAAATTTTAGGCGACTTGAGACCAGTTCCCAAGCAAATGTTAAATATCTAGACAAGGTGGAAACAGCAAAAATGGTTGACAGAAAGATTACCGGAATAATCATGGAAATGCGGTGGTTAGAGATTTCCGAGGTGCCTATGCCTCCCGCTGTGGTGGCGTAATTGATAAGGAGATCCGGAACGGCGGTAATTAAGATTTGCGGGGCTAGAAACGGTAAATACAGTGCGGGAAGAAAGGTCTTAGAAAAATTGTCTAATTTGTCGCCCCCAAAAACAATGTTAACAAGGCGTTTGGGGTCGGAAACCATGCCAAAAAGAATCGCCCCATAAGAGTCGCCCAGATCCTCATACCGTCCTAAAAAATAGTTTTCGTTTATAACGTCGCTCGTGAGCTCTGTATCCACGCCAACCTCCTCCGTAAAAGCTTTGTAGCTGGCTATGCGGTAATGAGCGTTTTGGGGGATGATTATAAAGAACGCTGTTACCAGCCAAATTATGCTTAGTGATAAAAGTGTTAACAGATTTTTTGCCGTGGGATGTTTTAGGTAATTTTTAAGCCAGTTTTTGGACAGGATAGGTAGACTTTGGGGTATGGGCGTGCGCCAAATTAGTCCAAAAACACAAAGCAAACCAATGTATAACGGAAGTTGCTCTTTACCGCTCATGGTAATAATGGCGCTGATCCAAAGTCCTACAAAGTATTTTTTGGCAAAGATCTGGGTGTGGTGCATTTTTTCTATAAAGTAGGACGACAGCAGAAAGAAGGGAATGGCTGCCGAAACACCGTGAAAGCCCGTTTGAGTATTTAAATAACCTAATGCGGGATAGAACAAATACGCTACGGCTATTAGGGTCGATGCCAAGTTTGATTTTAAGGTCAGTTTAGCAATTTTAAACAAGATTAACGGAGCAAGTACGGTTGTTAAAAATAACTGCGCAAAGACCAGGGTTAGTGGGTGGGGGATAAAGACAAAAAGTGGTACAAACAAAAGCAAAATTGGGTCGACATGGCTCATAGACCAGCGGGGAATATTGCCACCAAAATAATCCGTTAGGTACATGGGGCGACCATGCAAGGTATTCCAACCCATTTGCGTCATGTTGCCAAGGTCGAACTTACCAAAGTCAAAATTATTATAACGGAAAATGTTTATACGAATTGAGATTACACACACCACCAGAGAAACCGTCAGCACCATAAGAATGCCCAAAAGCTCTTTGTCGATTTTGTGATAAAGTGTTTTTATTAGCATGTGTTGGTCAAATCAGCGATCAAAAAATCTAAATTTAATTAAAGTTTTTACCGCGTGCAAACCGTCCCGCCAGGTAATTTTTTTGCCTTCCTGCCAGGTACGACCTTTGTAAGAAATAGGGACTTCCACAATTTTCATGCCGGATTTTAATATTTTGGAGGTAATTTCCGGTTCAAAATCAAACCTGTCCGACTTTAATTTTAGCGATCTGACAAAGTCGCCCGGTAATAGTTTGTAGCAGGTTTCCATGTCGGTAAGGTGCGTGCCGTATAAAAGGTTAGTTAGGATGGTTAGCGCGCGGTTGCCAAAGTAGTGTAAATTAGTCATGTCCTTGTAGTCACCGGCAAAACGCGAGCCGTAAACTACCTGTGCGCCGTTTTTTACTTCTGCTACCAGTTTTTTATAGTCTTGCGGGTCATATTCTAAATCGGCGTCCTGGATGATTACATAATCACCGGTGGTGTGTTTATAGCCCTCCCTTACAGTAGCGCCCTTGCCATGATTTTTTGGGTTTAAAACCACATTAAGGTGGGGTCGTTCTTTTGCCAGTCTGGCAAGAATTTTTGGCGTGGCGTCTCTGGATCCGTCGTCCAAAATTATAATTTCCTTCTCAATTCCGTCCACTTTTTCCACCAGATTCACCAACTCCTCCACAGTTTTTTCTTCGTTATAGCAAGGTATGACAATAGAAAGCTTCATTTTTGGACTTTAATCAACCAAGTAAAGAATATTTTACCACCCCGTTTGTATTTTGACTCTTTAATTAAGTTTAAATAGGGTCGTTTGGCTAAATCTATTTCCATATTAGGGTTAAACTCGTTGGTAATAATTAAATAGTCGACTTGGTTTTCTGCCAGATAATTTTGTGTTAGGTATTTTTTGTCATCCAAGTTTTTATAGTCCGACTTTGGCAAATACCAGCTTGCTATGCTTGCCGTGTCATTGTGGATAACTTTTCCCGCGACTTCCCGTAACGAGAAATCACAAATTTCCTTGATACTGCGGTAAACATCTTTGTGTAAATAAATGGTGGATGCGGAGAGAATTGTCATAGAAATTACTGATGACAAGAGAAACAATTTTTTGGACTTAATATAGATTGCCAAGGTTGACGGAACTCCTAAAGCCGAAACGATGACAAAAACAGCGGTATGCGGACCTAAAAATTGGAGTCTTAATTTATGTTGGACGACGATATAAACGGTAAGTAATACGATCGACATTGTAGTTACAAGCGTCTTACCTTTTTCCGCCTTAACACTTGTAACCCGTGAATTCGGCTTGATTGAACTAGGAGAATCATCCTCATCGCCTTTGTCAAAATAGTCCAAAGACTTTACTAGTGCCAAGATTAAAAAAGGTATTATGGGGACAAACAGTCTGGGTACGGCCGCCGGCCACGCAAGAATGAGCAGAGATTCCAAAATAACAAAAGCTATTACATGTGGATACTGTTTTACTTTGGTGAGCAAATCGATCGGTTTTGCCCCAGCCAGCTTTGTCGCGATTAGTGAAAACGCTGGAATTATCCCCAAAACAAAGAGATATGACACCACATAGGTCAAAAACATTACCATGTCGTACTTTCTTCCCGCGGGTTCTTCAAAGTACGATGAGGTTAGCGGGTTTCTGTAAATTAGCCAAGGTAAAACTATCAGACCTGTTGTAACAAAGACTAGTACCGATTCCTTAAATTTCTGATGGGCTGATTTATCCAGCACGACAATAACTCCGATAGCAGTTGCCAAGGTTAATAAATAACCCTCAAATCGGGTCAAAATACTTAAGGCACAAATCAAACCCATAGTTGCTAGATATAATCCCGACAGTTTTCCTCCGTCGCCCCGATTTTTTCTCCACACTTCAAAAAAATAAAAACACAATAGTATCAGCAGGCTAAAAAACACATCGGCGTAGATGCGGAGCGACCAGTAAAGATAGACAGGGTTTAAAGCCAGCAGGATCACGGCAAGTAGGCGTTCCCATTTCGTCGCTAAGTAATTTTGGCAAAGTTTGTAAAAGATAAAACAGACACCTAAGCTAGTCGCTAACATAAAGACACGCCCCCACAACACAGGATCAATATTAGCGGGGCGGACTGCTAGAAGGGCGGAAAATAACGGCGGGCGTTTTTCATCGTCGGGGTAGGAGAATTGCCTAATATAATTGCTCGCCCGCAGGATTCTATAAGAGTCGCCCCATTCGGCAGAATTTACATTAGTGAGTAGTATCCGTCCGATTGTCAGAAAGGCTATTAAGGTTATCGACAATGTCTTGTTTTTAGTCACTAACCGATTCTATCATCAAAAGTCGCTGTTGGCAGAGGCGGTAATGCCCAGCTTACTTTCTACCACAACAAGTCTTTCCTCATGATCTCTTACATTCTTAGTTAAAAAAGCCCTTTCTTGACGGTTCTCTTTTACTTCACCCATTAGTTTGTCGGTATTGTCCACCAAACGGGGATAATACACAGTCCTTGATTCTAATTCCTCCAAAATACGGGCGTGCCTGTAAAGCTCGCTAAACATCTTGTTCAGTAATTCTTCGTTTTTATCCATTCTAGAGTCTAGTTTGTCCAGCCTTTCGTCTATTTTATCTAACCTTCCGTCAATTCTATCCAATCTGCAGGTTATTTCTTTAAAAACGAGGGTGTGTTGTTCCAGCAATTCCGTGTGTTTAAGCAAAATAGCCGTATGGTTATTGATGATCGCGGAGTGGGCTAAGGAGGTGTTACTAAGCCTATCTAGTTTAGCAGTGTGCGTGGCAAGTATATCCGAATGTTTCTGCGCAATGCTCTCTAGCTGATCTAGCTTAGCAGTATGGTTTTCTAATATGTCGGAATGTTTTTGGGCTATACCCTCCAGCTTATCCAGTTTAGCAGTATGGTTTTCTAATATGTCGGAATGTTTTTGCGCCATCGCCTCTAGCTGATCTAGCTTACCGGTGTTTTTATTTAGTATTTCTAGAATTTGATTAAGTTTCTGGTCGTCCAGCATAGTTTTTGCATGTTAGCTCCAGTCAATTTAAATTGCAAGATGACAAAGTATGAAATTAGACTTTATTGTCGTAGCGCCTTTTTCTGCGTGACAAAATCGTACACCCGTTCCATTTCCTTGGCTTTTTCTGTCCACGAGTAGAGAGTAAAAACTTTATTCACATCCACATAAGTTTTTCTATTTTCAATAATATCCAAAATTCTTTCTGCAATGTGTTTTGGTTCCAAGTTGTCCAAATAAGAAAGTCCGGTAATATCTTCTTTGACTTTAAAACCGGAAACCAGCGCCGGTGTACCGCAAGAAAGACTTTGGAGGACGACTTTAGGCAAGCCTTCAAATGTTGACGGTAGGACAAAAATATCTGCGGACTGAAAGGCAATAGCCGTTTCCGGATAGGGGGTATAGCCCGCCTTAACAACTCGTCCGCCCAGGTTTTTGTCCGTAATTTGAATACTAAGTTTTTCCAAGTAATCCTTGTCGCCCGAACCTACCAAGAACAATTTGTAGAATGGCGGTAAGAACTGCAAAGCATCAACCAGCAGGTGTATGTTTTTGCGCTCCGTCATAACGCCGTGGTTAACAATAACCACATCGTTGGGATCAATGCCCAAATCCCGGTGGATTTTTTCCTTTTCTTCTCGTCCTACCTGTTTAAAAAGCTCCGTGTTGACCCCAGTTTCCACCACAAAACATTTGTTAGGATCCGCGTTGTAAAGTTTTATTGCCTCGTCCTTATTTTGCTGACTGACGAACACGCATGCGGAGGCCACTTTTACTGCCCATCTATCAGAAAGCTTACCTAAAGGCCATGAAATGTACTTTGAATAAAACTTAATTTTAGAGCCCTTTTCCTCTAGCGCGTCCTCCCGTCCTGCTACTGTATTATGAAAATGGACGACTAAGGGGATTTTTAGCTCTCGCGCCCAGGGAAAGATTTTTTTAAGAAGCGCACGGTAGCCGTAAATCCAAATGGCAAAATGTCCGTGAGAATGAATTAAGTCCGGTTTGTTTTCAAACCTCCAATAAAGATAGTACAAAAATAAAATAGGGGAAATAAAGAGCGACAAAGTTCCTGCCAAAGGCTCACGGATAAATGTTTTAAATTTGCAGTTTGGTAGTTTTTCCAGCGGACCGGATAAAGGCCACCGCCCGCAGAAAATATCAAAAGTATGCCCGTTTTTTAACTGGGCTTGGGTCATTTCATATGGCGCCGGTGCAAGACCGCTCCAGGGCGGTGGCCAGTCGTAGACTATGCGTAAGATTTTCATATTTTTTAGTCAGCTATTACTTTTTTGGGTTTTTGGTCTTCTCGTCGCAGGTCCCTGTCCGCCTTCGGCGGACGCCCGACTCCTCGAATTCCAAAAACCCTCCAAACAACTGATTATTCTAGCAAATTACCAAAACAGATTTGCTCATACTTGTCCAACATCCGTTCGATTCCAAATTCCTTCTCGGCCTTTATTCTACCATTTAATCCCATTTTTTTAGCCAAATCTCTATCGTTAGCTAATTCCAGAATTTTCTCTCTCAATTTATTGATATCTACTTTTTCCAAAAGAAAACCCGTTTTCTCATCGTCAACAGCGTCTTTATTGCCTCCCATATCTGTTGCAATAATGGGAATCCCCGCAAAACAAGCCTCAACCAAAGTCATAGGCAAGCCCTCCACCCGCTTAGTCGGCAAAACAAAGCAATCGTTGCAGGCATACATTTCCACCAACTTGTCAAACGGCAATTTTCCGTAAAATAAAGCTTTTTGACTCATCTTGTATTGTCGACTAAGTGTTTTAAGTTCCTCCAAAAAAGGTCCGTCGCCCACAATATTTACAAACACTTTCTCAAGATCCTTGCAAGAGAGCAGTAGCTCCCGTAAGCCCTTTGATTCCTCAATCCGTCCCGCATATAAAATCTTAAGTGGCTCGCTAGGTTTTATGTTTGACCAATCTTTCTGCGGAATTTTTGAGCCGTCTATGCCGTTGTGAATTACCGTTATTTTCTCTGACGGTGCAAAAGTTTCATTTATTATTGACTCTTTTACTGCTTTGGAAACTGCCACAATCGCGTCGCACCCGTGAATATACTGCCTTTGCCTTCCAAAATAGTTTGTGATTCCAAATGCCAAACTTTTAGTCGATTTAATGATGTCCCCAGGACCTTTAGCCGAGTTAAGTAGGGTTTTCATTTCACCGCCAATTGTTCCATGGGAGATTCCTACAATACGCACACCTAAGTCCCTCTTATGTTTAATGACTCCAAGTCCTGCAGAACTTTGGCTTATAACTACATCAAACGGTTTTTCCTTGTGCCACTTTAAAAATTCTTTGTACGACTTGTTGACCCAGTTATTATTATCCACCGACGCAAACAGCATCCGGTAGACGCACGGGATAAATACATACTTCACACCGTTGTCACTGCGAGGCGTAGCCGAAGCAATATCGTCTCTAGCGGGGGAGAACACCGTAACCTCATGTCCTCTTTTAACCAAACCCTCGCACAAAACTTTATTTTGGGTTTCTAAACCGCCATACCCTTTATTAAATGCTGTCGACTTTATAAAAACTGCGATTTTCATGATAGTAATTTTTCCAACTCACCGATGTTTCTATTAATGTCAAACATTTGCACAGCCTTGTTGTAAGCGTTTTGACCCAATTTACTTGCAAGTTCTTTGTCCGACAAAAGTTTTTGGACGGCATCCGCGATTGCTTGCGAATCCCGTTGAGGAATAATTACCCCAGTAACACCGTCTTCGATTAAGTCCGTAATGCCACCAGCAGAAGTAGAGACAATGGGAAGTTTTGCCATAGCCGCCTCAATGACCACTGTGGGTACGCCGTCCGCGTCGCCTTTGCCGGTTTCTATGCTGGGCAAAACAAAAACATCCGCTACCTTGTAATATTCCAAAACTTCCGCAAACGGCGTGCCTTTACCGTTGCCGTGAATAAATATTGTGTCCTGCAAACCCAAGTCGTCGAGCATTTTAATAAGCTCGTTGTACAAATCACCCGGGCCCACCAAGTCCACCCTATGCGCAATCCCCCTGTCACGCAGAATTTTACTGGCTTTAATCATATATTTAAGCCCTTTTTTCTCCACCAACCGCGTTCCGCCCAAAAAGATCGCCGGCACATACCACCTTGGCATTTTTGGTGGCGTATCAAACATTTTTGGATCAATACCGTGGTAAATTAGTTTGACTTTTGATTCGTCCACACCACTACCAGCAATTTCCAAAGCCTTATTACGGGCAAAAGAATTACAAATACTCACAAACTTTGCTGACTTTATTTTCTGCGCCACCAACTCGCCTTCCATAAAAACATCGCGCGCGTGGGCAGAAATACTAAAGGGTATTTTTAAAATGTGCGACTCTATAAGGACGGTTGTAGAAGGCCACGACAGAAAATGCGCATGAATATGATTGGGTTTCAGGTTCTCAATGATTTTTGTATAGCCCAGCGATTTTAGCAGAAAATAAATTTTGGAAAATAAACCTTTATTGGGCAACTCTAGCACAAGTTTAAAACATCGTTTAACATCCTGTGGACGGGTAAAAAGGTACGCCAGTCCGCCCAAAAAGTCGCCAAACTTAAGTCGTCTATAAACTGCATGACTTAAAACCGTGCTTGATGTGCTTCCTGTGGCTTTACTAAGGGACAAAACCGTAATATCCAGGTTTCCCCAGTCAACAAGTTTAGAAATTTCCCGCTCAATAAAAGTTTCGCTAATTCGAGGAAATTCCGGTACAAAGTATAAAACCCGTTTTTTCCCGTCTTTCATGTCGTCATTATGCAATTTTTTAGGAATGATGTAAAATGCACTTATGGACGATATGTTGTTAAGGAGAATAGATATAAATCCAAATATTTTAATGGGTAGACCAGTGATTTCCGGTACCCGCATTCCAGTCTCTGTGGTATTGGATCTGCTTTCCAACGACTTAGAACCCAATGAAATCATCGCTACCTATCCGGATTTGACTTTAAGAGACATTAAGGCTGCTGTATTTTTTGGTTCCAAATTAGCGTTTTAATGATTGCATTCAAAATTTTGTGCGAAGGTTGGTGTTAAGGTAGAATCTGTTTATGAGCCATTATCTATGGGACTACGATGAAGAGGAGCTTAAAAAATCGCATTCAGGGCGACTGAAAATACTGGAGCGTAAAATAAACTACGGTCCTCCCAAGGGTGAAAAAATTAGCAGATCGGAAGTAAAAAAGTATTGGGATGAGCTTGCGCCAAATTTATTTGAACCCCAAAAGGAGCTATTTAAATCTTTACTATGGTCAAAGAACTGACACTGCAGATGGAAGATTTTCTTAAGGAGTTTTCCCAGCACTCCAAACTAGCAAATAAGTTTTACTTTACTGGCGGTACGGCATTAGCTTATTACTACCTTCATCACAGAGTGTCTGTTGATCTGGATTTTTTTAGTACTGACAAGATTGAGCCACAGGAAACCTTAAATTTTGTAACCGCGTGGTCCCAAAACCGTGGCGCTATTTTAAATACAAGAGAGGTCGGTGATGTTCAGATTTACGAAATGCGGTTTCCAAACGATTACACCCTTAAAGTAGATTTTGCCCACTATCCTTACAAGCAAATTGAGCCGACAAACTTGTTTGACGGGATAATGGTGGATAGTAAAAAAGACATTGCAGTAAACAAGGTGGTGGCAGTAAGTCAGCGGACTGATGTAAAGGACTTTGTGGATCTGTACTATCTGCTAAAGGAATATTCCATTTACAATTTGCACGAGCTTTCCAACATCAAATTTAGGCGTGACTACGATTTAATGCTACTGGCGTCTGACTTAACAAAGATTAAGCACTTTGATTATTTACCCAAAATGCTGACGGATTTAACACTGGATGAATTGAAGATTTTTTATCTCGATTTGTGGAACAATGTCGGAGGTCACGCTACTGATTTTTAGCCCATTCGTTATAAGAAGGTTTCGAACACCATGCTTTTAGTTTTTAGCAATAAGTCCTTTGTAAAATCCTCGCACATCCGTTTATTGTCGACAAAATAAAGCTTTAGTAGCTTTAGGAAAAAGCTGTGGGTAACGCAAAGAATTTTTTGTTGCTGATATTCCGTAAGTTCCTCTTCAAGTCCGCGTAACTGATTCAAACCATCGTCTAGGGTTTTGGGTGCAGTACCGTCTAAAAAATGCTTTACTCTGGCTTCTTTTAGGTCCAATTTATTTTCTGAAAGCGCAGTTAAAAACCCACCCTCGCTTATCATGGACGCGGGATTCCAAAACATCTCTGCTAGACTTTTGTTGACTTTAATTGGTGCATCAATATTAAAAACACTTTTTAAAACAGTCGCTGTTTCTTCGGTTCGCTTAAGTGGACTTGTTAGGATAAGTTCTGTGTTGGCAAAAGCATCTTTGGCGTATATTTTTCGAGCTTCATCTGCAAGATCTGCGTTTATTGATGGATCAACTTTTCCGAGTGAAAGTTCGACGAAAGCCTGGTAGGAGATATTTCTACCGTCCAAATAAGGACTTTCTAACTTGTGGTAGTGTCTTATAAATTTTATTATTTTCACTCTAACTGATTATTACTTTTTCCACCTCTTTAAGGACGGAATATCCTTGGTTAGGTATTTTGCGACAAAGCCTGGGAAGTGCATTTCCCTAAGTCGCCCCACGCACAGTTCCTGCATTTGTTTTACATCTATGTTCGGGTTGGTAAAATCACCGTTTTGAAAACAAAAACTGCAATATTCTGTATTCTTTGAGTCGTCTTTATTAGTTCCATTTCCTTTTGGATCTTTCAGCATCGGCATCCCGCAACTTTGGCAATATGGACCTTTTGGTTTGAGCATGATTTCCACCTCCTTTGGAACTTTTTTCTAACTATTTCCCATTCCGTAAAATAGCCGAGGAGACAATATCCCCGTCCTCTGTATAGCCGTTGGTGCGTTTGCCTACCGCAAAATAGGTAAAGCCGGTGGATTCCACAGCTTTTTGGTCAAGCAGGTTTCTAGCGTCAAACAACAATTTGCCACGCATTAGTTCTTTGGTTTTAGTCAAGTCCAGCTTTTTAAATTGCTCCCACTCGGTAAAAATACACAAGGCGTCCGCTTCTTTTATTGCGTCATACTCATCTTTGGCGTAGTAAATTGCGTCAACACCTAAAACTTTTTTAGTATTTTCCATGGCGGCAGGATCGTACACTCGTAACTTAGCTCCATGACCACGCAACATCCTAATCATTTTAATTGCGCCGGATTCCCTAATGTCGTCCGTATCATTCTTAAATGCCAAACCCAGCACGGCAAAAGTATAGTCGCTTAAATTGTCGCCCATAGCCTTGGTAATTTTCTTCATAAAGTTATTTTTTTGGAGTTCATTGACTTCCATAACGGAGCGTAAAAGCTTAAAGTCGTACGCCTGATCCGTGGAAGTTTTGTACAAAGCGGCTACATCTTTGGGAAAACAGCTTCCGCCATAACCTACCCCGGTAGCATTTAAGAACGCGCGACCAATGCGTTTATCCAAACCTACGCCGTCCGCCACGATTTGGACATTAGCGCCAGCCCGTTCGCACAGCTGACCAATTTCGTTAATAAAGGAAATCTTGGTTGCTAAAAGCGCGTTTGAGGCATATTTAATCATTTCCGCGCTCCTTAAGTCGCACTCAACCATTGGTGCGTTAAAGTCTTTATACAGCTCCCGCATTATTTTTAACGCTCGCTCGCTTTTTGTTCCTACAACAGTCCGGTTGGTGTTTTTCATATCCTCAATAGCCACGCCTTCCCGTAAAAACTCTGGGTTAGAAACCACATCAAACTCCCCGCCTTTTGGCATATTTTCTTGGACGACATGCTCAACGCGTTCGTTAGTTCCTACAGGTACGGTGCTTTTAGTCACAATAATTTTGTAACCATTAAGATTAAGCCCAATTTCTTTTGCTACATCCATAACTGCAGTAAGATCCGCCGCGCCCACATCGTTCATAGGTGTACCCACGCAAATAAAAATTACATCCGACTCTTTAACGCCGTCCGCCGTAGAAGTAGTAAATTTTAGTCGACCTTGTTTGACGTTTTTAAGAACGATTTCATCCAGACCAGGTTCGTAAATCGGCATAACGCCCTGCAAGATCTTACTGATTTTTTCCTGATCTTTGTCCACACCAACAACCGTATGGCCTTTGTCGGCAAAAATAGCCGCGCCAACTAACCCAACATAACCTGTACCAATTACACAAATCTTCATAGTCTTATTTTAAGTCGGCTTCGCCTTTTGAGTTCGCTTTGGTAGCGACAGGCTTGCCGTAGGCTCCCTTTAAGCCTAAAATTTTAATTCGCAAAACATCACGCGCCATTTTATAGGAATCCACTAGCGGATTAAGTCTTGTAGTCTTTGCAAAAACCCACTTAACCGGTACTTCTTTTATTTTGTAACCCAGCGTTTTTGCAATAAATAAGACCTCCACATCAAATGCGCCCAAAAACGCGCTTGTAAGTTTTTTAGTATTTTCGCCGTAAACTATAAGATTGGAAAAAATGGTTTTGGCAACCTGACTTTTATATAATTTAAAGCCACATTGTGAGTCCTGTATACCCTTTAACGCCAGAGTTTGGACGACGATATTAAACACTCTACCCATGACATGCCTGTAAATAGGCTCGCCTTCCCGCTTTGCACCTAAGCCCTCACGGGAGGCAATTACAATATCGTAGTCGTTGTCAATAATCCAGTTGGCTAGGCGTTTAAGCTCGTCCATGGGCGTAGAAAGGTCACAATCTATAGTGTAAATATACTTGCCGTTGGACGCTAAAACGCCGGTTCTCACCGTGGGACCTTTGCCTTTATGGTCGTTTCTAATCAATTTTATTTCCGGATGATCTTTAATGTACGACTCCACGGAGTCGGCAGTTTTGTCTTTAGAACCATCATCCACCACAATAATTTCAAAAGCAGGGGCAAAGGTATTCATAAAAGACAAAACCTGGGTTAAGGTTTTTGTGGCACGCGATTCCTCGTTATACACAGGAATTACAATGGAATAGTCAATCATAATAGTTTATTTTACTCCTTTTTCTCACTTTGTCGCCAAATCAATTTACTGTAAACCAAGTAGTTCCATACAAGTCCCAACAAAATACCAATTCCAAATCCGGTGTTTGCCACAACAAAAGTATTGCCCAACGCTTTTACAAACAAGTCCACTAGCTGGCTTCTAAATAAAATAGGTATTAGGGACGACGCGCCGTAAACGGCGAATGTACCAATCAATTTGCCTATTCCAGTGATTTTTCGTTCTCCAAACGACCAAATATTATTTAGGGTAAAAGTAACTAACATGGCAAGAAAGCCGGAAACCACCGCGGAAAGCGACGAGTCAAACAAGGTAATTCTAAATATATTAAAAAGTCCCGTATCTACAGCCAGTCCGCACAAGCCCACCGCGCAAAACCTAAAAAAGTTCTTATTCTCATTAATTCTAATAGAAAGCACCACTTTTAGGGAGTCCAGCGCGTTATTTTGTTCCATTTTAGAGTCGCCCAGGTCCCGCAAACCAAATGCAATGGGTACTTCCGCAATTTTTGCTCCCAGTTTGTACATTTTGTAGAGCAAATCTATTTTGTAGGCAAAGCCTTTGGAGCGCACGGACGACAAATCAAGTCGGTCTAAATAGTTTCTAACGCGAGATGCTTTGTAACCGGAGGTAAAATCCGAGACCGTGTAAATACCCAAAACAACTTTGGAAAATAAGTTTCCGCCAACACTCCAAAATTTGCGATTTAAACCCCAGTCCTTAGGAATGGATCCGCCTTTAATAAAGCGGGAGCCTATAACATAGTCGTAACCTTCTTCCAGCTTTTTAATAAAGTTAGGAATTTCTTTAGGATCGTGCTGAAAATCCGCATCCATTTCCATAATTACATCTGCCCGCATATTTTGCATGGCGTGGTTAAAGGCGTAAATATACGCTCCACCCAACCCGGATTTTTCCTTTTCCATTAGCAAATGTACTCGTTCATTTTCTGTGGACATTTCCTGCACAAGCCCACCAGTTCCATCGGGTGAATTTCCGTCAACCACTAGAATATGGCAGTCATGCTGTGGAATTTTGTCGCACGACTCAAGTACCGCCGGAATTATCTTTACGATGTTTTGGGCTTCGTTATAAGTAGGTATAACAATAACAATTTTCATAGTCGGACTACCTTAAAGAAATGTTAACAAAGAGCAAGGCAAAAACAAAAAGTGAAAGCGTAATATATTCAAACGCAATATGCCAGCTCATCCTTTGTTCCATAAGTCCGTGTATTATACCCCAAGCGTTATAAAACACACAGCCAGCTACCGCGCACCACATTTGGTACACGGGGTTGTTTCTAAAAAATAAAAAGAAAAATAAACACGACAAAAGTCCAAATACCAATATTAAATAGTGTGTAATATGCGCCTGACTAGACATTTAGATAAGCCTCCCTGGTTCCAGAGAAAAATAAATTACCGCTACGGCAAAAATCAAAAACGCCATGTGCGCAAAGGTATGACCGGTAAGTTTTAAAATTGCGTGTTTTTTTGAATACCAAATATCCAGCGTAAATAGCGCAAACATAAAGCAGGAGAAACTAAGCGCTACAATTTTGGTTGCTAAATAAACATCTATTTTTGGTGTTGGGGTATAAATTGGTTGACTTTGTAGACCTGTTTGACCGGGCTGACTAGGTTCGTTTGGCGATTGCTCTAAATGTTGACTAGTTGGTTCCATTGCGGATGGTACTGCTTCCGTTGGATTAATGTTCCCCTGTTCCAAAGGTCGGACAGCGTAATTATTTTCCGTACCCTTTACTGCCACCTGTGCGGGCGCATACCTGGGTTTACCAAACATCTGCACTACCAAAGTGGTTTCATAACCGTCCAAAACGCCATTTACTACCGCATAACCTACATCCGTATATTTTCCATTAATTAAATTTTCCCTATGGGACGGGGACTTATACCAGGCTTCCACTACATCTTTAGAATTGCTAAAATTTTTTGCCAAATTTTCTCCCGCGTATAAGTAGTCGTAATCGACACCCACAATAAAACTCCACGGGTCTGTGCCGTCCGGGGCAACATGCGCCCAGTAATTATTTTTAAACATATGTTCCGCTTTTTTCTGGGCGGCTTTAGTAAGTTTAGGGTCTACCGTCAAACTGCCAACCCCGGCAACCTCCCGTCGGTCATTGGTGTATTTTAATAAGTCGCTCACATAAATATTACTTGCGTAACCTAAAACTCCTGGTAAAACCCCATGCACACCTCTAAAAAAAGAAAAAATTGTTAAAATACCCAACGAATAGACAAAAACCGCGCGGTTACGCAGTAAAGTTGCACGGCGTTTATGCTGGGGGTGTGGCAAAATATGCTTTTTTAGGTGTTTAACAGGCATTAGTTTTTATTATACACTCGCTTGCACCAATTTTGACACCCCTTGACGAGTATGCTAATCTTAACCTTGCAAAACCCCCGAGTCGGCGGGTTTTTTCTGTCACAGGAGGCAATAAGACTATGAGTCATACAGTTATTGACGACACAAAAAAGATTATTCTAACCCCGCAAGGTTTAGAAGAATTAAAAAAAGAACTTAAAGAGCTTACGGAAGTTAAGCGCGTAGAAGTGGTGCAAAAAATATCAGTTGCGCGTGATATGGGCGACTTTTCGGAAAACTCGGCCCTTGCTTCTGCACGGGAAGAACAGTCCTTTATAGAAGGTCGCATTGCGGAGCTTGAGGACATTATTAAAAACGCGGTGGTTTCCACCGGTACAAGAACTAAAGGGATAGTTGAGGTTGGGTGCAAAATTAAAGTTCATGTTGACGGGGAAGAAGAGGAATTTCATATGGTTGGCGCGCCGGAGGCAGATCCTAAAGTCAAAAAAATATCCTACGAATCCCCACTTGGCAAGGCGTTAATGGGTAAAAAAGTGGGCGACAAAGTAGAACTGGACGCTCCCGACGGTAAAATCGTTTACACAATCCTTTCTGTAAGCTAAAATCAGCGCATGTCAACGCTAAAAGATTTGCGAAATTCTCGGTTGGAAAAGTTGGAAAAGTTAAAGAGTTTGGGTGTAGATTGTTACCCTGCAAAATCGTACAGAAATACAGAAGTTGGCAAAATAATTGGCGACTTTCAGAGTTACGAGGGTAAGGAGGTTATAGTGGCAGGACGGGTGGTTTCTTTACGAAGTCACGGTTCTATTGTTTTTGTTGATTTAAAAGACGCTAGCGGAAAAATCCAAATACTGGTTAAAAGGGAGAATATTAGTCAGCCGGACTATTCAAAGTCGATGCTTGCTTTTGACGACTTGAGTTTGGTAGACGAGGGCGATTTTATTGAAATCTGCGGTCAGGTAATAAAGAGCCAAAGGGGAGAAGTTTCTGTTGAGGCAAAGCAGGTTAGAATACTAACCAAAGCAATTCGTCCAATGCCTGGGTCTTGGGATGGACTTAAGGATAAGGAAACCAGACTTCGTCGTCGCTATTTAGACACAAACCTAAATCCGGAAGTTTATCAGCGATATTTGCGTCGCGCAAAATTTTGGGAAGCTCACAGGGAGTTCTTTAAGAAGCATGGATTTTATGAAATTAATATCCCCGTTCTAGAATTAGTGCCTGGTGGAGCGGATGCCAACCCTTTTATTACGCATATGGACTCTATCGATCAGGATTTTTATTTACGCATTTCCCAAGAACTTTATTTAAAGCGACTTATTGGAGGTGGGTACGAAAAGGTTTACGAGATAGGTCCGCGGTTTAGAAACGAGGGTATGTCCGATGAGCACTTGCCGGAACACATCGCTATGGAGTTCTACTGGGCGTACGCGGATTATAACGATGGGATGGAGTTTATTCGGGAGCTTTTTAGATATGTTGCCCAACAAGTTTACGGGACTTTAAAATTTAAGATGCGGGGTTTTGAGGTCGACTTGGGCGCGGATTGGGAAAAGATCGATTATGTACAGATAATGAAAGATAAGACTGGGTTGGATGTTCTAAATCCGGACGATGGGAAGATTCAGGAAGTTTTAAAGTCGTACAAGATAAGGTTACCTAAGTACACAACATCCCGAGCGACCGATCATATCTGGAAAGAATTGCGTAAAGAAATTGCTGGACCGGCTTTTATTGTGGGGGAGCCAAAAGCTTTATCGCCCCTGGCTAAGAGCGACCCGGTAAATCCATTAATTACGCAAAGATTCCACCCAATACTGGCTGGAAGCGAGCTGGGGAACGCTTTTTCCGAGCTTAACGATCCGCAGGATCAACTAGCAAGGTTCCGTGAACAGCAGTCATTACGTGAATCAGGCGACGCGGAGGCTCAATTTTTGGATATTGACTTTGTAGAGATGCTTGAGTATGGCATGCCCCCAACTTTTGGCTACGGTCACTCCGAGCGCGTCTTTTGGTTCTTTGAGGATGTGTCTGCTAAAGAAGGTGTGCCATTTCCACAGTTAAAATATGAATTAGACGAGTCCACTAAAGAGATTTACGGGTTGTAACAATTAAGAAAGGAAAAATATGTTTACCAAACAAAACGCGTTGGATTTATTGCACGAGCACATGCAAAATCAAAATTTAAGAAGGCATTGTTACGCGGTCGGTAAGGTTTTGTCGGCTCTGTACGACTATTACAAGCAAAAAGGCGTGCCAGCTAATTTTGTCGACATGGGAACCTTGTCTAAGGAAGAATGGGAGATCGTGGGTATTTTACACGACGCAGATTGGGAGATTACGGCAAAAGACGAGTCAAACCATACAAAACTGTTGCTTGACTGGGTAAAGGATAAAGATTTGCCGGAAGAAATGGT
The DNA here is from genome assembly GCA_964490125.1 of uncultured Candidatus Saccharibacteria bacterium. Lineage (GTDB taxonomy): Bacteria > Patescibacteriota > WWE3 > UBA101185 > UBA10185 > JBBAAW01. The sequence continues at coordinate 43,333 of CAZBAJ010000003.1, forward strand.
AAATGTATTTAAGTCGCACAATAACAAGATAACGGGTTTGCGCGAGCCCCAAACATTATTAGAATGGACTTTAGAGTGTTTGGATGAACTTACCGGATTTATTGTTGCCGTGGCGTTAATGATGCCCGGCAAAACCCTGGCGGAAGTTTCCGTAGAAAGTGTTATTAAAAAGTTTGCCAAAAAAGACTTTGCCAAGGCGGTAAACAGGGAGCAAATTACCCAATGTGAGCAAAAGTTGGGGATTTCCGTACCGGAGTTTGTAGAGCTGACGCTTAAAGCCATGCAAACCGAGCACGAGCTTTTAGGGCTTTAGGGATATTTATTCCGGAGTTTTTTAATGTCGTAGTCAAAGGAAAATACTTGCGAACTCTCTTTTTTTGCGGAAAGAAAGAGAAGTATGTCACAGAGATCTACATTCTCGTTAGCGTAAATATTTAGGGCTTCCCATATAAAGGGTTTTGACGGAAATTCCATGTCTGTTAGTAGAATAAAATCACCCAGCATTTTTACAAGTTGCTTTTTCTCGATTTGGTAATTGATTGTTTTTGACCCAAGGACAAAGATGCATTCAGTAATTACGCAGTCTGTAGTATAGAGTTGCGAGGTTTTTTTACTCTCCTCTAAAAACTTTTTAGCATTTTTGCTAAGTACGGGGTGATCATTAGTTAGCGCTCGGATAATTATATTTGTGTCCACAAAGACCTTTTTCATAGCGTTCTATCGCCCTTCTGGACAGAACTTTTTTGGCTTTTGATTTTGAGATAAAGCTTTTAGCTTTTGGGAGCGAATCAAAAAATTCTCCGAGAGTCTTGTACCTTTGTGGTGAAAGGATAATTCTATCGCCCTCTTTTGTTAAAACCATCTTATCCCCCTCCTCTAGTGAGAGGTCGACTCTAACTTGGGATGGGATAACAACCTGACCTTTGGAACTCATCGTAATGTACTGCATTCTTACATATTACTAACTGACTTACTTAAAGTCAAGCGGTAAGGTGTGTTTAGCGATTAGAACTTTCCACCATTATAAGAATAATTGATTTGATAACTCCTTCTTATTCTGCTAGCATATCGACAGTAATGTTAGGCTGTGAGTCGCAACGCGGTTCACAAAGAAAAGAAGTCCAAACGGGCTTCTTTTTATTTGTCTCAATCGACAATTACCACAACTCGTGAATGTATTATCCTTGCTAATCTAGAGAATCTATTTGCTTACTGTAAGGATTTTTTAAGTTACCTTTGGTTGCAGTTTCAAGCAAATCTACACCTAGAAACCCAGTATGTTCGGTAAGGACATTTCCCGTTCTTAGGAACAGTTGATATTCTGTACTTTCTTCAAGCAGTTTAGGATTTTGGGTAAATTCTTTTTTGTATGGTGGGAATTTCTTTTCCACACCTGTTCTTGGATCACCCTTTGAATCAGGTGCAACAGAAACTGTCTCCACTCTTACTTCTAAATCCTCAAAAATTGCCCTAGCGGATTCTATATAGGCTTCCAAGGTTAAATTAAACTTTTCTTCAGTAGCCTTTCTGTCGACTTCCTGATAAGCTGATCCTAGTAATCTTTCCGCGCTTTCACGGGCGTAACTCTCTCTCTCGTCGCCAGTAATCGTCGGTTCGATTGTTCCATCAAAGGGTGCAATTGCTTTCATAACTTGGTTTATTGTAACAAACTTTGTCAATATTGCAACCCCTTATTGCTTTCATAAAGCTAAAGTTGTTAAATAGGGATATGTTGGATGCCAAATACATACGGGAAAACGCCCAAAAAGTCAAAAAGAACATCCTGGACCGCGGTCTTTCGGGTCCGCAATTTGAGGTGGACGACTTTTTACGCATTGATGAAAAGAAAAGGTCCACGCTTATGGAGCTAGAGGCTTTGCGGGGCTTGCGGAACAATCTTTCTGGCAATTCAGGTAAGCCGTCCCCAGAAGTCGTCCAAAAAGCTAAAGAAGCTAAAGAGCAAATTAAAGTGCTGGAGGACGACTTAAAAGAGCTGGACAAAAAATGGCAATGGTACATGGATTGGTTTCCAAATACGCTGGACGACTTGGTGCCGGTTGGGGCGGGTGAGGGCGACAATGTGGAATTAAAAGCGTGGTCGCCAGATAAAGGTTATTTTTCCAAAGAAGATTTGGGTAAAAAAGACTTTTCTAAAAAACTAATGCCCACACTTAATTTTGCGGGTAAGGATCATTTGGATCTTGGGCAGTCGCTTGACATTATTGACAACAAGCAAAGCGCCATAGTTTCCGGCAGTCGCTTTGTGTATTTAAAAAAGGAAGCGGTTTTATTGCAATACGCCTTGTTTGAACATCTTAAACAAAAACTCCTCCAAGAAGGTTTTATTCCAATGGTGGTGCCGTTAATTGTTAAGCGCCAAGCTTTGTACGGCAGTTCCCATTTTCCGGGCGACGAGAGTCAAATATATAAATTAGACCAAGGAGGAATAGAAGAAAACGAGGAAAAGTTTTTAGTAGGGTCTTCGGAGCCGTCGCTTTTTGCTTATTACATGGACAAGATGGTGCAGGAAAAAGAATTGCCCCAAAAAATGTTTGCCATTACCACTTGTTTTAGGACGGAGGTTGGTTCTTGGGGTAAAGATGTGCGGGGTATAAAGCGGGTTCATCAGTTTGACAAGTTGGAGATGGATTTAATTTGTCGCCCCGACCAGTCGGAAGAATTGCATGAGTACTTATTGTCAATAAACGAGTGGTTTTTGCAATCTTTGGAGCTTCCTTACCATGTAATTTTAATGTGTTCTGGTGATTCGGGCTATTTTGCCACTTCTAAAAAGTACGACTTTGAGGGATGGCTTCCGCACACGGGTGAGTTTATCGAGTTGGGTAGTGATACTAATGCTAAGGATTATCAAGCCCGCAGGTACAATACTCGGTATCGGACGCGTGAGAATAAAGTGGAGTTCGTGTATAATGTTAACGATACGGGTTGCGCGGCGGGCAGAACAATTGTCGCCATTTTGGAAAACTATCAACAGGCAGACGGTAGCGTAGTTGTACCTAAGGTTTTACGACAACATATGGGTGGGTTAGAGGTTATTAAGGCAATAAAGTAAATCAAACCACACTTTGGGATCGTTCCGATTGGTTAAAAAAGGGATCTCCTAATAAGTCGTTTAAAATGAGTTAACTCAAGTCCACGCATCTTGAATCTAAAGTCCTAAAATAGTATAGTGGTGGCAAATGACTGTCTTTGACGGCATTAAACTGCCAAAAACTATATACGAGGTTGACTCGCAATTCAATGGAAAAATCAGTGTCATAGAAGTTGGTTCCACCCGCAAATTAAGCGTAGAAGGCGTGGTGCAATCAGTCAATTGGGATTCTCCTAATGCAGGTAGACAGGTTTGGGGGCGACTTGTGGAAAACCTGTACGAACAAATGCCGGAGCTTAAAACTGCTTTAGTTTTGGGCTTGGGTGGAGGTTCTATGCAACATTTAATGTCGCAAAAATTTCCCGGTATTCATATAACCAGCGTAGAAATTGACAAAGTTATGGTTGAGGTAGCGCAAAAATATTTTGGACTTGATGACATTCCAAACCACCGTGTTATAGTGGGCGACGCTTTAAAAGTTATTGCCGTGCCAGAGGAGTATGGTATTGCTAACAACAGCATGCAGGCGGTAATTGTAGATATTTTCTGCGGTCAAAAATACCCAGACCTTGGTTCCAGTGGTAACTTTTTTGCTTGCGTTAAAAATTTAGTGGTGCCTGGTGGGTTGGTGGTTTTTAACCGCATTTATTTAGAACATCACCAGGAGCAAGTTAATCAATTTATAGACTCACTAGAGACCTTTTTTAGCGACATAAAATCAGTAGTTATTGCAGGTCGTACTAACTCCGATAATGTTATTATCTTTTGTAGGGCGTAGTCACTCCCGCCCGTTTGACACTATGGGTCTTTTAGCGTAAAATAAGGCGTTGTAACAAGTTTCCCCTGTCCAAAAGTCAATAAGTAGCAGTTAATGACGCTAAGGTATTTTTACGGAGGTATATGCAAATAGACCTACAAACAAACGAACAGTTAACAAGCGTATTAAGAAGCGCAGAAAACATTGCGGTTATTCCAGCCAAGGGCGCGGGCATGGACGCCTTTTGTGCCGGTCTTGCTATGCAGTTAATGTTAAAAAGCCTAGACAAGTCGGCTAAACTTTTTTACCCCGGCGAAGTACCAGAAAGTTGCAAGGAGTTAATAAATGAGTCGGACATTGTAACGGCTTTTTCCCAAAGACAGCTTACGGTTTCTATTGATTATTCCGGTGAGCACGACGCAAAAGCTTGGTACGAGCCGGCGGGGGAAATTCTTAAAGTCAAACTGGCTCCCGTAAGTAAGGATTTTGACCCTAATTTAAAGGTTCGCTCGCGGTTGGACACGGGTTTTGAATACGATACCGCAATAATTATTGGTGCCAACGAGCTTGAGGATTTAGGCTTTGTCTACAATGAAATTCGTGTTGACCTTGCCAAGTCCACAATTATTAACCTGTCAAATTCCAGTAAAAACAACCGGTTTGGAAGCATAAATGTAATAGATCCCATGTGCGTCTCGTTGAGTCAGTTGGTTATAAAAAAAGCCCCACTTTGGGAGTTAAACATAACTACTCAAGCCGCCCAAGCTTTGCTTCTGGGCATTACGCAGAAATAATTTGTGCTAAAATAGCCGTATGAAAATTCTTGTGACAGGTTGTGCGGGGTTTATTGGGTCGGATTTAACCGAATATTTTCTAAACAGAGGGCACGAGGTAATCGGTCTCGACAATTTTAATAATTACTATGATCCCAAGATAAAGGAATTTAACATTTTAGAATTTAAGGATAATCCTAAGTTTAAGTTGTTCCGGACAGACATTACTGATAGAAAAGAACTTTGGAAGGTTTTTGACGAGAATGAAATTGACGGAATCGCCCATTTTGCCGCCTATGCTGGTGTTACGCAATCTAACGCTGATCCTAATACTTGGGTTTTTAATAATATTGACGGAACCAGTAACCTAGCCGAATTTGCAGTCAAGAAAAAAGTCAAAAGTTTTGTTCTCTCCTCCACATCATCTGTTTATGGATCTAACCCGACTCCGTATAGAGAAGATATGTCTACGGACGGACCTTTGGGAATTTATCCCGCCAGTAAAAAAGCGGACGAGGTGCTTTTGTATGCTTACTCTTCCTGTTTTAATTTAAATGTATCAATACTTAGGTTTTTTAATCCCATTGGACCAAGGCTCCGTCCGGATATGGCGATTCCTAAATTAGTACGCGCCGCAGAATACGGCTACACCTTTACGCTCTATCAAGGGACAGAGTCCTCAAGAGATTACACCTACATTGAAAATATGGCGCAGGCGGTAGAAACTTGTCTTACAAAACCCTTTAAATACGAAATTCTCAATATAGGAAATGCCAGACCCGTTACTCTAAAGGAGTTATTGGAGTCCGTACAAAGGGTGTCGGGCAAGACAATTAAAACAATTAGAGATGACCGACCAGGTCAAATGCAGGTAACCTGTGCGGATACAACTAAAGCCCAAAAACTTATTGGTTATAATCCGTCCGTAACTTTAGATCAGATGGTTGAAAAATATTACGAATGGTTTTTAAAACAACCGGAGTGGTATAAAAAAGGAGAGGAATCATGGATGGTTTAAAGATAAAAACGCCAAAACTTTACTCTACAAAACCGGCAAATGGCTTGGTTTCTATTGTCATTCCGGCGTATAAGGAGTCTGGCAATATTGCTACTTACCAGGAAAAACTGTTTCCATATTTGGACAAATTGCCGTACAAATATGAGTTAGTTATTGTGGACGATGGATCTAATGATAAGTCAGCAAACGATGAAACTTGGGATAAATTAGTGGCGCTTCATCAAAGTCAACCAGAAAAAGTAACTATTGTAAGACATGCTAGAAACTATGGTATGACCAGCGCCATGCAAACAGGCGTGGAGGCTTCCAGGGGCGACTATGTACTTTTTTACTCCGCGGATCTAGAGATTCATCCCAAAGAAATTGCTAGGGTTATAGAAAAGTTGGACGAAGGGTACGACTTTGTAAACACTTTGCGCCAAAAGCGCTGGAGTGAAAGCGGTTTTAATAAACTCGTCCGACAGGTGCCTTCTAAAATGGCCAACAGGCTGGCAAACAAAATTTTAGGCTCCACCATTACCGACAACGGCTCCGGTCTTAAAGGCTACAAGCGCTTTATTTTAGAAAACTTTAAATTTTACGGGGAAATTCAGCGCCTTATGGGCTCTTACACCGCCTTTTTTACCAAGCGGTACATAGAAATTCCCGTAGAGTACTACGAGCGAACCTTTGGAGAAAGCGCTTACGGAGGCATTAGGGGTCTGTTTAAGCGCACCTTTGCGGTGTTTTTGGACTTGGCAGAGCTAAAATTTATGACCACATTTTCCACCAAGCCGTTTACGCTAAAGCCCGGTCGCGCGTTTGGGTTTAGTGGCATGATTGTTTCCTTTTTGGGTTTGGTGACTACTTTATACATGCTGGGGCTTAAGCTTTTTACTGACGCAAGCATAGGTTCCCGTCCGTTATTTATTGTTGGACTTATTTTTATTGTTTTAGGCGTTCAGCTTGTGGTTATGGGCATGCTTGGTGAATTATTACTGCGGGTTTATTACGAAAGTGGCTCCACTAAGAACTTTGTGGTGGCGGAAAAGCATATGGCTAGGGGTTAAGGAGTTTGGACTTTATAGTTCGTCTAACTTTTTGTTACTGCATTTCTTCCTTTTTTAGTCGTAAAGGGATTATCTATTCTTTCTAACTTACCCATATAATCGGCTATGCTGTGAGTGTCCCAAAACAAGGCCTCCTTTTCAACATCATTAAATTTTGGTATTTCCTTGGCTTTATTTATAGTCATAGTGATAAATAACCTCAGCACCATTCTACCCTATTGCATCGGAAAATTTTGACAATGGATAAACTAATAACATAGGTTCGACAAATCTTTAGGTTTTTGCTACAATTCCAACTATTCTGTTTACTTTCCAACTCATTTGTTTGGAGTAAGTAGTAGCCCTTTTACAACTAATTTTGGACGACTTTTGGACGGACTAATTCAGCTCCCACGATCTTACTGATTATAAATACTTTGTGCGACTGGGTATGTGCATCGACAGATTATTTAACCTTGGAGGTTGTGTTAGTTCGTCCAGACGGACAGCGAAGCCCAAAGCGTCTGCCGAGGGCTATTTTCTTTCACCCCGCAAAGCGGGAAGGAGAACATGATGTCACCCGTTCCTGTAGCAATCGCAGCCTTGTTTTTGGTCAGCGCCTTGCTGGCTCCATTGGCGATGCCTTCCGTCGTCACCGCCTCGGTCACCCAGACCGAATCTTCCCCACTTCCGTGGGGTTCCGCCACGCCAACCCTGCTGATCTCGCCCCTAACGGGCGAAACCCACGCGGTGTGGGTTGAGCGAGAGGGTTATACCAAAATCCGCCACTCGGTCGAGGCGACCGCCAGCGACTGGACTTACGAAACCTACCCCGTCGCCTACGGCGACGCGCCGGATGTCGAATTCACCCAGGACGGTGTACTTCATATAGTGTTCGAAAACCAGTTCATGGGGAACTGGGAAATCTACTATGTGAAGTTGACCCCAGGGGCGGAGCGTTGGTCGCTTCCGATCAACGGTGCTTATACCCTGGGTGAGTCCCGAAACCCGAGGATGACGACCGTCCCCGATGGTGTAGTTCGTATAGTCTGGCAGGACAACACGCCGGGCTATTGGACAATTTACCGGGGGGAACAGTGCGGTGCAGAACTGCAGTTTTTCTGCAACCGCCCCATTCCCTCAGGTAGAGGATTTGGACCAGATATTTTAGGCGACTGGATTGTCTGGCAAGACACCCCAAGTTGGGAAGGGGGAAATTTAATCCTCCTCCAGCACCAAGGAGAGTCCGTCTCGTGGATCGTCAACGAGACGGTCCAGTCTTTTGATGGACCCCGCATCCTGCCAGGTGGCGGGGTCCGGATTCGCTGGTCGGACGCTGATGGCGCGGATTGGTTCTGCGACGCCTGGTCAGATCCCGAGGGGCGAATCCTTTTGGGGTATGTGTTGCCTTGGAAAGATTTCAGGATTTTTCTGCCCTCCGTAATTAAGTAGGGTTAGTCCGGAGGGTTTAATGGGAGGGGTGAGTTGCCACACAAAGTCGTGTGTCGATTTGCCTCTCCTGAAGTCAGTACCGATAATTTTTGAAAATGTTTTACTCGCCGTTACTTAGTCGTAAAAATTAGTTAAACTTAGTTAAACTAATGTCCAATTGTGGAATTATCGCCTAAAAATTGTCGCTCAACCAAACTACCGTCTGCAACCGTCCCACCACGACCTAAAAAGGACCCAATAATTTTGCAATTTTTACCAATCTGCCACGCGTCCAAAATATTACTTTCAACAACCTCCGTCCCCCCGCCAACAAAAGAAAGATCCCCAATTGAGCAGTTGCGCAAATAAACCCCGTCCTCCACCACACTATCTTTTCCTATAAATACGCTTCCTTCAACTTTAATTTTACCGTCCCTAATTTTGTCAATAGTTTGCAAAGCCTGTTTTAGCGCAAAGCTACTTCTACCGCGCACCCAAACCTTGCAGTTTTCATTTCTATACTGCGTGCAAACCCGCGCCAAAAAGTTTTCCATACATGGCGTGGGGGAGCGTAAAAGGGAAAGTACGCTTGCTAAATGTTCCTGCGGATTGCCAAAGTCGTACCAGGGATGGTCAAAAATATAACCGCCTACTAACCCTTTAGCCGTAAGCTGGGGAATAACATGTTTGCCAAAGTCGGCGTGCAAAAAATTAAAAACGCTGGGTTTTATAAAGTAAATTCCGGTATTTACCAAAGCGCCGTTTTTATACGCGTCACCAGGTTTTTCTAAAAAGTTGGTAATTTGGTGCGACATGGGGTTATACTCCGCTACACCTAGCTGGCTTCCGTCTTGGACATGAGTTAGGGCTACAACAAAGTCGTACGACGATTTTAAGGCAACCTCGCTAAAATTTTTGATGTCTTCCCCCCAAAAAAGGTTGTCGGACTGACAGATGATGACGGGTTGGTCAATGGAAAACTCTTGAATATTGTAGCGCGCGCTATCCGCGTTTCCTGTATCGCTATAATTTGGATTTTGGTACTCAAAATGCGCCTGTGGTGTTATGCCAAGCTTGCCGCTCCAGCCGGAACCGCCCTGAAAGTAGTTTTGCAGGTTTATATAGTGGTTTGCACCTTTTACGCCAAAAATGAATTTTCTTAGTTTTGCGCCGTGGGTTAGGGCGTACAGGATAAGCTCCAAAATGGGAAAGTTGTTTATTACGGGTACTAAAGGTTTAGACCTGTTTTCTGTGTACGGTTTTAAGCGTTTACCCTCCCCGCCGGTTGGTATTATGATGTAAAGGTCTTGCGGTAACATAATGCGGTAGTATAACCTTTATTGTTGGTTTGTGTCAAAAACGCCAAGGGCTGGCGGAGGGTGTGGGATTCGAACCCACGAGCGGCTTTGACACCGCTACGGTTTAGCAAACCGTTGCCGTAACCACTTGGCTAACCCTCCTTGTAGTAGTGGTATTATACCTTACTTTTTAAGCTGGTTGCTTTGGTATACTTACGGCGTGGGTAAAAGATCCAGGACAAAAAAGGAACGACGGGAGGGGGAGATCAGCACGATTGATTCAGAAAAACTTAGGACTAGATTGCATACACCTAAAAATGCATCGTCGTCGGGATTTAACTTGGTTAGGGACTCAAAAGAAGGAAATCTGTCTGAAAAACATCGGTTACATTATCCCGGTAAGGATGTTGTGACTACACCTTTGGATTCATTGAACTCCCTCAAAGAGGTTCTTAACTTCTTTAAGCTAAACATTCCGATTTTTCTTTTAATTGCTGTACTGGCGATTATAGGTTATGCCAACGGGCTTAACGGGCAATTTCTTTCTGCTGACGATATCCCGGGCATCGTCCAAAATCCGGCACTGCGCAATTTTTGGCAAGTCGCCAAGTCGCTCAACCTAACCTCCACTTACGCCTCCGTGATTGTAAATCTTTTTGGCACCAATCCCGTAATTTTTCACGCAGTCAGCTTGGTACTCCACATAGTCAACACCTGTCTAGTAATGCTCCTGGCGTTTCAACTCTTTGGCAAACGCGTCGCCCTTTTTGCGTCGCTCATTTTTTGCCTACTTCCCAGCGGGAGCGAAGCGATTTTTTGGATTGCCGGTATGGGTTATGTTTTTCAGGCGCTTTTCTCTCTAATCTGCGTCAATTTATTTTTTCTTTTTAGGACGACGGGTGACAGGCGATTTTTTATTGCGTCGACGGTAGTTTATTTAGCCTCACTTGTATTTTTGCAAACGCCTTGGATGTTTACGGTACCATTTATAATAATTTCCTTGGATATATTTTGTTTTGGTTTGACTTTGGAACATTTCAAGGGCGTTAAACAGTTCATCCAAAGAACCGCCAAACTTGCCGTCGCCCGACTGCCACACTACTCCATTTTTCTCGCCTCCACAGTCGGTTATTGGCTAATTTTTATGAGCGGACGCTTTACCGCCCGTGTTACCGCTCTAGTTACCGATTACTATGTGGACCCCGCCAAGTCTACCGCCCTGCTTTATAGACTCCCATATACTATCTACAAAGCCACGGAGTTATATTTGGTACCCTTGCGCTTAAGTTTTTTCCACGAGGAAGCCCTGACCAAGCCGGTTTACGCTTTAATGGTTGGTGTAACCGTCGTCGTTTTTGCTTTGCTAGCCTATTTGTTATTAAAAAAACCAGTTTATGGCGGACTTCTTTTAGCGATTTTTGCCAGCGTTGCGCCTACTTTTAGCCCCGTGCAGGTGGCGTGGTTTATTGCCGAGCGGTATTTATATTTAGGCGGGGCGTTTTTTGCCATACTACTTTCGCTTATAATAATTAGTGTCGACAGGTTGGTTAACAGGAAATTTGGCGTTAAAAACTTAGCCGGAGTCTTTTTGTCGCTCTTACTTATTTTTTACTCTGCCCGACTCATTACCAGGGCAAATGTTTTTAAGTCCAGCAAAACTTTGTGGACGGCTACGCAAAAAACCGCACCAATTAGCTATCGCGTTTATAACAATTTAGGGGATGTTTATACCAATGAGCAAAATTGGGAGCTAGCCATTGCAAATTTTAAAAAATCCATTGAGTTGGCACCGGACTACGCGGACGCTATTCATAATTTAGGATACACATACATGCTTATGGGCGACTACGAGAACGCCAAAAAATACTTATTGGAATCGTACCAAAAAAATGGGCGACTTTGGCAAGCATTAGAAAAATTAGGCAGGATTGAGCAGCTACAGGGGAATAGCAAGCAGGCGGAAGAATACTTTAGCAAGATGCAAGAAATTAATCAGGGGATCCGTGTTCAATAGATCTTAAACTACCCCGTCACGCGTTTGCGTTTTTGGACGCGCCTTCTTATGTCTTTACTTTTTTGTGAGTCTCGCTTTTTCTTTTTAAGTGCCATGTTTCTCCAGTCGCACAGACAAAATTTAACTAACCAATTTAACAGAAAACTTCATGTGCTTAACATTCCCGTCGGCATCGGTTATCTCTAGTGTACCGTTATCCCGGTAATAGTCAACCAGCTCCTGCGCCAAAATCTCGCGGTTTTCCTTAACCTCCTGCATTTTCTCCTTGATTTCTTCTTGGTAGCCCTTAACCACGGCGGTACTCATTATTTTTTCTTTTTTTTCTTTGCGAGACTTTTTGGTTTCCTCGTCCTCCTCCACCATTTTGCTGTAGTTGGGATCGTCCATAAGCGCATCTTCTAAGTCCGCCTTAAGTTTGTTAAGCTCCTGCGTGAGGTCGTCCAGAATTTTTAGTCTTTTTTGAATAACTTCTTGGTTCACAAAAGCTAGGGTACATTATTTGGACGACATTAGCAAGGCTTTGGGTGGAATTCATAGTATAATGTTGACGACATGTGGTCGATTTAGTCCTGAAGGAAGCGAACGGACCGAATCAACGAGGAATTACTGTGAAGCGTAATTCCGAGTGATTCGGGAGTGAGCAACGGGGTGTGGCGCAGTTGGTAGCGCGCCAGTATGGGGTACTGGAGGCCCGCGGTTCGAGCCCGCGCACCCCGACCATATTAGTCTGGCAGGGTAACAATCAATGAGAGAAATATTTAAGCTGATACCAAAAACTGTGCAATTTGAGGGTAAAACTATCCTTGACGCAGGTTCAGGTGACCAAAGTTTGGAGTTTTTAACTAGTCGAAATATCGGAACGATCTATTCAGTTTCTATTGATGCAAAGGAAGTTGAGAAAAACAAATCAAAATACGGCTCTCACAAAAACATTGTGTTTGTTCAGAGCGACTTAACCAAAGAGTCGTTAGATAATAAGTTCGATTTAATTTTTTGCGACTATTTTTTTGCTGGAGTCGAAGGATTTTCTCCTTTTAAAAGTTTAGAGACACTCAAGAATTTAAAAGCCTCGCTAAAAGCAGACGGTGTTGTGGTAATTGTTGGGCTGGAACCTCTGGTTGATCCCAAAACTCCCGAGCAAACGGCGATAGAAGAGCTTATTAGGAGGCGCGGCGCTTTAAAAATGTGGTTGGGCGAGCCTGTATACAGAGAATTACCCCGATTATATTTAGAAAGTCTACTCAATTCTTTGGACTTTAAAATCGAGACCGTTACCACAAGAGATAGTTACTACGACAGCGTCTTTTTCACGAAATATCTGGGTAGTATAGAAAGCCATGCAAACAACATCGATAACTTGGAGATAAAAAAGGGCTTATTGGTGTTTGTCGACGAATATAGAAAGAAGATTAAGGATTTTATTTTTCCGTGTGTATTCGGTGAGGAATATGTCTTGATTGGGCGCCCAAATAAGAATAGCAACCACGATCAAAATTAGTGTAGCCATTTATGTTTTTTGCTAGAATAAGAAAAAATGAATAAAAAAAACCTTTGGTTAATTATTAACGCGGTTTGCTTGATTGTATTTTTATACAATTTTATAGGTATTTACGCTTGTGAAAGCCTGCCCATTTATAATTCTAACCATATACCAGACCCTATATTTTTCGGAGTTTATGGAGGGTTTGGGTGCAATTTGGGCTATTCCCTGGCAACTGGTTTTTTCACGCTTGTTTGGGTGAGTGTGACTTTGTTGGGGTTAATTTTTTCATGGCTAAAGAAGTGTCTACGAAGAAATTTAAAGACTTCTTTAGTATTTATTTTAATTTGGGGTATTTTATCCTCCTTTTCGTTTTTCCATGAGCGAGGAAGGATAAGTAACATTGCTAGGGAACAGGCGGACAAGCTTGCACAAGAAAAAATACAGGAAGAAATTAAGAAAGCCAAAGAAGCTAACACCCCTGGTAATTATAATGTTACAGACTGCTACGATATTTTAGATAAGCAGTTTTCTGCAAACCCCGTTATAAGAATAAATTGTTTTGTGAGTGTAAAAATGCCGGGTACTTATATTGTAAAGGGTACTTTGCAACCTGTCGACGCCATTGCTGATGGTTCTGACAATGCTCTTATGGAATCCGATTCTATCGCTTGGGGTTTGCAAGATACTACTGTGATAATGGTCCATTTTAATTACAGACATTTGGCCAAGAACAAAGCTATACCCGATGGTCCTTATACTTATAACATTACTTTTTATCCGGGAGAAGGCCTTACAGACAAACTTTTTCCGTATACATATACAGGTGTTACAGAAAATAGCTATCTCGGTTCTATGTTTAACGATTTTTCTTACAAACCCGTCAATCAATTATAATGGAACCTAAATTTACCTTAGAAAAAATAAAATTTGCCACAGATCCGGATACATTTAGTCGTGCAGTAGAAATTTACGAGAACAACCAGATTAGTGATTTTAAGGAACTTATTGCTTGCTACTCCGCCACCGTTAAGGGAAAACATGCCTATAAAACCACTATTGAGAACAGGGATTTTAGGCTTGGTATGTGTGATTGCTATTTAGGTCAGCACAATTACTATTGTAAGCATTTGTTGGCGTTGGCTATTTATGTAGTTTTAAGAGGCAAGCCTTTGGAGGCTGATTATAAAGAAGTTATTGACACTCCTAAATCCAGCAATCGGTTGGGAGAGTTAAGCCCTGCGGAGCTTGTAGAGGCGCGCAAGGCAATTACTTCCGCCATGGCGTATTTAAGGTCGTACACAGGACCTTCCAGTAGATGGTTTTCCTACCAAGCTTCACTTTCAGAAGGCTGTCATCGCTTGTCGGCCATAGTTTCTAAATTTCCCGTAAGTAGGCAGACGAGTGATGTATTAGTTAAATTGTTATTGCGACTTGGTAACAAACTAGCAACCAGTGTGGACGACTCCGACGGCACAGTTGGTGGCTTTGCAGACGCCTTGGTGGTTATGTTACAGGAATACGCCAAGTTAGATCCCGCTTGTAAAGAGTCGTTTAAGGTTTTTAAGACCAAGGAAACCGGTTTTGGTCTTGAGGATCCTTTGGTGAAGATGCTCTACTAAGGATTTTGTCAACCTCCATGTATTGGCAGGTCTTTTGATGCCTTTGATATAATAATCCTGTGTTAAAGGAACCTAACAATATTGCCTACATCGATGCGGCTAATCTTCACAACGGTAATCGCGATCTTGAATGGAGATTAGATTATAGGCGTTTTCGTGTTTGGCTACGAGAAAAATACTCCGTAAAAATGGCATATTTGTTTATTGGTCTAATTCCAAAGTTTACAGACCTTTACAAATCTTTACAGGAATATGGATATACGCTTGTTTTTAAAGAGGTTATATACGACAAAGAAGGAAAGGCAAAAGGTAATTGCGATGCAGATTTAGTATTACAGTCAGTTCGTGATGCCTACGAGGATAATTGTGAGAAAGTAGTACTCGTTACAAGCGATGGGGACTACGCCAGTTTAGTGAAGTTTCTGATAGAGAAGGAAAAATTCAAGACTATTATTTCACCAAATATCGAAAGTAAATGTTCAGTATTATTAAAAAGGACAGGGGCAAGTATCGTTTATTTAAATGACAAAAGATATCTTTTAGAGTTGCGTAAATAAAAAAAAGACCCCCAATGGAGACGGGACACCACAAGGGTTCTTTTTGTAATGATCTGTGAGTAGTATAGCTATGTTACATAAAAATGTCAAAAATAATATTTAAGCCCATCACAGTTATAGCTGTAGCCCCGATAATTTTGGCTAGCGGGTATTTGCTTTTTGCGTATGGGCAATTTTATAACACTATTGGGGAAAAAAACTTGCAAAGTCCGTATAACCAAAAGCAATTTGTGCTCGAGAATCCTCAAAAAGAAGGTGCGGTAAAATATGTGGCTTTGGGCGACAGTTTGACAGCTGGAGTCGGTAGTGACGATGTCGAGTCGACCTTTGTTTATCAGGTTGCCAAAAAGTTTTCCGATCAGTATGGCAAAGTTGAAGTGGTTAATTTAGGAGTGCCTGGAGCAACGAGTCAGGATTTAATCGTGGACCAGCTACCCCAAGTCGTGCAAGATTTAGATAATGTTACAGACGACGGTAGTCTTACGAATGAAACGCAACATATAACGCTGTTAATTGGAATAAATGATATTCATAACAAAGTGAGTGTGCAGGATTATAAAGATCGCCTTAGTCTTATTGTTGACGAATTGCTTGCCAAAACTAACGCTCACATAGCCTTAATTAACTTGCCGTATCTTGGCGCGCCAGATGTCGTATCTTTTCCACTTAACAAGGTTTTGGACAGGAGAACGCGGGAATTTAATAATGTTGTTGAGGAGGTTGGTCAGATAAAAGGGCAAAGCGGAAGGTTAAAAGTAGTAGATTTATATATCCAAACGCGTCAGCCTCCTTATGACGACGCAAAATATTACGCCTCCGATCACTTTCATCCTTCCGGTGAGGGTTATTTGCTGTGGGGAAAAATTATCAATGCAGATTAACATAGTCGACCCGGTTTTACAGACCCAGATTTTTACCGCGCTACTTGTTTTAGCAATTATTCTAACCGTCAGAAAAAAGCCGTCCAAAAATTCCTTTGACGCTCAGCTAACCAACGAGCTTAAAGGTGTAGCAATCCTTATGGTAATGTTTTCTCACATCGGTTACTTTTTGGCTACCGATAATAGGTTTTTGTTTCCACTTTCCGTGGCTGCCGGCAAAGGGGTGGACATTTTTTTGTTTCTTTCTGGCTTTGGACTTACTATTTCTGCCCTCCAGTCGTCGCTAAACATAAAGAATTTTTACTTTAAGCGACTTAAAAAGATTTTTGTCCCTATGTGGCTGGTTTTAGCGGTATTTTTGCTTATGGACGCAGTAGTTTTGCGCAGATTTTACCCTACTACAAGTGTCGCCCAAAATATTTTAGGCTTTTTCCCAAGCGCGGATCTTTATAACAATGTAAACTCGCCCCTGTGGTATTTTACGCTCATTCTCTTTTATTATTTGCTTTTTCCATTATGTTTGTTGGACTTTTTTGTCAGACGCGTGCCGGTTGTTTCCGCATTGATAATGCTGGGACTTGGTTATTTTGCCACGAACCTGAATTTACCCGTTGCCCCCGATGTTCTTAAGCTTTATAAACTGCATTACATGGCTTTTCCGCTTGGGATGTTTTTTGCCACGGTGTTGCGTTACTTTAGAAACCACCCGTTAGTCCTTACGCCACTTCCTCGTGTTGACGCCTTATTTGCTAAACTATTTGTAATAATAATTTTGACTGGGGTATTTTGCTACCTTGCCATCCATTCCGGCGTAGGCGGGTCTCTAGTCAAAGAGCAGTTAATCAGCTTGCTTTCCTTGGGATGTCTGGTTGCGGTATTTTTACTTAAGGGCTTTTACTCTCGCTTTTTGACTTTGATAGGCGCTTATTCTTACGAATTATATTTAATCCACTGGCCGTTAATGAGTCGGTACGACTTTTTATACACCAGGTTTCCCGCCTGGCTTGCTACCGCCCTTTATATGGTCATTCTCCTGACTTTAGGAGTCGCCCTAAATAAGCTTGCCAGTCGATTTGTTGGTATAATACCCATATGGAAAGTCCATCGGTCACGCAAGTAAAACAAAAATACCTAGATCCTGCTATGTTTGGGAATTTGGTCTGGGATTATACAATTTCCCCGCAGGAGTTTTTTGACATTTTGGAGAATAAGCGCGTTTTGGGTAATTTTAATCAAGATTGGGCAATAGGCAGAGTCTTGGCGCACACTAATTACTATGACGCCATGAATTTGGTGGGTTTGACGACTTTACGGAAACATTGGTCAAATGTAAAAAGTAGAATTTTTAACAAGGAGCTTGCACATGGTTACGAATACTTACTACAAAGACAAACTTTATCCGCTACAAGATAAGGTTTTACAAATTATAGGTACTTTAGATACGCCGTTTTATTTAACAGGCGGGACGGCATTATCGCGGTGTTATTTTAATCACAGGTATTCGGACGACTTGGATTTTTTTGTCAATAAAGATGCTAATTACCAAACCCATGTCGCTAAAATAGTAGACGGACTTGCAGATCTGGGCATTACCGAACTTAGAAAATTCGATACCTTTACATCTTTTATGGTGGATGGTTTGTTAAAAGTCGATTTAGTAAACGATATTCCTTCCCATATAGGTGATTTTAATGCTTTTGGTATTTTTTCAAAGGTCGACAATTTGCAGAACATCTTGTCTAACAAGATTAGTGCTTTGGTAAGCAGGGATGAGCCTAAAGATGTTGTGGACATTTGGACTATCGCTAGGTCTCAAAAAGTCGACTGGAAGCAGATATTTGTGGATGTTTCATCTAAGGCAGTAGGGATTTTTCCTCCCGGGATTGCGGAAAGATTAGAAACATTCCCTCTGGAGTTGTTGGATAAAATCGTTTGGGTAGATGAAAAAGTGCCTGATAAAGAGATATTTAAAGTCGGGTTACAAAATATAATTGACACAATGTTGGAACCGTAAAATATGGAATTTCACCCAGTCGTTCAAAAAATTAAAGACTTGCTGGAAAGTCGTCAAATTAAGTACGAATATTTTGAACACGATCCTGTTAGAACCAGCGAGGAGGCCTCAAAAATCCGTCCAGGGTTTACCTTAAAACAGGGGGCAAAGGCGCTTATTGTTAAGTTGTATTTGCGCAGGGGTGTTTCTGCTAACGGCGCTCAATCGGAGAGGTTTGTTATGTTGGTGGTGCCGGGTGACGCCAGGTTTGACGGAAAAAAAGTCAAAAAGCTATTTGACGCCAAGGATTTGCGCTTTGCCACGGAAGAAGAAGTGAGTCAGGTTACTGGGGGAGTGTTGGTAGGCGGAGTGCCTCCGTTTGGGAGTTTATTTGGTTTGCAGACTTACATGGATCCGCAAGTTGCCCAAAACGAAAAAATTATTTTTAACGCAGGCGACAGGCGGGTAAGCATCGCTCTGGCGGTTGCGGACTATATTCTCGCGGAGAATCCTCAACAAGTCGACTTAATTTAAGCGTGTTGGGTTTGGGGTTTGACCAGTTTTGCCAAGTCAAAAACCACCGTTATCAAAAAGGAAAGACCTAAAACCAAGAGCCAGCTTTTGTATCCAACGGGCACAGTCTCAAAAAAGATGTTTAGTGGTGTGTAGACAATAATTATGGTGGCCACTAGCGAGGCAGAAGTCGCCCAAACCAAAGGCCTATTTACTAATGGTGAGCGACTCAATGTGGGTTTTCTAAACGACCTAAAAGTAAAAGCGGTTATAATTTCTAGACAGATTAGAGCAATAAGGGTAGTAGTTGCGGAGACTCCTGCGTCGTGCCCCCAAAAATTAAAGCTAAAATACTGGGCGACTAATGTCCCTAAACCCATAAGCGCGCCAGCAAATATCAAGGTAGAAACTGTAAAGCGGTTAATAATGCCACTTTTAGCGCGGGGTTTGGCAAGCATAATATCGGGCGAGGTGGGGTTAAAACCAAGCATTATGGCGGGAAGGGAATCGGTGACCAGGTTCATAAACAGAATTTGCAGTGCGGTAATTATGGGAATTTGCCAGCCAAACGATGGGGCAAGTAAAACGCCAAAAAACAAAACTAAAAGTTCGGCAAAGTTACACGCTAATTGGTACGACACAAATTTTTGGATATTATTAAAGACTCCGCGACCCTCCCTAACTGCGGAGATAATGGTAGCAAAATTATCGTCCTTTAAGGTTATGTCAGCGGTAGCGCGGGAGACATCCGTACCGTTTTTGCCCATGGCAATGCCCACATGCGCCTCTTTTAGCGCGGGTGCGTCATTAACGCCGTCTCCGGTCATGGCAACAATATGACCCAGTTCTTTTAACGCTTTAACAATGCGGATTTTGTGTTCCGGACGCACCCGCGCAAAAACCACCGTCGATTCTACAATAAGTCGCAAACCTTCGTCCGTTAAGTCGTCAATATCCGCGCCTTCCAAAGCCTTACCCTCAAGCCCAATTTTTCTACCAACCGAAATTGCCGTCTCAATATTGTCGCCCGTAATCATTTTTACTGTAATACCAGCCGTTTTTGCCGTTTGCACTGCCTGTTTAACTTCTTCCCGCGGAGGATCCTCCAGAGCCAGTAGTCCCAAAAATACCAAGTCAGACTCTAATTCTGCCAGCTCTTTTTTTACCAAATCCTGCGAGTTTAGCTCGTCAGCTGGTTTGTGTGTAAGTCGACCAAAAAGTCGTGCTAACAAAGAGTTGTGCGGATGATTTTCTACCGGATGCGGTCCCACTTTTTTATACGCCAGCGCCAAGGTTCGGTAAGCTTGACCGGACGCCTCATTTACCAAAGTTTTTATACTTTCTTTGGTTGACTCTGTGAGGGCAACTTCCTGTCCATCTTTTGCTATAAACGCGCTTTTTTCCAGTAGGACTTCCGGCGCGCCCTTGGAAAATACTATTACGCCGTCCGCACGACTTTCCTGGTCTTTTACCGCCACCGACATCATTTTTCTTTCGGAACTAAAGGGAAGTTCTTCCAGTCGAGCGGTGTCGATGTCCTCCTTGTATAGTCCCGCTTTGCCGGCTAAAACCAGGAGTGCGCCTTCGGTGGGGGAGCCGGTAACTTTAATGTCGGAGTTTTGTTCGGTGGCTTGTATTTTGGCGTCGTTACAAATGACGGCGCAGGTAAGTAGGCGTTTTAATTCGGGCGACATTGTAAGGTCGGCGACATACCTTCCCTCGCTAGGTCCTCGTCCGCCAAGGCGGACTGCGGAAGCGCTCGGGTAAGGTATGTCTGCCGACCCGCCATTGCCAAGGAAGGAGGCGTCAAGCCTTCTCACTTGGTCCTCCCCCGCTGTGGCGGGGTGCGGTGATCGTTCGAAGGACTTCTCGCCTCCTTTTTCATCGATATTCCCTCGTCGTACTATGTCCCCGTCTAAACTAAAACCCGCTCCACCTACATCATAAATATCGTTCCCACAATAAATTTGCTTAACAGTCATTTGACCCGTGGTAATAGTCCCTGTTTTGTCGCTACAAATTACCGTCACCTCACCCAGAGTTTCTATAACGCCCATCCTATTAACAATGGCGTTTTGTTTTGCCATTCGGCCCGCTCCTACCGCTAAAGTAGTAGTTAGTACCACGGGCAAGCCCTCCGGAAAGGAAGAAACAGAAAGCGCTACCACCAAAATTAAAATGCCTGTCATGTTTTCCCAATCCAAAGACGGATTCCGCACAAACATCAGAGCTCCAGTCGCTAAAGCCATCGTTAAACCAACTGCCACTGTATACTTCCCAATGGCGTTTACCTTTTTTTGCAAAGTTAACTCTTTTTCCGCACCGGAAATTAGGGATGCAATTTTGCCAAATTTGGTTGACATGCCGGTCTGCACAACGCGCGCTACACAGTGTCCACCCACAATAAATGAGCCCATATAAATCTCATCGTTTACAAACTTTTCTACCTCTTTAGCCTCTCCCGTTAAAACAGACTCGTTTACTAACAGCGATTTCTGGTCCAAAATCTCACAGTCAGCCGGCACTTTTTCTCCAGTTCGCAAAATTACAACGTCATCTGGTACTAAATATGTACTTTCCACCTTCTGTTCTTTGTCGTCCCTAATGACCGTGGAAAACTGGGTCAACATATTTTTTAGCGCCTCCGTAGCCTTTTCTGCCTTGTATTCCTGAATAAAACCAAAGACCACTACTACAATTACTACTGCTATAAGTGCGTAGGTAGTTTCTATTTTTCCCACAGCAAAAGAAATTATGGACGACACTGCAAGCAGATAAATTATAAAATTGCCTCTAATTTGTCGGAGTAAAATTTTAAGGGGACTTGCTTTGTTTGACTCTTTTATCTGGTTTAAACCGTATTTTTCTAGGCGACTTTGCGCTTCGCGCTGATTAAGTCCAACAAAACTTTGGGGCATGGATTTATTATACACAACCTGTACCGAAAACCGCCCTTAAGTAGTATTTTGTTTATAATGTACCTATGGTTAATAACAAATCTCTAATTTTGTCGCGCGCATCAGAAGCAGAATGGTTGGAAGCAAGTAAAGCCGTACTCGGCATGTGGAAAAATAGACGGGATATGCGAGATTCGGTTGCTTGGGTGAGAAAAATTAGAAAAAACACAAGTTCTAAATCTGTGTCCTAGTATAAACGGCAATGCCGTGCTTCTGCCACAAACTTAAATTCCTTTAGATTCCCACAGGCTTGCTAACGGAGTGCCTAGGTTTTTTTGCATAACATTCAAAAGCTCAAGGGCGCGTCTTCTACCCTCTCTCCTCACAGGCACAGGTTACATAAGGTTTTTGCCAATTAATACTGTATCTCACGAACGAGCCACTAAGCTCTTAAAGTCGTCGATGATTTCTTCTGCACGCCTAGTTTGAGCGCGCCACTCGCCTCCCGCTTCCATAAAGGTACTTACCTCATTGGCTACTTTTTTGCAACCATCTAACATGTCTTCAGCTAATTTGGGATTTGCAGACACTTCTTCCCTTGCCTTCTTTACGAACAAAGAAGCTACGGCTAGAGTATCGGAACGGATGCCGTCCGTGCTTGCCTGTCGTTCCGTCATCTGATTATTTTCAACTAAGCTCTCAATCCCAAGTTTATAAGCACGCATTTTAATGTAGGCCTCCCGTGCTAGTATTGGATCGTCCACAGTTCCCAGATATATTGCTGCAGTTAAGCGGTTTTGCCCATCGTACTGGAAACCAAGATCATCTGGATCAAAACTCTCAGTAGACTCTTTGTAATTGATTTCGTCCATGACCATGCCTCTGTAATCCAAAAGATCCGCTGATAATACCGTACTTGCTTCGCGTAAGATGCTTTGTAGCCTGTTGTTACAGGCGACAAGATCTTTCTCTGGGTTGAGTTCAACGGCTTGTCCCAGTGTATACCTACCGTTTGCAAGGACTAGCGCTCTAAAAGAGGCATCTTCCATGGCTTCTTTATGTTCTACTGTCCGCGCCTCATCAAATACATTAGTTGGATAGCTGTCATTTTTTTTCATACTGTAGTATCCTTTCCGACTTTCTAAGTCAAACTATAATAAAAAGAACGACAAAATTAACACACCCAAAAGTATAGCAGAGTACATCACCAGACCTTTTTTGTCCGGCTTATTTTTAAAAGCCCAAAACCAGTCGTCCGAATTTTTATACTCCAAATGCTGCTCCGCAAGTCGATACATTGAGTTCACAAAGGCGGAAATTACCAAAGCTTTAGCAAAATTGCTGGCTGTGGAAGAAACCACCAAAACACTTGCTCCACCCAAAACCAGTTGAAAAATGGCGCTATTTAAAGTCTTTTCTTTTAAGTCGTTCTTATGATAATAAATGTAGCTAGCTAGTCCTTTAATATCCTTGTGATGAAAGTAGCCCTGCACGCTTTTACCAAACTCACTTGCGGGTTCCAAAAAGTAGGCGTGAATAATGTAATCCAAGTCCAAAAAGAACGACCCTATAAGCGCGCCCAGTAAGACAAAGGTAATTTGGACGGGATTTTTTTGGACGGTAAGAGCCAGAATTGCCACGGAAACAAAAACTGCCAAAAGGAGCGGGAATTTGTACAGGTCTAAAAGTTTTTTGAGCATTAATTGATATATTAGGGCAAACTGATTTGTTTGTCATCTTTTCCCGAGTAACTTATACTCTAATTATGTTTTTTCAAAGATTGAGGCATGGTGGCACTGATTTAAGTGGTTTGGTCCAAGTAGGTACAGTTAGAGAACTACAAACTCAAGAGCTTACTGATAAGGAGCGAGGAATGTTAGGTTGTTTTGACCTTGCCGTCCGACAGGAATTTTTTGAGCGGATTCACGAGTCTCCATTAGGAATTAGATTGGCTAAAGAGGTTGGCTTACGAATGAAGGTTTACGATAAAGACCCTAACAAGCCTGTAGCTCTTTCAAAAATCGCTCACAGTGCGACTGTAGATACAGTAGATATTTTACCAATGGAATCATCCCACTCCGATCTTAGAAGTCTGACAGATCCCTATATAATGGATAAAAATGGGGTTTTGTGTGTTGAAGCGTCAATGCTTGCGGAAGTGGCAGAGCATCTTGCTTATGGTTGGTCGGGTGATAGACCGGATTATACAGGCTATACTCAGGAAGTGTTTCTTAAGACAATGGGAATAGATGGTAAGGCAGGCTACCACATGGTGTTAAAATCGGTCTTCTCGGTTGAAGATGGTCGTCAAGTTTCAAGATTTTCAGATCCAATTAATGGTCTAGAGGATAGCTGGGAAGCGTTGGTAGATGGAGAGGCTTATCTCGATTTTGAGGCTAGACCTACAGACATAGTAGGTTTTTCGGAACCCATCAAATTTTTATGGTACCCCCCTCGGTCGTAAGCGGAGTTTGACTTTTCTGTCGTGCGGTTCGTAATTCCTTTAACTTCCACATAAACAGCTTGCCCAGCCCCAATTTTTTGTCGGTATCCAAAACAAACGCTAGGGAAGCGTCCAAAAGCTTCCGATCCTCCTCTTTGGCAAGTTTTATGTACAGGGTGCGATGTTTAGCGTCGTACAGTTTTTCTGCCAGCATATTGCCGTACGCCTGATATTCGTGCTTGTTTCTAAAGTCGGCAATAACGCCTTTATCTTTTAAAATGTCGGAAATTGACTGCATTATTTGTAGACTTGGTCGTGGGCTATTTTTCCCACAAAAGGTAATTGATATTCCTCTTTGTTGTAAGCCTTCCACATTAGAAAAAACCACAGGGCAACCCCTGCAACAGTAATTATGGGCGACAAAATAAGTCCAATTAAAATTATGTAAAGACTTGCAGCAATGGTGGATGCTCCGTACCAAACAAGTCCAAAAATTATGGATTGAAAAGCGTGAAACCGCACAAATTTGTTTTCCTTTTCCGTGAGAAGCACCACTATGCCCATAATTAAGGGTATTGCGTAAGCCAGCGCTCCTAGTACATTTGGTTCCAGTTGGGGTTTGGTTGACGATACTGTCGACGCAGTTTCCGATTTGTGGGTACTTGTTTGATCGGCCTTTGGCTCTGCGGGTTGGTTTTCTTCCATAGGATGAGTATAACATATTTGGGGATACAGAATCGTTATGGGTATGTTGATTCTCCAGACCGATTTTGCTATAAAGATGATACAAATTATCCTGCCCTACTATTATGCCAAGTTTAATCGTAAGACCGAGGGTATCGGATTTTTTGAATAAGCTAGAAAATAGCGCTTACGCTAAATCCTTGCGTCTATTAACATTGTTGAATAAATATCGTTACGAACTTAGAGAACCCTATACCAAAAAGATCACAGGAAATATCTACGAGCTAAGAATAAAGGGAAAACAAGAAGTTAGGCTTTTCTACGGTTACAGAAATAACGATATTATTATTGTTAGCGGATTTGTCAAAAAGACTCAAAAAATTCCGTCGACTGAGATAGACAAGGCAGAAAGAGAGTTTGCAGGCCTTGACATATAACATATATGTAATACAATTCCTGTTATGGACGGTATGACACTAAATCAATTAATGGAAGAGGCCTTTAAAGATCCTGAAGTTAAGGCTGAATATGACAGGCTTGAGCCCGAGTTTGCCATAATAGAGGCTACAATTATGAAGAGGCTAGAAAAGAAAATGACTCAAAAGGCGCTCGCTCAAAAATTACATACCAAACAAAGCGCCATTTCCAGGTTTGAGTCGGGTTTGTACAATCCTTCGATCAAGTTTTTAAGTAAGGTTGCTAAGGCGCTTGATTACAAGGTAGATGTTACTTTTAGTCCCTTAAATCCGGTTTAAAATATGTCGGACTTTGCCATCCAAAATTTGCACAAAGAACTAATCAGTGAATTTGTTAGGTACGACAGCAAGAAGACGGGGCATTTTAACCTGTCGACCTACTTAGGTACTCAAAACAAGCTGTACCACCTAAATAGCGCTCAGGAAAAGCAAATCGCTAAGGATTTTTTAAGTCGTTATGCAGAAATTACACAGGAGCAATTTTTGGACTTGCTTAACGCGCTTTACGCGGGCGAGTCTTTTAACGAGAGGACTTTTGGCACCAAGTTGTTAGCCTACAGAAAGCCGTTTAAGGGGCTTTTTACGCCACAGCGGGTTTATGGTTGGCTTGGCGGACTTTCCGGCTGGTGTGAGGTTGATTCACTTTGTCAAAGTACTTTTGCCGCTCAAGATTTGTTGGGCGACTGGGGGGATTGGTGCAAAATGCTGACTAAAATGTCGTGCGACAAGAATATTTCCCGTAGGCGGGCAAGCTTAGTGCTGCTGTGTAAATCCGTTAGGGGCAGTTCCGATCAACGACTGGGGGATGTGGCTTTTGCAAATTTAGACCGACTTAAGGGGGAAAAAGACATCTTAGTTTCTAAAGCCGCTTCTTGGTTGTTGCGGGACTTAATCAAACACCACCGTCTCCGCGTTATAGATTTTATAGCTACATATCGGGATGTTTTGCCTAAATTCGTCGTAAGAGAAGTGGAAAACAAACTTAAATTCGGCAAAAAGTCCATAAAGAGGTAACTAATAATGAGTGGTTGGCAATAGATTTATGTGGTAAAATCGCGTCGTGATGGACATTAAAGCCAATTTTTATCGCACATACGCAAATTTACCAATGGGGGTTAGAAGCGAGATTATTGCAGTAGTGGACGGTAATCCTTTAACATGGAATTCTCTAAGAATAGAAGTCGATAACGATACTCCCATAGCTAAAAAAGCACTGGAAAACATGGTTCAAATGGAAATTTTACGAGAGGAGAAAAAGACCGATGTTACAGAAAATGCCAAATAATCCAACTAGTCAGAATATAAAGTGTTTAGTAACAGAGCGTATAAAAACAATGTCGGGGAATATACACATTCATGTGGGCTCTAACCAAACCTCCCTATCTAAGGAAGAGCTTATTAAAAACATTTCAAATAACACCGAGGTTGGTCAAAAGCTTATAAAACAGCAGATGGCGTATATTCAAGCTACTGCCTCTGGAGAAATTTACAAACTGCTACAAAATGAATAAGTCTTTGCTGGTCACGCGCCCTCGGCACGATGAAACAACCATGTACCTGTATTATTGGGCATCTTTAGTATTGGAGTTTGCAAAGACAAGAACCTTTTCCGTTTACGACTTGGAGGGAGAAAAGGCGAAGCCAGAATTGTTTAAAAGCTACATCGTTAGAAACAATCCTAGTTTGGTGTTTTTTAACGGCCACGGTAATCCAAAACAGATAGCAGGTCATAATAACGAGGTTTTAATTGAAGTTAATAAGAATGAGGATCTTCTTAAAGGGCGCGTTGTCTATGCACTAAGTTGTAGTACCGCTACAGTTTTGGGTAAAAGCTGCGTAGACTCCGGTGCTAAGGCATACATTGGCTACACAGATGAATATGTTTTTGCGACTAGTGCTGACTGTATCTCCAGACCCCTACAAGATAATTTAGCAAAAATGTTTCTTGAACCCTCCAATCTTGTAATGACCACATTAATTAAGGGAAATAGCGTTTACGAGGCTTACAGTCGATCGAAAGAAGCGCTATTTAAGAATTTAAAATTCTCTCTTTCTAGTTTGGCGTCACAGGAGCAAAAGGAAGTTTCGGTATATTTGTGGACGGACATCAATATTTTTAAAGTTTTTGGCGACTTAGATTCGGCTATTCTTTAGGTTTGCGTTGCGATTTATGTACGGTGAAGATTTGCGGTTACCAGATGCGGATTTTATAGCCAAAAACCCAGATAATTACCAAAGCCTATCGTAAGAGAGGTGGGGAACAAACTTAAATTGGGTAAAAGTCCATAAAGGATGCTAAAATAGTCAAGTGACAATACCACAAGAGGTTCTGGATAAAATTATTTTCCTTTACCAAGGCTATTCTCGTGAACATAGGGCTAGTACCCAGCCATTTCATCTGGAGAAAGTCCAAAAAGCTATAAAAGATTATGTTTATAAGTACGACGACTTGCTTGTACGCGAACCGTTAATTGAGCATACGGGTAGCCTCCCCATCGTCGCAACAACAATCTATCCCTATATAATTAATAAAAATGTGGACTTGGGTAGAGCCTTGATTATGCTTGCCGTGCACGATATTGGCGAGCTTATAGTGGGCGATGAAATTACCTTTACAAAAAAAGGTGAAAACGCAAAGGGTGAGAAAGAACAGGCATTGAAACTGTTGCCGGAATATTACCATGTGGCTTACTTAGAAATGGAGGAAAGGGGCAGTGACACGGCAAGATTTGCCAAGGCAGTGGACAAAATGACTCCGGATATTGTCGACTTGATGACATCTGCCGAAGTTACCGTGGAGAGGTACAAAATGTTTGTTAAAAAGAAACCGCGGGAGATCGTTCCAACTATTAAGGAATTTAAACACCCGTACATGTTGTGGGACGACTTTATGAGAGACTTGCATTTAGAGATTTTGACGAGGATTGACGATAAGCTTAGCCCTTTCTACTGATGTTAAAATACCCCAAGCGTTAAAATCTTAGAAGAAAATCACCCGCGCATCTTAGTTGAAGTAAAAATGTAAACCTCGTTTTTTAGGGCTTGTTCTAAAAGTAGCCTTACAACATCCTCCGTAGATAGGGACTTACTTTCAGCAATACTTTTAATATTTTTAGCAAGCGCTTGTGGAATGCTCACTAACATATTATTAGGACTAAATTTTAGATTGGGAAAACTAACCCCGTGCAAAGGCTTTGCCGTATCGAAGTAGTCAACCGCTTCGTGTTTTTCCCAGAACTCAAATTCCTCGTCTTCGTTATTAAATTTTGGATACACTTTTACTCTTTTCATAACGCCAGTTATTACACTTACTCTGACGACTTTCTTTGAGATTTGTGCAGGGCGAGGATTTCTTTGGGCGAAGTGGTGTCGGTGGGGGATTTGTCGTCACGGAATTTAATTAGGCGGGGAAAGCGCAGGGCGTAACCACTGGTATGGGTTTGGGAAACAGATATTTCGTCTCCACCTAGTTCCACTACAATTTGCGGTTGAGTCCAAACATCCGGAATTAAGACCTTGGGTACCTTAACATTTTTGGGCGACTCTTTTACTTTTATTTTGTCGCACCGATTTTTTAATTCTACCCACTCTTCATCCCGTAATCCCGTGCCTACTTTGGTTAATGTGGTAAAAATTTGTTCTTTACTGTCCCAAAGCCCGCAAATAAAGCCTCCAATGCCAAAATTTGCCCTGGTACCTCGTCCAAAATAATAACCCAAAACCACGCAATCAATCGTGTCCTCCAGAATATCCGTATTGGAGCGTTTCAGCTTAATCCAGCTAAATTCTCTGGCGCCGGCGCGGTAGGGCGACTTTGGGTTTTTTATCATAATGCCTTCTAGGTTTTTTTCTTTGGACGACTCGAAAAACTGCCACAACTGCGTCGGATCCCTAGTTTCTATATGCTTGGCAACTTCCAGCACCCCGTCGCCCTCAATGGATTTTTCCAGCAGTTTATGCCGTTCTACCAAGGAAAGCGTAGTGAGTGATTTGCCGTCCAAATACAAAATGTCAAAAACTATATATTTAAGCGGAATTTGCTTGGCGTAGTCGCCCACATTGTGCTTGCGTTTGCGTTGCATCATGTCCTGAAAGGGAATATAACGGTTGGTTTTTGGGTCGTAGCCAATGGCCTCTCCGTCCAAGATAATGTTTTTTGCGGAAATTTGCTTTAGCGCCGACTCTACAATATCCGGAAATTGATATGTGTTTTCTTCTAGGTTTCTTGTAAAGGTTTTTGCCAGTACAGAGCTTTTGTTGAAAGCAAACAAGCTGTTTTGATCCAGCTTCTTGTCCAAACCCGTCTTTGTTCTATCTAAATGTAGCTGAACCCGCGTTCCGTCTAGTTTATATTCCGCCCACGCCGTACCTTCCATTTTTTCCAAAATCTCCTCCGGGTCGCTTAGGCGTTGGGCTTTTTGAGAAAGCACGGGAACTCCGGTTTCTATGTCAATGTCGTCTAGACCTTGTAGACCTTTTTCCTTAAGAACCCTTGATATAAAGCCTATATTTGGGTGAATGTTGTAAGTTTCTTCAATTTTGCGACTTGCGGACTTGTCGCCAGAAAGGATGTTTGACAGCGCGTCTATGACAGTCTGTTCCGTAAAGCCCAGCCTAGTGGTTCCGAGTACAATTCTTATGGTATATTTTGCCGACAGGGGGGAGAGCGCTTTTAGTAGCTCCGAAAGCGCTAGGATTTTTCTGTCCTGCGAGCCCGCTCCTTCGTCAAGAGCAATCTCACACAGCACTTTATGAATGTCAAGGATCGACTGTTTTTCACCAGTTGTCTTTGGACTTAATTTGGCTACAACATCGCCCAAGTCGCCCGCATACGAGTACAGTTTTTCCACCTTTTCTCTATCTACGCCGTAACAAAGCTCAAGCGCCCGCACCACCATTTTGTCGGCCATATTAAATCTAATTTGATCGTACGGGGGATTTAGATAGCCCAGGGAAAGAAAGACGGCTTTTTCTACCTCCTGCGGGGTCAATTTGGTGATCATTTCTGCCAAAATCGCGGTTATTTCCAATCGTTTGCTGGTTTGGTTAAGTCGTTCTAAATAGTCAGAAAAAACAGAATAGGTCATGTGAGAACATTTTATCACCGATTGACAGATTTTTAGCCCTTGAGTTTGTATTTGGACGACTTGGTACTGCCCACTTTCACTATCACGCCTTTGTCTATCAGTAGTTTTAAGTCACGCAAAACGGAATCTTCCGAAATTGATGGGAACAGCGAGGCAAAATCCTTGTTGATCATAGTGCCGTAATTGGATAGGAACTGAACAATGCGTTCCTGCCTTTCCGTAAGATCCGTAAGACCTTGAGCCACGGCGGTTTTAGTGCGTCGTTCGCCCAGCATAACTTTTTCTTTAATGTCCATGGCGTCGTAGGACAAGGCTTCCGAAAAATACTCCAGCCAGTAAGTGTAATCTCCTTCGTCCTTAAAAATTGAGTAAGTGGCTTTTTGGTACCATTGCTTATCTGCTACAAAGCGCTCCTCATATTTTAAAAAGCCGTTTACGCTATAACCGCGCCAACGCAAAGCCATTCTGGTAAATAAATTACTCACAACGGGGTTTAAGCTTTCAAAAGCGCCGATAATTTCTAGTCGGGCACGCAAAACGCCGGCAAAAACTACCGGGTGAGTTTCCAGCGCGTCCACGCTTTGACACCAGTCCATAAGTTCCACAAGTCCGGCTAAAATTTCTTCCGGATCAATATATTTGTCAATTTTTTGCGAACGATAGGGTAGTTTTCCAAAATCGTCCATACCCACAAGCATTTGGTAAACTCGTTTTAAACCCGTGTTTGAGTAATCTTCCGGTTCAAGAGTAGTATGGTTGACCGTTTTAACGATATTGCCAAGGTCCGCTGGTACGGTTTGCAATAGTCCGTCCTGTGCCATTTTAATTTGATTGTCAGAAAAAGTTTTTCCCAGTTCTGCACAAATAGCTTTAATTAAGCAAAACTGAGCCTCTTTTTGCATACTTTCTTCTAGCGCGGGCAAAATTGGGGTGTTTTCTGCCAGGGCTTTAGCATACTCCACCGTGGCAATGTTTTTTAGGATCTTATTGGTTATGGTGTACTCGGGCAGGAACATGTAAAACAATCTTTGCATATTTCCCGCAGGGTGTAAATAGCTTGTAGAGTTACGCAGGTGCGTTAGAGAAGTATAGTGTTTTGTGGTGTTATGTCGGGGTGGGTTGAGGTAATAATAGTTTGTTGGTTTTGGACGACTTTAGTCAGCGCAGTTTTATGGTCTTCGTCCAGTTCGGAGAAAATATCGTCTAGCAGCAAAACCGGCTTTGCGGACGTTTTTAAGGCGACAATATCCAGCTCCAGAACTTTAAGCGACAAGACGGCTGTTCTTTGTTGACCGCGGGAGCCGTAGTTGGCAATATTGTAGTCGGACAGCAAAAAGTCAAAATCATCCCGATGCGGACCTACCAGCGTGGTTTTGGCGTAAATTTCGTGGTCGGCGTGCTTTTCCAGTCGCTCCGGGGTTAGTTGGTTGACTTTGTAATTGACGGAAGTTTTTTGGGTTTGGTTTGAGATGCTGGAAAAAGTCTGTTCTATTCCTTGGTTTAGGCTCTGGATCATTTCCTGGCGTTTTTCTTGGATGTAAACACCGCTAGAGAGAATTTTATCCGTCCAAAACGGCAGTTCCTCTTGTCCTCTGCCCGTCTTATTAATTTTTTCCAAAACCTTGTTTCTTTGGCGAAGGGCTTTTGTGTATAGCATGTGTTCTTTTTTGTATTTTTGGTCGATTTTATAAAGCAGGTCGTCTAAAAAGCGTCGTCTAAAAGCAGGTGAGCCGGTAAATAGTTCCAAATCGTGTGGGGTAAATAGGACCACATTAAAAATGCCGGCGGTTTCGTAAATTCTTTTGGCGGTACCGTTTAGTTTATAGGTTTTTTGACTAAAATTTGTATCCGGATTTTCCCTGACTATGGTAATTTCAACGCTGTCTTGGTCTGCACCGGTTTGGATTAGTCCTGTAACCTTGGCAAATTCTTTGGTTGTTAAAGCGCCGTCAAAAACCTCGCCAATATCTTTTGTCCGACCAAAAATAGTAGGATTGTAAATCATCTCATGATCGTAGCGGGCTTTAAAGGATTTCCCCGTTGACAAAAGGTTTACTGCCTCCAAAATATTGGTTTTACCTGCGCCGTTTGGTCCAACAATTAAAGTTACTCCGTCGCCAAAGCGCGCTGTAAAATTCTTGTGGTTCCTAAAATTGGTTAGTTTAAGCTCTGTTATAGTCACTTTTAACTTACGGGGTAAGGATTTGGCAATTTGGACAAAAATATGTACCCCGCCCATTTAACTTTTTGAACTGTACTTTGCTTTGACAGTCGGGGCAGTGTGTTTTTCCGTAAATTCTAAAATGATTTTGATGACTGCCGGGTTTTCCAAAGACATCAACATACGCTTCATCCGGTAAAGTGGATCCGCGGTGAGTAATGCCTTCCAGTAAAATCTCTTTGGCAGATTTGAGTAAAGCTTGTGCTTGTTTTAGCAAAATCTCTTGGGTTTTAGCTTCTGGGTGGATTCTTGCCATCCACAAGGCGTCCGTGGCGTAAATGTTTCCCAGTCCCGCAACAATTGTTTGGTCTAGCAAAGCGTTTTTAATATTTGTTCTCTTTGACCGCAACCTAGTCAAAAAAACTTCTGTGGTAATTTCTTCCAGCACCACATCCGGTCCGTATTTTTGCTTAAGTTTGTGGACTCCTGCGGCGTCCAGCACGCCAGTTTTGCCAAACATCCGCGCGTCGCAAAACCTTAATAACTTAATTTTATCTTCGTTAGACAAGGTTAGTTGGACTTTTTGATGCGGAGCTTTTGGCGAATTATTGTCCTGCAGTAAGAGTCGCCCGGTCATAGCCAAATGAAAAGTTAAAAAACTGCCGTTACTTAATTTTATAACAATGTTTTTTCCGACTCTCCCAACCTTGTTGACAAGCGATCCTGTTAGCAGTTGGGCGTAAATTTTATTCTCTGGGATAGTATTGTACCCATGTTCAATTTCTACTTTGTCTATACGCCAATCAACAAGGTTTTTCTTTAAATCACTGGCTATGATGTGGACTTCAGGCAGTTCCGGCATTTTGCAAGTCCTCCCATTTTTGTCTAACAAAGTCGCCAAACTCTTGTTTAAATCGTTCTGTACTAAATTTTTGGACGGAGTTAATAGCTTTTTGGCTGTCGTACAAGCCCGCGTCTATGTTTTTGTCAAACTCTATAATTTTTTGCGACAGGTGTTGGGGCAAAAGCTCGTCAAAAAACATACCTGTTACACCTTCCTGCACAATTTCCAGCGGACCTCCGGAACGATGACACAAAACCGGCTTGCCGTAAGACAGGGCTTCCACCGGCACAATGCCAAAATCCTCGTGATCGGTGGGGAAGATAAAGCCTTTGCAATTTGCCAGCAGTTCTTGTTTTTGGTCGTTTGTGACAAAGCCTAAAAGCTCGATATTCTGCGTCTTAAGTAATAAATCCTGTCCAAGTACGGCTTTAGGTTCCGCGTCGATTCTGGGCCTTGTCAAAATTTCCGTTTTTGTTTGGGCTATTTCTCTAAGGCGTTTTTCTTCTTTACCTGTACCGGCGATTTTTAGTTTTAGGTTAGTGAGTTTAAACGCCTGGATTAATAAGTCGATGTTTTTATATGCTGCTAGACGGGAGATGCACAGGTAGTAACCGTCAGTCATATTATTAGGGGCTCGCAGGCGATGTCCATAAGCAGAAACTTGCGAAGCTCGTGACTGCGATGGACTCGCCAAGAGCCCCGACATGTCAACCGGAGGATAGATCACCACCGAATCCCGTCCATAAAACTTTTGTACTCGTTTAGCCACTTCTTGTGAGTTTAGCAGTATGTAATCCGGTCTTTGACTTGCGCAGTAGTCCCAGATGAGTAGAAAATGATCGATAATTTTTAAAACCGGTTTAAAGTACCACTTTTCTCTTTTTTGACCTTCTGTGGCATAGCCATATAAAAACCTCGGTGGGGTATGAATATACGCAACATGCAACTGTTGCGGATTTGTAATCACGCCCTTTGCCCAAATGACGCCCTCGCTTATTACAACATCGTAGTTTCTCAAATCAAAGCTCTCAAAGATAAAAGGCATCAGAAAACTTAGCCAAGTAGGCAAAGTTCTGCTAATTATCTTGTGCTCAAGTATTTTTTGACTAATATTTTTTGGTCGATAAATTCCTGTATAGATGTCCGCTTGGGGGAAAATATCCAAAATCGCCTCTAAAGTCCGTTCCGCCCCGCCATATTGGGTTAGTTGGTCGCGAACAATGGCAATTTTTAAGTCGACAAAATTTTTCACCCAAATATTATTGCACATTCGCGTTTTTTATGTTTTTATTAACGCATGTCCAAAGGATTTGCCCATCCTTATTTAATTGTTGCCGTACTGGTAATTATTGGTGCCGGTGTAGCAGTTTTTGCCGGTTCTCCTAGACTAGCAGGACTTGTTTTGGGTACCAAGTCGTACGACACAAAAAACTATCAAAACAAGGTGGACGGACTTAAAGTCACCGTAATTTCTCCAAACGCTTCTTGGGATTTAATGCAGTATGTGTGTAAGACGCGCGACGAGTGTGAGAAATCTCCCACCAGTGGAAAGTGGTGGGCAACGGTAAGTGGCGCCCCCACAACCGAGGATGGTCATGAGGTATTTATAGAAAAATCATCAGGTTGGGCGGATTATGGGTTTCTGAAGGTGGTCGTGCGACAGGCGAACCCAGTCAGTCAGTATCTTGACCCTGTTGGTTATTCTGGTAAGTCTTTGGTTGTGAGTATATTAGATCTGGACAGCGCTGATAGGGATATTATTTTTAAATAGGTTTCACTTTGTGCTATAAATAAATTATGCCCAACATTGTTGAATCTCCCTTTGTAGGTGGCAAAGTTTTTGATCCCAAGCAGGAATTACACTCTCTGACCGCAGGTCAAGAACATTATTCCTATGAAGCTGTTGAGGATTTCAAACATAAATACGAATTCCAAACCCAGGGTCTAGCACAACTTGAGGAGGAAATCGTTGATGCTTTGGAAAAGAACCTAAGGACAACCAAAGAAACATTGATGGTAATGTTGGCAGAGAGATCGCACGATCTTGGATTAACAGGGGAACAAAGTTTACTGGCATCTTCCTTAATTGGCGAATTTATGAACAGGCACGCTGCTGTAATGGATGTTTATGACAGGCATAACGGAGATCCAAAGGCAATTTATCAGGAAGTATTTGGCAGAGAAGCCGTAGGTGATGTCGAGACGATTCTCGGTCCCTCCGTACTGTATTTTAGATGTCATAGCGAGGATGACTACGCTTTGATATATAGTCAAAAGTTCTTAGCAACGGGGCAACCTCTGACAGAGGAGGATAAAAGGATTGCAAACAATTCTGGTGGTGCAAGTATACAAACCGCCCTTAGTCCATCTTTACAGGGAGCGTTAATTGCGGAAAACGCACACGGTAGACCCTACGATGGTGTAGCAAGGGAGATTTACGAACATGAAAAAAGGCACGCACTCAACAAATTCTTTTTAGAGCGGGGAACGGCGATTAATAGATTTTACGAGATGAAGAATGCCAAAACACCGGAAGAGCGGGATTTTGCAATGAAGCAATATCTACGATTTATCAGAAGTGGGCAAGAAAGCCGTGCTGCCGATGAACTACTCGCTTATTCTAGTACTGGTAATGAGTCGCAGTATATTTTGGATACGCTAACTCGTAAAAAGGCTGACGGAGGGCTTTATGACTATTTTGCGGATTATGTAGGTAGCGACTCAACTGGCGGGGGGGGGCAGATGGAGGAATTTCTTATCAGTATACTGGGTTCGGAAAATAGGCAAAAAATACGAGATGCCATACAGCAGGTATTTGTGGATGAGTATAGGCGAGAACTTACAAGAGGTATAGATTCGATCAAACGGCTTACTAGCAGGGGCTACTCACCCCAAGAAGCAACCTCGATTTTAGGGAGGACACCCCTTACAGAATGGACGAAAATTAGCAGTCGTTTAGCTGCGGAAAGGTACTTACCGCGAGAGAAATTTTGGCTACCCGGCAACAAAGGTATTAAAGTAGTTGTTGCCGACAGCGATGGTCAATTTTATGGTGATGTTGAATTAGCAAGGTACAACCCGTATACCGGTTTACCGGAATATGGGACCATGCGGGACGATCCTGCAGGTAACATTGATTCCATGCCTGTTGACGATCTTAAAGCTATTAATTATCCATTCAAAACACCTGATTTGTGGTATGAGGTTTGGATGCGTTCTGGAGGGGACCCTGCGGTGAAAGAAAGCCTAAATCTCGATTTTACCTCTACCCAAGAGATTTCTGCTGATGTTGCATGGGGAAAATTTAGAAGATACTGCAAACCCGATAGTAGGGCTCTTCGTGTTTTTAATACATATCGGAGGTTACTTCGTGAGGCGTATTAAAATCGTTTATTAAAAAAGTGAGGATACGAATTAATTTTGGTGAAATACGAGTTTTGTTGCTAAACTAATCTTATGCAAATCCTCGCCCGAAATTCGGTTTTATGGGAATACCTTTCGCCTGAGCAACAAGGCTTGGTGCAAGACGGCGAGCTTTTAATGGAGCAGGCGCACAAAATGCCTCACGGTGTCTCCGATTATTCTTATCTTGTTTTCCCTTTTTCCAAAGCCTATGAGGGCTTTTTAAAAAAGCTGTTTTTGGACATGAAGCTGATGCGTCCGGAGGATTATTACGGCGAGGACATTAGAATCGGCAAAATTTTGAATCCGCATTTTACCAAAGAGCACGACTCTGTTTATAACCGCGTTTGCAAGGGCGCCTTAGAAAACGGAGAAAATATTGTAGCAGCACGACTTTGGAACACCTGGAAAAAAGGGCGTAATCTGGTTTTTCATTACTTTCCTCACAATTTTAGGCGACTTTCTTACGACGAGGCAAAAGGGATTATTGAGGAAATTGTTGGTTCTATGAGTTTTGCCATGGAAAAGTGCGATCTTCCTGTTTATAAGTCAGAAAAGGTAGATTCTTTAGTTCTGTCTTGAGACTTGCCTGCGATTTGAGGAGTCGGGCGTCCGCCATGGGCGGACAGGGACCCGCGACGAAAAACGCAGGCAGGTCGAGAATAATTCTTGTCGATGAGCTACAATCTCCCCATGTCGTCAAACAAAATAAAAGTAGCGGTGGGGCTTAGCGGAGGCGTGGATTCGGCAGTTTCCGCCTACCTACTTAAATCTCAAGGTTACGATGTTACCGGCGTTCACATGCAATGCTGGGATTATTCCGACGAAACCTGCAAAGGCAACGAAGACCGCAGTGACGCGGTGGCAATTTGTGGTCAGCTGGATATTAAGTTTAAGTTTTTGAATTTTGAAAAAGAGTACAAAAGCAAGGTGATTGACTATTTTTATGCGGAGTATAAGGCTGGGCGCACACCTAATCCGGATGTTTTGTGTAACAAGGAAATTAAGTTTGGACTTTTTTTGGACTGGGTGATGCGGGAAGGTTTTGACTTTGTGGCGACGGGGCATTATGCAAGAATAGAAAGCGCATTTGAGGAGGATGGCACGGCAATTCGAGGAGTCGGGCATCCCCCGCCAGTGGCGGGGGATCGGGACCCGCGACGAGAATGTCGTGCCATCCGACAAACACCGCAGTCGTACAGATTGCTCAAAGGCGTCGACGACAGCAAGGATCAGTCGTACTTTTTATACCGCCTGACCCAAAGTCAACTGGCAAAAACACTTTTCCCCATTGGCGCAATGAAAAAAAGCGAGGTTAGGAAAATTGCCAAAGAGCAAAAATTAGTGGTGGCGGAGAAAGCGGAAAGCATGGGGATTTGTTTTGTGGGCGAGGTGGACATCAACAAGTTTTTAAAAAAGCAGATTGAGCCAAAAGCGGGCGAAGTTATTTTAAAATCCACTGGGGAGACAATTGGTCGACATGAAGGAGTTTGGTTTTACACCATCGGTCAGCGCCACGGGTTTGAGGTGACCAAATATGTAGGTTTGCCGTTGTATGTGGTGGGTAAAAATATTGACCAGAACCAGTTAATTGTTGGCTATTACAACGACTGCTTGCGCGATGGGTTTGATGTCGACGATGTTTTTTTTATATCGGAAGGCACGGCGCCAGCTTTTCAAATTCACGGTGTGGAGAACAAGCTCGGATTAGGTTTGGATAGCGAGGTAATTTCTTCCTTTGACTGCGATGTTCGTATAAGGCACTTGGGTCAACTATACAAGGCTAGGGTTACAAAATCGACAGCGAGTTCATTGCAGATACGACTTGAAGAATCCGCCTTTGGCGTTGCTCCAGGCCAATCCGCCGTTTTCTACCAGGGTGATGTGGTTTTAGGTGGCGGTGTAATAGTTTAGCGCGGTTTTTTTGATCTATCCCTCAAAGGCTATTTTCTATCGTATTGCAATTGAATTGCATTTGCAATCTATATGCAATACAGGGTCAGAAGGTGTTTGCGATCGTAAAAACGCTACCTTCCAGTTTAATCTCGTCCTTAAAAAGCCCAAGCGTGTCTACTTTTAACAAGTGCGAGTCTTGCGTGGGTTCCCAATTTTCCGCCAAATCTACGGAGCGGTAAAGCACGGCAAAGATTCCCTCTTTTACAATTTGGGTTTGGGTTAAATACTCTTCCCAGGAATCTCCGCCGTCTAAAGAAAAAAAGGTTTTTGCTACGCCCGACCCGCCTTCTCCGTCCGTGGCGCTCAATTCTATAAAAGGACTTTGGGTGTACCAACCGTCGGTCTGGTTTCCGCTAATACTTATAATGGTTGACGGGGGATCTGGGTCAATTTTGTCCCCAAAAACCGCGAATTCACTTAAATGATTAGTAAAACCTGTGATTTTCTTAGTCGATTCGTCCCACACCGAAGCAATTTCTTCCCAAAATTGGTTTTCTGCGTTAAAGTACAAAATTTTCAGGCTTGACGGGATAATGGCGGACAAATTTAGTTGTGACAAATCAAAAGAAATGTCTATCAAGTTAGCAAACGATGTTACTGCATCACCCAAATTGTCATAGGCGGTAAACTTTGTGACGGTGCCTTGGATGTAGCTATTAACCACATCTGCCAGTTCCACATTAGCTTTAGTGGATTTTTGGGCTTTTAGGGTAATATTTTTGTCCAAAGCTTCGGCCGGAATTGTTATAGAAACCTTATCTGCGGAAACCGTCCCCCCACCGTCGTCCAAATACTGGGAATTTACCTCCAAAAATTCTTTCCATAAATAATAGCTTTCCGCGCCTGTGTGGTCGCCCAGATCGTCCGTCCAGCTATAAACTTCCCACGGATCTTCCGACCGTTCGTCCTGCCAGGAATACGGATCAATCCGCCCGTCAGGGACATCGTCCGTAAAGTCGCCGTTTAAATTTTTGTCGTACCGCACCCCAAAATGCAAATGCGGTCCTGTGGTGTTACCTGTAAGTCCAACCAACCCAACCTGCTGGTTCTTGTCAATCCATTTAGGTTCTTTATCTTTAGAAGTTACAAACAAGCCCTCTTTTTGAAAATGCAAATACTGCGTTTGATAGCCGTTTTGGTGGTCTATTTTAATAGTATGACCGCCTCCGGCTGAATACGAGTACGATGCGTAACCGGAAGCCGGGGCTAAAATGGGCGTGCCGTATTTGAGTCCAAAGTCTACTCCGTCGTGGCTGGAATAGTACAGTTGGGGGGTTTTTTCTTTGTCGCCCCAAAAATTTACCGTGGTATTAGCCTCTTTTGTCGGTTCGCTTTTGTAAGGGTAGGCAAGCAGGGGGTAGGCGTGGTCAAAATACGAGGTTATAGTGTCTGTTTGGTCGCTCATGGCGTCCCGCGCCCACAATTTGTCCAAAAAAGATTGGGTTTTTGGCACATACGGCGGGACTTTATACCGGAACAAGCCTGTGCCTGGGCTGGTGGCAAAAATGTAGCCTGGTTCTGCTACAAGGTAGGCAAGTTCGCGGATATAATTTACAAGTTCGTCCGAAGGGTTTTCATCCTCCCAGGTCACGCCTTTGTCGCGCGACTTTAGAACATTGTAATAGCCGGTGTTGTTGCTGTGGGAAGACGCGTAAAACACGCCATTATAATAGGTAGTAGCGTAGCATGGATTGGGACTCCAGTTAGGTATTGGGTAAAAGGTTTCCCCATTGTCGGTTGACCTATAAAGTCCTGCTGTGGTGTCACTGCAAGCCAGCCACACGTTGTTGTTGACGGCAAGTCCCAGTAGATAGCCCGGTACTGCGGTAAATAGTCCCCAAGTATTACCGCAGTCGTAAGAAATGTAAGAATTATAGTAATTAGAAACTACCACGGCGTCGTCCGCCACATTTACCCTTAAATAGTCACCACTAGAGCCAAAAATGTCTTTGTTTTGATTCCATGTCTGTCCACCGTCGTCAGAAACCCAAAGTCCGTGGCTATAAGTGCCTAAAATTATATTGTTCCCGCAGGTAGCAACGCTTGCCGTAGAGCAATCGGGACCAATGTGTACCCAGGTTGACCCCTTGTCGCTTGATTTATACAATCCCGGCGCTTCACTTACGCCCCAATAATAAACTGTGGCATATAAATTCCCATCGTCGTCAAAAGCAATATCCGTTACACCCCGGTCAAAAAGTCCGCTTTCTTGCCAGGTTTGGCCTAAGTCGCGCGAGAAAAAAACACCGTTGTAAGGAAAAGAACTCCAATTACTGTTAAACTCGCCCGCGTAAAGTCCCCACGGGGTTATTTCCGTAGTGTAAAAAGCCTTTGGACTGGCAAGCAGTTCCCAAGCGTCATTCTCCTGATTTATGGTTAACGCATAGGTTTTTGCTGTCAATAAAGCCATGTTTATTAAAGCAATCAAAACCAAAGTCGACCAGATTTTTTTCATGCCCCAAGGATGCCAGAAAAAAGTTTAAATACAATAGAGTTCTCTCTAATCAGAATAGAATTTTGACATTTAATTTGGGTAGTTTACAATGGCAAACATGGTTTCTATGTCGGACTTACAATATAAAAACCCCAGTCTGCGGAAAGCCCAGCTTGAAGGCATTCTCTATTATTTCAAGAATTTGCCGTCACTACGGTCTTCTCAATTGGTGGCGCTTACTGGTTTGCCCAAGGAAACTTTGCGGACTTTTAAGTCGTCCATAAAAGAGTTTTTAGAGCCTGCTGACGGGGATAATTTGGTGTTAAACGACTTGGGGAGGCATTTTGTCGCCCAAAACGCTTGTCCGCCCTATAAATGGTCTTTGGTAGAGTATAGCGACAAGGAGTTGGAGGCTAAATTAGAGCTGGTAAGATCCTCCACGCGTCTCGCCAGTGAGCCAAAGAGGCAATACGACCAATTTTTTGCCTCAATTCAAAGTTCCGTCGCTAAGGCGTTGGTGGTAAAAGATAAGGGTTTGCTCACAGACAAAGCCAAAATTGCGCTACTTGGTGACGATGATTTAGTCAGCCTTGTTTTAGCCCTTGTCAACCCTAACTTGGAAATTACTGTTTTTGAAATTGACAAAGACATTAGCAACACAATTAGCGCTGGCATGGATTTATTGGGTATCAAAAATATCCAATTAGTTTTGTACGACGCTAGAAACGGCCTAGAAAAGCATTTTGCAGATAAATTTGATGTCGTTCTAACCGATCCGCCTTACACCAAGTCCGGTTTTGCCCTTTTTTTAAAGCGCGCAGTAGAACTTGCTGGTTATGATGCTCACAAACAGCAGGCCAAGTACATTTTTATCCATTACGGCGCGTCTTTTAAGTCGCCAGAAAAATTTTTAAAAGTGCAGGAAGTTATAAACCGGTTTGGACTTTGGCAAGAGGATGTTTTGTACAATTTTGCCCGTTATTACGGTGCGGAATCTATTGGCAACGCTAGCTCGTTATATATTTTGCAGACGACTCCGCACGCCAATGCCCAAGCGGTGCTGTCGCCCCAAACCATTTACACCTTTGAAGCCCAACAAGAGGA
Organism: uncultured Candidatus Saccharibacteria bacterium; assembly: GCA_964490125.1. Lineage (GTDB taxonomy): Bacteria > Patescibacteriota > WWE3 > UBA101185 > UBA10185 > JBBAAW01. Next base: position 85,298 of record CAZBAJ010000003.1, read on the forward strand.
AAAGTTTCCTTATGTCGACCATTTTGTACTCAAACTTAACAAGGTACCCGTTAGTATAATAGATTCCAAAAAACAGCTCCAAAAATTGGCGGGGGAGTTTTGCAACATCCACAAACTTAATGTGGTTCAGTCGGAAATTTACAAATTTAAGCCCCACGGCTATTCGTTAACTTTTATTTTGTCCAACAGTAATTTGTTAATTCACACTTGGCCGGAATACGGGGCAATTCATGTGGACTTAATAACCTGTGTTCCTCTTTTTAACAAGCAAATTTTGGGCGATACTTTCAGTCGCTTGTTCCAAACCCAGTCAATTGAACTTACGCAGGTTGAATAATTAAATGACCTCATTTTCCTTAGTTGATCAATGTGGTAAATTGACGGCACTGAAATTGGCGCCGTTTTGAATAGTAGTCCTTAGACTGCGTTCCGGGTTAGACCGTGATAGAAACGGCGTATATTTTTATAGATAGACCTCTTCATCCCCTCTGTTTTCGTTGTATTGTTGATACTTCTTCCCGTTTCGTATTCGTATACGAGTCCAGAAACCATGTCTGCAACTTGAATCAACTCGTCGTTTTTGGAATTACTGTACCTTATTTCAAGTTGAGCATCGGATGATTTATCTTTAACAGCTCTTTTTATATCCATTAAGTATTTTTTACTACCTTTACCGTCTATGACTATGTGAAATGCAAAAGAACCAGTTGGTAAAGTTTTCCTTATTTGAGCGAAAAGATAGCCTAAATACTTTCCGTAACTGGTATTAGGATCGTTAGGTTTTTTATTTACCACTAAAGCAAAAGCTTGGCATTCCACATGTTTCAGATTTCCAAAGAAAGCTTCCTTATATAAACCCCGCGTTTTCTGATACTTAAATTCATAACTTCCCGGAATTTTGAGATGTTTCTTGAGTGTTTGTATTTTTTCTACTGCCAGCATAGTGGAGATTTTGTCAGAAAAGTAAATTGCAGACATAACAAAAACTTTAGAAGCTCCTCGCCTTGTAATAGAGCCGATGTCGCCAGACTCGTCAATAAAAAGGTATTGTTTTACCATAATTAGGAAATTGAGCAGGGGAGCAGGTTACAAAACATATTAGCAGAATTATTTCTGATTTCAACAGGCGCAACCCTTGAGGGTTAATGAGGATACCAAATAGGTTTTTCGCCGTCACAACAACTAATAATTTGAGGTCACAAATTGTGACCTCAAGTTGTTACTGAAGCAGAAACTATTTTTTCCAATAAGTAAAGATACTCTACATTCTTGCCCTTGGCGCCTAAAATGGGCGACTTAACGGAGTCGACAACAGAAAAGCCCGCGGCTAAAACATCCTTGGTAACCTTTTGAAGAAGTGCTTGGACGGTTGCATCCTGTTCCAGATCGGGGTTGCCCGTTTTGGGATAGTTTAAATCCAGCCTCTTCGACCACTTTACCTGTCGGCTATTTCCCCCTGCCTCAAAACTTAGTTTGACTAAAGAAATTACCCGCCCACCGTCCTTTAAATTCTTAGAAGCTGACGGCAGGATAACCGATTGTTTTGTCCACCCCGCGTCAATAGTAATAAGATCTACTTTTTCCGGAAGTTCCACATACACCGCGTTGGTTTTTTCCATGACCACCACCCGCCCGTCGTTCCGCAGTTTCCAGTCCAAAAGCCCGTAACCCGTTTCCACCGCGTAAACCTTTTTAGCCCCGTTCTGCAGCAGGCAATCCACAAATCCTCCGGTTGACGACCCGAAGTCCGCGCAAATCAAGTCGTTTACCTCCACATTGAAGGACTTTAAGGCAAACTCTAGTTTTTCCCCCGCCCGGCTGGCATACTTTTGTTTCTGCATCACACTATTTTAGCATTTACCGCTGTTGACACAGACGCTTTAGTTTGCTATGGTGTCGTTTGTCCCCTGATTCTATTGTCGTACTATTACTACACAGGCAGGGCGTCAGCTCTTTGAAAAATTGTGGAAGAAAGTATAGGTAAGAAGACCTTTCTACTTTAAAGTCGTACAACAAGGTACCAGCAAAAAACGCTGATACCGTGGTCAAAAGACAAGTTCAAAAGTTGAAAGGCAAAAAGAATGTTTCTTTGAGAATTTGATCCTAGTTCAGGACGAACGCTAGCGGCGTGCCTAAGGTATGCAAGTCGAACGGTTTAATTGTCGCAAGATAGTTGGATAGTGGCGAACGGCTGAGTAACACACAGGAATCTACCCATAAGTAGAGGATAGTCTGCCGAAAGGCAGGGTAATACTCTATGTGGTCGCAAGACTAAAGCAGCAATGCGCTTAAGGATGAGCCTATGGCCTATCAGGTAGTTGGTGGGGTAATTGCCTACCAAGCCTATGACGGGTAGCCGGTCTGAGAGGACGAACGGCCAGAGGGGGACTGAGACACGGCCCTCACTCCTACGGGAGGCAGCAATTGGGAATTTTGCACAATGGACGAAAGTCTGATGCAGCGACGCCGCGTGAAGGATGACGGCCTTCGGGTTGTAAACTTCGATAAAGCACCGGCAAACTACGTGCCAGCAGCAGCGGTCATACGTAGGGTGCAAGCGTTGTCCGGATTTACTGGGCGTAAAGAGTTCTGTAGGCGGTTGCGTAAGTTACAAGTTAAATCTTTGGGCTCAACCCAAAAACTGCTTTTAATACTGCGCGACTAGAGACATCTAGGGGACAGCGGAACTTATGGTGGAGCAGTGAAATGCGTTGATATCATAGGGAACACCAAGGGGGTAGCCAGCTGTCTGGGGATGTACTGACGCTGAGAGACGAAAGCGTGGGGAGTAAAACGGATAGTAGTCTGGTCCCTCCTTTAAGGTGACTTTTAGGAGAAAAATTCGGCTATATGCTGGGACACCCGTACCACAATTAAGGGAAATATGTGGTTGACACCAAAATGTCGTAAAAGTATCTTGAACTACTAAACATATTCGGGTAAAATTCGTATATGTTCAGTGAAAATGTTTCAAGTGCGGACAATCAGCAGGAAAGACTGGGAACAAAAGTTCCCGGAATCCTCAGAGACTGTACGCCGAATGTCTCGGGTTCTTTTGGTTTACCTTCCTTATTGGGTCTACTTTATACTGATGGCTGTCTTTCAGCCAAAGGTAAAAGTTGGCGTTTATTCTTTGCCGTCAAGTCGTACAAACTGGTATGCGTGTTTGAAGAATGCGTCTATCGGTTGTTTAATGTCGACAAGGGCAGAGTGAGGGTAGCTAGAACAAAAGATGATTTATGGAGAGCGGTTGTAGACTCTAAAGAAATTGGAAACTACTTAACAAAAAACTTTGGTTGTTTTAGAACAGCAAAGTTTAAAGACGGTTCCTTACCGGGAATCAGGTTACCATTAACCTATCTTAGGCAATGTAACGGTATTAGAGAATTTTTGTCGTCCGCATTTAGTTGCGACGGCGGAGTTTCTTTTTATCCAGTTTACAGAACCGGTAGGTTTGGTGGAACTAGGTGGTTTAACAGAAATGTTTTTTTGGCGTGTATGCACCCTATGTTACTTAATGACTACAGTTTTTTGCTAAATTCATTGGGTATAAAGGGGTCTGTGCTAAACGACAGGATAAAGATTTCTTCTAGAGAAGATATGTCCAACTTCCAGCGTGAAGTGGATTTTATCAAAGGTGTTGAGGTTACTAATCATTCCAAACTATGGAGAGGTTTAGATAAGTCAACACTATTAACATACGCTATAAATTCATATACAAACCGAGATAATGGTATAGCCCGATCTCTATAGCGATATAGAGAGTTAGTGATAGTGTACTAACCTTTTGTCCTAATTAAAGAGTGACAAAAGCAACAAGCAGAAATATTACAATGTAGATACCCGTGTAATCCACGCCGTAAACCATGCCTGCTAGATACCCGATTTATTTTAGGTGTCGAAGCTAACGCGTTAAGCAGGCCGCCTGGGGAGTACGGTCGCAAGGCTAAAACTCAAAGGAATTGGCGGGGTCCCGCACAAGCGGTGGAGCATGCTCTTCAATTGGCTGCTAACCCAAGAACCTTACCCAGACTTGACATGCAAGAGTTCTATGCCGGTGAAAGCCGGCAAATCCGCAAGGAGGCTTGCACAGGTGTTGCATGGCTGTCGTCAGCTCGTATCGTGAGACGTACCCTTAAGTGGGCTAACGAGCGCAACCCCTACCGTTAGTTGTATCACTCTAGCGGAACTGCCCTGGTAACAGGGAGGAAGGCGGGGACGACGTCAAGTCAGGATTGCCTTTATGTCTGGGGCTAGAAGCATGCTACAATGGCGCGTACAGCGAGAAGCAAGATCGTGAGGTTGAGCAAATCTCTTAAAACGCGTCTCAGTTCGGATTGAAGTCTGCAACTCGACTTCATGAAGTTGGAATCGCTAGTAATCGGCGGTCAGCTATACGCCGGTGAATACGTTCTCGGGTCTTGCACACACCGCCCGTCACGCCAGCAAAGCTGGGGCTACCCTAAATCTCTGCATTAGTAGGGCTCACGGTAGAACCAGTGATGAGGGTGAAGTCGTAACAAGGTAGCCGTAGGGGAATCTGCGGCTGGATCACCTCCTTTCTAGGGAGAAACTTTAGCCAGTGAAAAATCGGATACTTTAATGACCAAGCGTCAAGCGAGTCCGTCTTTGAATCTGGCGCCGTCTGACCAAGAAACTCATAAGTCAAACGCGTAACCTCCATAACTCACGGAGGGTTGGGTAAGTTTTAAGGTAAGCTTCAAACCTTTAAATGAGCATTCTTTTTGCCTTTCTTCCTTTGAACAATTAAATTTAGGACGACTTTTTGGGCGACAAATTAGGAGTTTGACGATTTTATCTGTTGATATGTCGCACGATTTGTCCACTTTGTGCGATTTAACGGTGTTAATGGTGGGTCGAGAAGGACTCGAACCTTCGACCTCTTCCTTATCAGAGAAGCGCTCTAACCAGCTGAGCTATCGACCCGTACAACCGTTCCAAGGTGTCGGTATTATATCCTAGATTATAGAAGCCCACAATCTTTTGTGATAGTGTTGTTTTATGAAACGGTTGTTTGTTTTTTTGACTGAACTAGCCTTATTCACCCTGCTTTTACTACTTTCCTCTCAGTTAATGCTAACCACATTAAAATATGACGAAGAGCATAATTATATTCTGCCTTCTACAAAAGTTTGGTCTGATTTTACAGTTAATCTACCGCTTATAAGATCTTTTTCCATTGGTGGAAATTTTCACAAACTCGCGTCTGGGCAAGCTCCCGAGTATCCAGTGTTCCCGGGAGAGCCTATTAAATACCACTATTTATTTTTTCTTCTTGACGCTATGCTGGAAAAAGCTGGGTTACGCATTGACTGGGCGCTAAACATACCCAGCATAATAGGTTTTTTCCTTTTAGGTAGCATGGTTTATCTGTTTTCAAAGAGAGTTTTTAGAAGCGTTTTTGTTGCCTGGCTGTCGGTTGTACTATTTCTATTCAATGGGGCTTTTGCGTTTATTGATTTTTTTAAACAGAATCCTTTGTCGTCGCAAACTTTAACCGACATATTTACTAATAAATTATTTTGGGGTTTGGCTCCGTGGGCGCAAGGGACAATAGCTTCTTCCATGTGGAACCTAAACATCTATACTAATCAAAGACATTTAGGGCTTGCCCTTGGCTTGGTGTTGCTATTTATGTACACCGCACTGGTGCTAGAAAACCAGCCTTGGAGAAGGCAGGGTTTAGTAGCATTGTTTTGGGGATTAATTTTAGGTTTTTTTCCATATTTTCACCAACCGGCTTTATTGATAATAGCCGTTGTTATGGTGTGCTACTGGCTGACGATCCCGTCGTTAAGAAAATATCTGTTAGTAACAGGAGTTGTTAGTGGATTGTTAATACTTCCACAGCTAGTGAATATTCAGCACGGTCCTTCTGTTGTAAATTGGCGTCCAGGTTTCATTATCCACCCGCCCTTAAGCTTTATAAACATCCTATCGTTTTGGTGGCAGAATTTTGGTTTGCATATAATCCTCATGCCTTTTGGTTTTCTACTACTAGAGAAAAGGCTTAAGAAATATTTTTTTCCAATTTTCCCGGTTTTTATAATTGCTAGCTTATTTACATTTTCCCCCGATCCTGCCACAAACCATAAGTTTTTTAACTATGTACAGATAGTTGGTGGCATGTTGACTGCATATGTTGTGGCATTATTTACTAAAAACCGTATTTTCTCCAAAAACATTGTTTTTAGGGTATTTGGATTTGTTTCTTCGGCATTACTTATTATTTTCCTGACTCTTTCGGGCGTCATCGACTATTTTGCAGTAATTAATGATAGCTGGATTCCAATGCCAGATGTTAAGGCTCATCCCGTAACTGCTTGGCTCGTTAGTAACACGGATAAGGATGCCCTAGTACTAAATAGTAGTTTTTTTGCACCTTATCCTTTGTCCGGGCGAGCGATTTTTTTAGGCTGGCCATATTTTAGTTGGTCGGCAGGTTATGATGTTACCCAAAGGCAACGCGAGCTCAAGGGTTTTTTGGAGACCGGTTCAATCGAGCAACAGTGTGCTTTAGTAAGTAAATACGGCATAGACTACTTTGTTTTAGAGTACCCTCCTCAAGAGCCTAAAGAATTTACTCCAAATTACGCGATTTTTGAGGCGCACGACCAGCCAGTTTTTGAGTCGGTTTATAATGGCGTTAATTTTACGATATATGAGGCCGAATCCTACTGCAATAAATAATTATCATATAGCTAGTTTGTTGGTGCTTTTGCTTTGTTTTGTATTTTGGTCTACGATGTTCCGTTACCAAGGCGGTGATGTGGTGGCGCAAACAGTTCCCGTATGGGGTGATTGGGCATTACACGCCCAAATTGCTACCGGTTTTGCTTATAGACCACCAGCTTTATGGTTTTTACACCACCCCGTTTATTACGGCATACCCTTTTCATACCCGTTTTTAGCAGATTTTATTTCTAGTTTATTTATCAGGCTTGGTTTTAATATAGTTGACTCTTTTGTGATACCCAGCGCATTAACCACCTTCTTACTTTACCTTCTTGTAAAACGATTATATTTTTTAATCTTACCCAGCAGGTCTTCTATATTAGGTTTTCTTATCTTTTTATTTTTATTTGTCTTTAGTGTGGGGAATTTGACTAATAAAGTACTGATTCCCCAGAGATCGATGTTGTTAGGGTTTGTGTTTACAATTATCGCTATAATTTTTATTCATCAGGAATTCTTGTCCGACAAAAGACACACTTTTAAAACTTTTATTTACGGACTGGTGGGAGGCTTAATTTTGCTTATTCATGCACACTCCATACTTATAATAATGTTAGTTTCGTTAATCTATGCGGTTGCAAGACATCAAATTAGTAAGCTTGCGGTCTATTATTTTGGATTGTGTGTAACTGGGATATCGTTATACCTATTCCTATATAAAGGGGTTCTGACTAACCATTTTTTTAGTTTTCTAGAACCCCCTTTTTCCGGTACGGTATTTATGGATGGACCGTGGTTGTATTTTGTTGTTTTGTCCGTACTTTCTGCTGTCGTACTAAAAACCTACACACACCCATTGTTAATATCTGGTTGGTTATTAATCTTTCTTACAGGCGTCATCAAATTTCAACCTTGGGACTGGGACAACACTAAGTTGCTTGTCTACGCAAGTTTATTTCTTAACATGTTTATTAGCAAATTCTTTATTTTTTCTTTCAAGAATAGTGTGATAAAGGTGTTATTAGCGCTTTTGCTAATTCCGCTACTTGTTTACTCAAGTTTTCTGGAGTGGCATAAAAATTTACCGCCCGTTTCTAACGGTTTTGTTTTGTGGACTTTAGATGATATAAAACTAGCAGAAAATTTTAGAGATAATACGCCACCAGATGTTTTGGTTTTAACTAAAGGAGTTCACAATGATCCTATAGCGAATCTATCTGGTAGGCAGATCTTTATGGGTTACGACGGCTGGTTATGGTCGTACGGCATTGATTACATGGACAGAAAGCAAGAGATAGACAAGTTTTTTAGTTGCGACAAGGACTCCAAATTATTAGAAAAATGGTCAATTGATTACATTGTTTTTAAGGGAAGGGTTTGTGATGTTCCGCAAGCAAGGTTAATTATGAACAATGCCGATTACTGGATTTACAAAGTAGAACGGAGTGAAGATGTTTAAACTGTCACCTATAAAATTGGCTTTAGCGCTAATTATTACCTTTCTAGCTTTCGCTTTCCGTGTTCACAGACTTGCCATACCCACAGCATGGGTCTTTGACGAAATTTACCATGCCTACACGGCAGAATTTTACGCTCTTAACGATCCCCGCGGTTACGAGTGGTGGCACCCCATTCCACAAGGGCTGGCACTGGAGTGGCTCCACCCGCCGGTAGAAAAACTCCTAATGGCTGCAAGTATCCGCATATTTTCCAAACCAACCGAATATTTTTCTCAAACCAACCCGCCACTGGATGCCAAAACTACCTTTGCTTGGCGCTTTCCCACCGCCGTCTGCACCTCGCTCACCGTGCTAGTCGTCATACTTATGGGTACGCGCATGTTTAACTTTCCCGTAGGCTTTTTAGCAGGACTCTTTTACGCCATAGATCCGCTCTCCTTTGTCCACGGTCGGCTTGCCACCAGCGACGGTATTTTTACCTTTTTTTCCACCCTCGCTTTTTACCGTCTGTACATTTTTTTAGCCGAATACCCACGCAAATATCTCCAAAACCTTCTGCTTCTTGGTCTTACCCTTGGTCTGGCTTTTAGCACCAAATTTACCGGTACCTTTAATATTATTTGGTCGACTCTATCTATCGTGGGACTTTTTGTTTGGCGACATGTGACAAGCCAAATTCCCGTCGTTCGCCCGAATAAGTCAAAAAAACCAGTCAGCCCGTCCAACATACTTAGTAGCGACTACACTTTAGATAAACTTTTTCTCACGCTACTTACGCTTGGTTTAACAGTTCTAAACGTCTACCTTTTCTCTTACTTACAATGGTGGTTGCAGGGACACACTTGGCAACAATTTTACGAGCTACACAACCAAATTATCCGCTATCACATTGGGCTTAAAGCCACGCACCCTTTTAGCTCGCATCCGCTTTCCTGGCCAATTATGCAAAAGCCCGTTTGGATTTATATGGGCAAAGATGAATTAGGAAATACGTTAAATATCTGGTCGACGGGGAATAAGGTAACTTGGTACGGCGGGCTGGTTGCTGTTTTGTATTTTGTAGGACTTTTGGGGGTGCGACTTGGAAAGTCGGTTCGATGTGAGTGGCAGGAGCGGTTAACTAATCCCTCCCGACAAGCAAAGCATCGTCAGAAGGAAAATCATATTCAACTGTGTAAACCCAGTGCGTTTCTAACCTCCACGCTCAATGGTTTTCTTACAACCCAAAACTTAAGACTCGTCTTCTTGCTAATCGCCTATTTTGGGATGTTTCTGCCGTGGGCGCTATCCCCCAGAATCATGTTTATTTACCACTATCTGCCCGCCTTGCCGTTTTTGTTTTTACTGTTAGCTAAGTTTCTTCTCACCGTTACTTATAAGTTTAGCGGTTTTATTAGCAAATTTATCAAAATCCCTGTCTGCTTTACTCGGGGTTTCTATGATTTTCTTGTAATACCTGTCGTACTCTTTTTCTGCCAGTTCTTTTGCTAATTCGTGGGATATTTTCCCGGCATTTTCCAAAATTTCGCGGTCATTAAGTTTAAGAAATCCGTTTAGTTTAGCGATCCAGTCCTTCATGTACATCGGTATTCTCCGCATTGCCTGACCTTGGGCAAAAATTAGGTACTGCTCCACAAGGTTATTAAGGGCAGAAAGTTCCTCTTCGTTTAGATAGTTTTTAGCTATTACCACATCATCTTTCCGCAATATAGCCCCGCGCCAACTGGTTAAACCCATGTTTGGTTTTTTACTATCCGCCCGCTCACTAATAATTTCCGCAGCAGTTTTACCTGTTATTGCCCAATGCACCTTGTTTTGGACTGTTTGGAAAAACAGGATGCTCATCTCATTTGTGGGGTCGTAATCAACGCTCGTTGCATAAATGTCGGTAATTTTTCTATAAAACCTTTTTTCCGAGGTTCTAATGTCCTGAATGCGCTTAGCCAGTTCTTCAAAGTAGTCAAAAGGGAGGTCGGGATTTTTTAGTCTTTCGTCGTTAAGCAAAAAGCCTTTAACGATATATTCGCGCAACTGTGCCGTTGCCCACTGTCTAAAAGCGGTTGCAATGGCGCTTTTTACACGATAGCCAACGGAAATTATAAGATCCAAATTATAGTACTCGATTCCTCTGGAAACTTCACGGCTACCTTCATTTTGAACTGTTAGGAATTTCCTAATAGTTGAAATTTCGTCCAACTCTCTTTCTTTGTAGATATTTTTAATGTGCTCGTTGATTGTTGGGATAGTAACTTGGAACAATTCCGCTAAAGACTTTTGAGTAAGCCATACAGTTTCGTTTTCAAACCTTACCTCAATTTTTGTTTGACCGTCTTGGGTTTTGTAGATAACTATTTGTGACTGTTGGGGGATGATACTACTATGCATATACGAATTATACCACCAGATTTGCCCAAAACTCTTGTATACCCGCCTACACAAGAAACCTAGGTTTGTAATCTATTACGCTATACAAGAAACAGCAGGCTAAAAATAGCCTTGGTGGACTTGACAAAAATCCTGACGAACCCTAAAATTCATATGAGAAATGCAGTATTTATTGCATTTTGGATACCACTTATGCAACGATTACTTACAAAAAGCTTAATAGCTTGGAAAAACAACCCTTTAAGAAAGCCCTTAATCCTTAAGGGTGTTAGGCAATGCGGTAAAACCTACCTTCTTTTGGAATTTGGCAAAGCCAACTACCAAGATGTAACCTATTTTAATTTTGAGAACAACACCCCTTTACAACAACTTTTTGAAAAAGACCTTGATGTTAAAAGACTAATCACAGAGTTGGGCGTGTTACAAAATAAACCTATTCTTCCTACAACTACGCTTATTATTTTTGACGAGATTCAGTTTTGCGGTAAGGCTTTAACCTCGCTTAAGTATTTTTGCGAGCTTGCTCCAGAATACCATATTGTATGTGCGAGGTCGCTTTTGGGTTTGGCTCTTTCGGGACCATCGTCCTTTCCAGTAGGCAAAGTTGAGTTTTTAACTATGTACCCCATGAATTTTGCGGAGTTTATTTTGGCTAGTGGGGAGCAAATGTTGTATGACCACATGCAAGCTTTGTCCTACACTGCTACACTTTCCAATTCTTTTGCGTCAAAGTTAGAAGGACTTTTGCGGATATATCTAATAACCGGCGGTATGCCGGAGGTTGTGGCTTGCTGGATCAAAACTGGCGACATAACTAAAGTGGAGGAGATTCAGCAAAGAATTATTGACGGTTACGAGCTGGATTTTGCCAAACACGCCCAAACCTCCGAGTTTCCTAAACTTACCTTAATTTGGCGCTCCATTCCTAACCAACTGGCGCGGGAAAGCGGTAAATTTATCTTTAGTCATGCTAAAAAAGGCTTGCGAGCTAAGGATCTGGAAGATGCTTTGGAATGGTTAATTAATGCAGGTTTGGTTTATAAAGTGGCAAAAATTGAAAAACCCGGGATACCCCTTTCTGCCTATGCAGATCAGTCGTACTTTAAACTATATTTAAGTGATGTGGGCTTGCTTGGCAGAATGTCAAAACTGCCAGCATCGGCATGGTTGCAAGAAAGTCCAACATTTAAAGAATTTAAGGGTGCAGTTACAGAAAATTTTGTGTTGACTGAACTTGTCCACCTCCAAAATACCACTCCTTATTATTGGAAATCAGGAAATACTGCAGAGGTTGATTTTATAATTCAGCTGGGCGACAAAATTATTCCCATAGAAGTTAAGTCAGAAAGAAATACCCAAGCTAAAAGCCTTACTTTGTATCAAAATAAATACAACCCAGAGGTAGCTATAAAAACCTCCATGCATCCCGCCAGCGGCAATGGAGTTAAAAACATCCCTCTTTATAATTTATGGAATTTGCCAAAAATTACAGACTAGTATAAAAAGTCAATAGGATTTGAGGGAAGACATCACCTTCCCGCTCTCCCGTTATTTATTATTAGCAAAGTTTACCTACGGGTGAGTGATCCCAATTAAACATCCCGTAACAACAGCCTTAAAAGCCCTCTCCAAGAAGTTTCCTTGACAGAAGGAAACTTTTGCTGTAATCTTTCCTTATGGGAAGGAAAGACTTACTAAAAACCATAATAACTGACAACCAAGCCAGAGAACTGCCTATACTGTGGTCCAGAGAGCAAAAAATACCCATAGCCACCAATAAAATAATAACCATAGCAGGAGTTAGAAGAAGCGGTAAAACCTACCACGCTTTTAACATTATGAAACAGCTCACAGATCAAGGCGTCCCATCCACTAAAATGCTGTATTTAAATTTTGAGGACGAGCGCCTAAAACTAGAAAAAGGCGAACTCGATCTCATCCTCCAAGCTTTTAGAGAGCTTTACCCCAACCAAAACCTACAGGAATGTTATTTCTTTTTTGACGAACTTCAGGAAGTTAACGGTTGGGAAAAATTTATTAACCGCATGTATTCCACCATCACCAAGAACATTTTTATTACGGGTTCAAACGCCAAACTACTTTCCCAAGAAATAGCCACATCCTTACGGGGTAGAACCATTACCTACCAAGTCTATCCGCTATCCTTTAAAGAATTTGTAACCATTACTAACCCTAATCCCCTTAATGTTTATAACAGCCAAGATACAGCTAAATTAGTCGCTCTATTTAACCAATTTTTGTACCAAGGTGGCTTCCCAGAAATCATAGACAAGGGAAAAGAACTTCAGGAGAAAATCTTGCAGGAGTACTTTAATGTCATGCTTATTAAGGATCTAATAGAACGCTATAAAATTTCCCAAGTTTCCGTTATTAAGCACTTTTGCAAGCGCGTTGTGGCAGGCAGTGGGGGAGAGTTTAGTGTCAATAAAATCTACAATGAGCTTAAATCCCAAGGTTACAAAATAAGCAAGGATTCTATGTACGACTACCAGGATTATGTGGATAATATATATCTGGCAAGATTTATTCCCAAGTATGCACATTCTGTGGTTAAGTCTGCCATGTCGCAAAAGAAAAGTTATGTTATTGACCAAGGTTTTGGAATAGCTTTAGACTTTAAATTTGCTCAAGACACAGGGCGACTTTTGGAGACGGTTATAGCCTTGGAATTAATTAAAGCAGGCAAGCAAATTGCGTATGACAGTAATGGAAGTGAGTGCGACTTTGTGGTTATAGAAAAAGACCAGGTTACGCAGGCTGTTCAGGTTACGCAGGAGTTGACGGATGAAGAAACCAGAAACAGGGAGATAAAGGGTTTAGTAACTACCTGTAAAAAGTTTGGTTTATCTACAGGTGTTATTGTTACTATGGACACAGATGAGGAGTTTGTGACAGATGGAGTAGAGGTAAAAATTATGCCTGCTTGGAAATATTTGTTCAACATAGGTGTTTAAAACCCACCCAATTCCCACAATTCAGCCAATTTGTGGGAGTTCAATTCCTCCAATTTGCCAAAATTAGCGGATTTAGGTATACTAAACACAATGTCTACAATCTCTACGGTAAAAAGGAAACTAAATATTCAGGAGCACCTTGAGCCCAACAAGGTTTTAGTGATACATGGTCCCCGCCAGGTGGGTAAGACCACTCTTTTAAACCAGTTTCTGGCAAAAACGGAACTAACTTATAAGTTTTTTTCTGGCGACGACAAAAATTTTGCCAAGGATTTTTCCCAATGTGATATTGAATTTATTAAAAAGCTGTTGGGTGGCACGCAACTGTTGGCTATAGACGAGGCTCACAAAATAGAAGATGTTGGCAGAGCGTTAAAAATAGCCGTGGATTTTATCCCTGGTTTGTATGTAATTGTTACAGGTTCGTCTTCTTTTGATTTATCCAATGTTACCGACGAGCCTCTAACAGGTCGCAAAAACATAGTCCAGCTGTACCCGCTTTCACTAAGCGAGTTGGCAGACACATACGGTATTTACCAAACTAAACGGGCGCTTGCCGATTACCTTACTTACGGCATGTATCCAAATGTAGTTACCTATCCAACTTATGACCAAAAACAAAATAGAATAATTGAGATTTCTGATTCCTATTTAATAAAAGATATTTTGGAGTTCGACAAAGTTAAGAAGTCAAAAACTGTAGTAGAGCTATTAAAGCTTTTGGCTTTTCAAATAGGTAGTGAGGTTTCCACTAAGGAACTTGCGGACAAGCTAGGTCTGGATGCAAAGACAGTAAAAAGATATTTGGACTTGCTAGAAAAATCGTTTGTAATTTTACAACTTACCGGTTTTTCTAGAAATTTGCGGAACGAGGTTACTAAAATGAGTAAGTATTATTTTTACGACTTGGGGATAAGAAACGCTCTTATTGCCAATTTTAATACCCTAGATTTACGCAATGATGTTGGTCATTTGTGGGAAAACTTTGCAATTATGGAAAGGGTAAAAGCTAATTTTTATAACGGAATTCATACCAATTATTATTTTTGGCGGACATATGAGCAAAAAGAAATTGACTTGATTGAAGAGCGTGGGGGTAATCTCTACGGCTACGAGTTTAAATGGACGGAGGACAGAGTAAGAGCGCCCAAAGAGTGGCTAGAAACATACAAAAACGCATCTTACGCGGTTATAACATCAAATAATTACGACGAGTTTTTATTAAGCTGACCAGCAACACTCAAATTTGCCAAAAACTACAGGTTAATGTAAAATTCCAGCAGAAATTTGAGGGAAGACATCACCTTCCCGCTCTTTGATAATGGGGGGGAGTAAGTGTTGGGTTTGACGATTAAGCTTGGTAATTTTGTTTTATAAAATAAAATGCTGGACGACAAAGTTGCCGACCTCGATCGTCAAATTCACACTAAAAAGACAGAGAAAAGGAGAAAAACATGACTACGGGAAGATTTCCTCGCTGGGCACAACTTCTTGTCGTGCTTTCCGTTCTGCTCGCCGTAGCGGTCCTGCCGGCTAGTGCCACCCAGACCCGATGCCCGGATGGCTTTGTGTCGGGGGACACCCAGTTCGTGTATGTGCGAGAGGGGGCGGCCTGCCGTGCCTACCTCGTCTACTACTCGACCTGGGTCAATCAGGGTTATAGCCTTGAATCTTGGGCGACCTTCGACCCCGCCTATCCGGGGTGGCTCGTTCTCCAAAGGAACGGTGACGGTGGGATCGTCCTTTGGAAGGCGGGGGTAGAACGCTACATCAATCCCGCTCGGGGTGTGGATGTGACTTACCCCGCACCTGCAGGGTAAGCGCCGTTCTGTTCGCCCTCCTCCCCATAAACGACGGTGCTGGGCACAATCCCGCAACCCAGCACCGTCGGTAGTTCGTACAGTCCGTTAATCTCCGAGCGACTAGTAAGTATAAGCGGTTGATGATGTTTGGTTTGCAAACTACCTAAAATAGGTCTAAAACAGGAAAAGCGTTCTTAATTTTCTGTATAGAACATTATATTTATATTGACTTCCAATTTATTAAAGAATACCATAGAGACAATGGGTCACAAGGAAAGATTTCGACGATTTTTATTTGTCAACGGCAGTGTGTTCAGCATCCTAATTTCTCTTACTGCAACTTTTTTTTCTGTTCTTATTATTCCCTCGAGGTCGTACGCTTACTGCAATGGTGGCGATGTGTGTATGGGCGACGGTAATCTTCAGAATTACGGTACGGGTGCCGTTCATATTTGTCCAAGCGGAAACATAAATGGGGTTTATTATAGTGGCTGTCACAGTACTGGGCGATGTGAGTGTATTGATGGTGGCACAGGAGCCTGCATGGTTTGGCAAGGCGCGTGTTGTTACGAGTCCCCTGAATATTGTGGTGGAGGAGGAGGGTCGTGCTTTCTCCCCGGTACCCAAGTGTCAACACCCCAAGGTGATAAAAGTATAGAAACCATTAAACCCGGCGATGTGGTTTTTAGCTTTAACGAGCTTACCGGCAAAAAAGTCATAAATACCGTGGCGGATTCTCTTTTGCGAACCGTCCCGCAGTACTATGTTATAACAACCCAGTCCGGGAGTCAGGTTAAGACTACTGCGGAGCATCCGTTTTTTACCGGCAAGGTGGTTGGCAATTTAATTTTTTCCGCAGACTATACAAAAGTTAAAGATTTAAAGGTGGGCGACAGGTTGTTTTTGCAGTCGGACGGAATTTTGGCGGGCAGTGTAGGTGCAGATTCCGTCGACCTGGATAATTTGGCAGTTCAGATTAGTCCTACAAAGTTAGTAAAAAATGGGGCTAGTAAGTTAAGTCGCACAGATTTTTTGGACGAGCTTGGTGTTTTAGGGATGCTGGGTGTGGGCGACTTGGTTGCTGACCGCATTGTTGACATTAAAGCGGTGGATAAAAGCCAGCCAGTTTATAATTTGCATGTTGCGGACGAGCCCCACAACTTTTTTGCCGGTGGTTTTGCGGTTCATAATAAAGGTGGAAGTTACAATGGTGTAGTTCTAGCGCATAATACGGGTGGGTTGCGATGGTATAGTGGTTCGGTTAATTGCGGTGCCCAAGATGGGGTTGGGATATCGAGTTCCTCTGGTTCGGTTGGGTGGGCAAGTGACAGTGACGGAGGACATTTTGATGTAACTAATGTGGCGACTGGATCTGTAACCTCGACACTGACATTGCCGTCTGGTTGTGGGTACAGTTGCGCTACAACAACATGGCGGGTGAATGATTACGCTTCTCCACAGAACACATACGAGACAGGCAGTGGTTGCACAGCTACCTTTAATTTTCCCGGTGGCGATTGGTCTAGAGGTGTATTGTTCACGATGGGTCCTGTTACTTATTCATGTACACCGCCAGCAAATCCCGAGAACGCTACAATGTGTACTGGAGATGACTCAGGTCTAACTGCTAATACTCCTAAATCCTTGGTTTCCGCATGTACCGCTGGTACCAAATGCGAGTTTACCTGTAATTCTGGTTATGTTTTATCAGGCGGAGTGTGCGTTTTGCCCACTCCCACACAACCTTCATGTTTGGTTCCTGCGGGTTGTCTTAGTAGTGGGAGTACCTACAATGCAACTATTAGTTGGACGGGTACCCCCAGCCCCACGATTCCAGGTTTTTGGGTTGATTTGTCGACCTCAAGTACATTTTCTAGTTATTCCAACAAGAAAATAATTTCTGGCACTTCTACCGATGCACCATCTGGTTTTAGTCCTTCTTTAACTTTGGATTCAGGGACAACATACTACACTAGGGTTTTTAACGGCTCTCACAGTCCAACTGCTACTTGTTTTGTTCCTACCTGTCCACCTGCCCCTACAGGTCTTAATAGAACATGTGGTGCTTGCGGTAGTAATAACGCCAATTTTAGTTGGACATCGGCTACTGGCGCTAACAGCTACTTGTTAAAAATAGATAAAGCCCCAGAAGGTGCGGGCGCCGGGGATTCGCAAAAATGTGTGACTACTAACAGCACTTCCGAGACAATTGTTGATGGTGCCTCGTACGCTGGTTGGAGCGTTCAGTCGTTTTTAAGTCCTGATTGTTCGTCAGGTGCAGGCGGAACGGCGCAGGAGACGGCGGATTTTATTTGCAACCCGCCGGTAAATGGTGTAAATAGCTGTATTGCATGGGAAACAACATGTACACAACCTTGCGGTGGTGGGACTCAAGCTTGTGCTACGGTTTCGTGTTCAGCTACCTGCGGAGGTACATGTACAAATGTTGTCCCTCCACGAGAGTGCAACACTCAAGCCTGTCTATGTACTGGGTCTGATCCTTCTAACGCCACAATGTGTACAGGGGATAATCTAAATCTAACGGCTAATACTGCTAAAGCTTTAGTTGCTACCTGTTCCGCACCCGCAGGAAGTGCTCCTAAGTGTGAGTTCACCTGTAATTCTGGTTACAGATTGGATGGTGGGGTATGTGTATCCATGGCTTGCAACGCATCCTGTAGTGATCCTTCACATTGTACTTCGGGAT